>JAJRZN010000016.1 GCA_024275235.1 Deltaproteobacteria bacterium
GGGGTGGGGCCTAAAAACTCCCTCGCCATTCAATTTGTCCATGGCCTCGCCCGCCGTTATTTAAGCCAGCGCCTGCGGGGACGGCGGTATGTAAAGTCTTCTCTGGAGGTGGCTGATTATCTGATTCATTCCATGCGTGATATGCGGATTGAACGGCTCACCGTAATCTATCTTGATGCCAATCATGGGATTATTGACAGTGAGATTGTGGCGGAAGGCACTCTGACCAGCAATACCATTTATCCCAGATAGATAATCAAGAAGGCCCTGGCCCAGCACGCCGCCGCCCTGATTATCGCCCATAATCATCCTTCGGGAAATTCCGCGCCTTCGGCCGCCGACCGGCATCTGACCAGAAATCTGTTTCTGGCCCTCTCGTTTGTCGATATCTCTTTATTGGATCACTTTATTGTTGCCGGTTCCGACCGTCCTTTCAGCTTCGCGGATAATGGTATTATGGCCGAGATTAAAGAGGAATGCGCCCGGATTAACGAGATGGCGGGGGGCAGAATGTGATATGGTTTAAGGTCGTTACCCCTGAATTTTGCTGAGGAACCAGAGCGGTTGTATAAAGATAAAAAGGTTATAGTGGTGATGCCGGCCTATAACGCGGCCGAGACCCTGCGCCGAACCTATGAGGAGGTTATGGCCCAGGGGGTGGTTGATCTGGTGATTGTGGTTGATGATGCCAGTGGTGATCAGACGGCGGCCATTGCCGCTGATCTTCCCCGAACCAGACTCTATGTTCACCCCGAAAACCGGGGCTACGGGGCCAATCAGAAATCGTGCTATCGTCTGGCTCTGGAGGAGGGCGGGGATATAATCATCATGGTGCATCCGGATTATCAATATACCCCCAGGCTGATTCCGGCCATGGCCTCGATGATTGGCAGCGGTCTCTATCACTGCGTGCTGGGGACCAGAATTTTAGGAGGATACGCCCTTAAGGGCGGCATGCCTCTGTGGAAATATATTGCCAACCGTTTTTTGACCATGGGTGAAAATTTTTTATTAGGCATTAAACTGTCGGAGTATCATACCGGTTACCGGGCCTTTTCCCGTACCCTGCTGGCCGGGCTGGAGCTGGAACATAATTCCGATGATTTCGTTTTTGACAACCAGGTGCTGGCTCAGATTGCCTGGCGGAATCTGGTGATTGCCGAGGTCAGCTGCCCCACCCGCTATTTTGCCGAGGCCTCGTCCATTAATCTGCCTCGCAGTATTAAGTACGGACTGGGCTGCCTGTGGACGGCGGTTTCTTTCCGCCTGGCCCGGCTGGGCCTGTGGCGGGCGAAAATATTTCAGTAATGTTGAGGTCAGCGGTAGATTTCGACATTCAATTCCATCAAATTTAATTTGTCAAATCAAGACTCTGATTTGTTGAGCGCTTATTTTCCGGGAGTATGTATGTTGAATATAATATTAGTAGCGGCCGCCTATCTTATTGGCTCTATCCCCTTTGGGCTGGTTCTGGGCAAATGCCTTGGGGTGGATGTCCGGCAGGCGGGCAGCGGCAATATCGGGGCCACCAATGTTAACCGGCTGCTCGGTAAAAAACTGGGGTTTTTGACCCTGATGGCTGATGCCGGCAAGGGGCTGCTGCCCATGCTGGCCGCTGCCGCCATTCTTGACCACCAACAGGAGGCGGAGCTGTGGATTGCCCTGGTGGGAGCGGCCGCCTTTTTAGGGCATATATATCCCCTTTATCTCCGCTTTAAGGGCGGCAAGGGGGTGGCCACCGCCCTGGGAATTTTCTTTTATATCCAGCCCCTCGCTGTTTTGGCCTGTCTCCTGCTTTTCGTGGTGGTGGTCAGGGTCTGGGGGTATGTCTCTTTGGGTTCGTTAAGTGCCGCTGCCCTGATGCCTGTTATTATCAGTTTCAGCGGCCGTTCCGCCGTTAACGTCGGTCTGGCGCTCTTTGTCAGTCTGCTGATCTGGCTTAAGCATGCCGAAAATATTAAACGGCTGCTGCGGCATGAAGAAAATAGAGTGGGGGGCAGGTAGCCCGCGCGGCGGCCTGAGGTGATGAGAAGTAAGGGATGGCAGAAAATTATCGTGGCCCGCGATCTCCTGCAATTGGGGGAGGCGGCCACTCTTGAGGAAATTAAGGCCGCTTACCGGCGCCTGAGTAAACGTTATCATCCCGATCATCTGGCCGGCGCCGCTGGAGACCGGGACGCTCCGGCCATGGCTGATATAAATTCAGCCTATGAGGTTTTGCTGAAGTATTGCGCCGGTTATCGTTTCCCCTTAGTCTGCGATGAAGACAGCCAGCCTTTAGATGATGAGGACTGGTGGCTGTCTCGATTTGGCGAAGACCCCCTGTGGGGCCGGGGCAAACCCTGAAAACAGGATTTTATAGTAATTTTTCGTTGATCTTGATCTCGGCCTTTTTCTGCAGATATTCAATCCAGGCAGTGAGGAGTTCATTGCTCTTTTCATTGCGAACCTGAGTCTTTAACCCGGCCTTTTTCCGGGCGAACAGAGTTTCATCCGGGGCCTTGCTTTCCTTGAATTTCAAGACGTAAAAGGTTTTGCCAACGGCTATTGGCTTTTTGGGCAGAGGGGCAGCCGCGGAGAGGCGCAGCCCCGTCTTGACCACCGGGGCCGGGAGCCGGGCGGCACTGGAATCAGCTCTGGTGATATAGGGCGTGGTCTGGAATTCGACTTCGGCCCTGGCGGTTAGTTCATCTATTTTGCCCTTCTTATGCAGGGCGGCCAGCATTTTGTCTGCCGCTTCTCTGGCCAGCTTGACTGATTCCTGAGCGATAAAATCCTGTTTTACCTGATCCCTGACGGTTTTAAAGTCTTCCTGGGCCGGAGCCCTGGCATCCTCAACATAGACAATGGCATAGCCCTCGCCCGTGTCGATAATGGAACTTAACTCACCCTTGTTGAGGGCGAAGGATTTATTGATAACGGCGGGCAGGGCCTTGAGTGCCGCCGGCGGGTTGTGTCTGGCGAAGAACCCCGTCTCCTTGATGGCGGCGGCGGGTGTTTTTAATTTGTATTTATCAAGACTGCCGGCCAGAATAATCTGTTCATAGGCCTTGTTGGCCGCTTTGAAGGCCAGGTTCTGGTTCATTTCGTGCGAGATGGCGGCGATTATCTGTTTTCGGACCTCTTTTAAGGGCTTGGTGCTGGCGGGCTCAATCTTGTTTAACTTGATGATATGGAAGCCGAATTGAGTCTTGACCACCCCGCTGATCTGACCTGTTTTCAGACTGAATACCGCCTTTTCAAAGGGCTTTACCATCTGGCCGCGGCTGAAGAAGCCTAAGTCACCTCCACGTTTGGCCAGGCCGTCCTGTGAATATTTTCTGGCCAGGGCGGCGAAATCTTTACCCGCTCTGGCCATGGCCAGAATTTCATTAATTTTTTTACGCTTGGCGGCGATTTGCTGCGGTGAATCTGAACTTTTGCTCAGGATCAGGATATGACTGGCATCACGCCGTTCCGGAGTGGTGAAGCGGGCGATGTTATTTTGATAATAAGTTTTTATAGCGTCGGAGGACGGCAGCTTTGTCTTTTGAGCGGCGGTTGAAAACAGCAGATATTTGATCTGGCGCTGGGGAGCGCTGAAGTAGGTTTCTTTGTGCTTATTATAAAATTCCTGGAGTTTCCGGGGGCTGACCTCGACCCGGTCGCTGAAATTAAGGGCCTTAAAGGCGGCGTAGGAAAATTTAAAGGCAGTGTAATTATAATTAAATAGAATTTTAAGCTCGGTGGGTGATACTTCGGCAAAATGTGAGATTTGCCTCTTAACCTTGTCGGCCAGCAGGTCGTAACGCATGCCGGCCTCAAATTTGGAGACATTAAGCCGGGAGGCGGTAAGGACGTTATTATAAAGTGTCAGATTAAAGACCCCGTTTTTCTGAAAGACCGGCATTTTGTCAATGGCCTGCTGCAACTCGGCATCGCTGACTCTGAGGCCCGCGTCCCTGGCCCCCTGGCGCATGAGGGTGCGCTGAATAAGTTTATTTATAACCTGATGCTTGATGTCAAGAGAATCAAGCAGCCCCTTGGGTATCCTGCCGCCCAGGCGTTCCCGGAGCCTACTCATGGTCTGGTTATATTCTTTCTGGTACTCCTGATATTCAATGGTATGACCGTTAACGGTGGCAACGGCGCTGCGGCTGCCGTTATTCTGACGGCCCACCCCCCAGAAGACAAAGACAACAATGATGATCAGAATGGTAATCTGTAAGGTTGGGGATTGCGCCTTGCGGCGTAAAAACTTAAGCATAATTATATAGCCCTGTAGTGTAAATGATAATTATAAAATGTAAATTTTTCATCTTACGATTTTTAGCCCTTAGCGTCAATAAATTAATATCGCGGTTCGTTGGTATAGTTACTCGAACTTTTTCATTTTTTCGCTGACAAAGGTGGCATTGTCGCAGTGTGTCCCTTCTTTGGGATTACAGTTGAGGAGGATAGTCATAACCCTGTCGGCGGTTCTGAAGCAGCCGGCGTCTTCCAGTCTTGCCAGGACGCTTGACATTGTTTTGTTAAATTCCAGGCATTTCGCGTAATCGGCCGCGGCCCGCTGGTGCAGGATGCGTGCTTTGTCCAGGTCTTTTTTGATGTCGGCGGGGATTTGTTCGCTCATGGTGATTAGTTTATCTCCTTTGGCGTTATTTCGTTTACCAGTTATTTAACCTGATACGGCTAAAAATTCAAATCTCATCAACGGCGCTGAACAGCGGTCTTCCCGTTCCCGCAGTTTGGATTAAATGCTTTTTGCTGAGTCGTGTTGATTTTAGTTGACTTGTTAAACGTTTAATGAAATAATTAAATGCTTTCCGGCCGACACCTGGAGCGGCTCAGAGGTCATGGCTCATAAAGTGATAGTCAGGGGCTTAATGCCAGAGTCCCGGCTGGCTCCAGGGGGGCATTTGAATTGACATTACGGCCGGGTGTTTGTTATACATTTGTAGGTAACTGTCCAGGTTCTTCTGGAATTGCTTTTTGCACATACCATCATAATATGATGGACTCGTAAAAAGTCCATCACTAACTAAAGATGGCTAAGTCAAAAAGTTCGATATACAAGGCGTGGTGGTTCGGCAGGGCTTCGGCCATACATATGGTATGCCGAAGGTCTGCCGAAACGCCACAACACCGTAGATCGGACTTTTTACGACGCCATCATAATATTGAAGGAGGCTTACCGCGGCTGAAAAGTCACACCGCGGTGATTGCCAATCAGTAAAAGAGAAGGAGTGGTACAGATGATTAATGATAAATGCGGGCTCTGGATAATAACAGGCGCTCAGGTAGTTTTCTTCATTCTTTTACTTGCTTTTTCGTCTCAGGCGGCTCCCCCGGCCGTCGTTGATGCCGCCCCGGTTCTGACTATGCCCCAGGCGGTGAATCTGGCCTTGAAGGATAATGACCAACTGCTGGCCGGGCAGCAGGAGGTTGCCGCCAGCCGGGCAGCCATAGGTGTCGCGCGGAGTAATCTTCTGCCCCATATTAATGTTAAAGAACGTTATATGCGGACGAATAATCCCACTTATGGTTTTATGGCCAAGCTCAACCAGCAGCGTTTTACCAGTCAGGATTTTGCCCTGCCCTCGCTGAATTCGCCGGATCCGATAAATGATTTTCAGACCTCAATCGGCCTGAGTATGCCTCTTTTCGCCCCCAGGGCCTATATCGGTCTGGATATGAGTAAAATCGCTCATCAGGCCGCCCGCAAAGATTTTCAGCGCCGCAGGGAGACAATCGCCATGCGGGTTGTTTCCAGTTATCTGCAGGCCAAAACTGCCAGGGCCTATATCAAGGTTGCCCGTCAGGGGGTAAAGGATGCCGAAGAACATCTGCGTCTCGCCAGGGCGCGTTATAAAAATCACCTTGGGCTTTATTCTGATATCCTGCGGGCCAGTACGGCGCTGAAAAATATGCAGCAGATCGAGACCACGGCCAATAAAAATTATAGGGTTGCCTGCCGGGCGCTTGGTCTTCTTCTCGGGCTTAAAACTCCGGTGAATGTCTCTAAGGCGGATTTTTCGGTGCCGCTGCGTCCCATTGATGAGTGCCAGGCAAGCGCGCTTCACCGGCAGGATGTCAAGGCCATGGAACTGCGTTATAAAAATGCCCGGAAAAATCTCCGTCTTGCCAGGGCCAGTCTGCTGCCGGTGCTTGGAGTCAGCAGTTCCTACCAGTTTAACGATCACAACAAACCTTTTGGCACTGAAGGGCATAGCTGGATGCTGGGGGCGGGGTTGCAATGGAATTTGTTTGACGGCAGCCGCCGGTCGTACGCAAAGACCAGGGCCGCGCACCAGGTTCAGGCGGCGGCCAGGTATCTTGCCGGGCTTAAAAAAGCGGTTGCCTTCCAGGTGTTCCAGGCCTACGAGACGGTGAATGAGGCCGGGAAAAATGTCAGCCTGGCGGAAGAGGCGCTTAAGTCCGCTCAGGAAGGGCAGAGGCTGGTTAACCTTCGTTATGAAAACTCCCTGTCCCCCATGGTTGATCTTCTTGATTCACAGGTCAGTCTTGATCAGTCCCGGGCCCACCTCGTGGCGCGGCAGAATGAACGGCAGCTTGCTATTCTGAATTTAAGTTATGAAAGCGGTATGATCCTTAAAGACCTTCATGCCCACAGCGAATCCGCAGGAGAAATAAAATGAACACACAAAGAGTAGCCGTTATACTGATGCTTGTCATGGCGCTTACCGGCTGTAAGGAACAGGCGGGTTCAAAGAATACGGTACAAACCGCGAGACCGGTAATAAACGGGGTGCAGACCGCGCGGATCAGCCGGACGCGGGTGCCGGTTTTTTATGAAACTGTCGGCACGGTCAAGTCCAGGGCCTCGGTAACAGTAGCTGCCAGGATCATGGGCAAGGTTACGGGAGTAATGTTTAAGGACGGTGATATGGTCAAAGCGGGCCAGCTGCTGGTTTCCATAGATAATCGTCAGTTCAGGCAGCAGATAACCGCGGCCGAGGCGGCTCTGAGCCAGGCCAGGCAGAGCCTGGAAAGCGCGGATAAACACCGCCAGCTGGCTGAACTCACCTATCAGCGCTATAAGAAGTTGTTTGACGAGAAGGCTGTTTCCGGCCAGGAATTTGATGAGATCAAGACCCGGATGCAGGTAGCCGGGCTGCAATATGAAATGGCGGGCAAGGCCGTAACCCAGGCCGAAAGCGGCGTGGCTCAGGCTCGTATCGCCAGCGGTTTCACCTCGGTGCGTGCCCCGGTCAGCGGTATAATTGCCAGCAAGATGGTGGAGGCCGGTAATATGGCGGCCCCAGGTCAGCCGCTGTTGACCATTGATCAGAAGGGGGCTTTTCATGTCGATATTAAGGTGGATGAAAACAGGATTAAACTGTTGCGCGAAAATATGCCGGTGGAGGTGGAGATTCCTTCTCAGGGCAGACGGATCACGGGTACAGTAATGACTGTCGTCAAGGCGGTTAATCCGCGTTCCCGCTCTTTTCTGGTCAAGATACGGGTCAAGGCCCGTAACTTGAGCAACGGGCTTTTTGTCCGGGTACATGTGCGGAGCGGCAGCCGCGAGGCCCTGCTGGTGCCGTCTTCGGCCATTGTCTACCGGGGGCAGCTCACCGGGGTTTATTCGGTGGGTGAGAGTAATCTCGTTACCTATCGTCTGATTCGGGCCGGCAGAAAGTTCGCGGCTGGTGTCGAAGTATTATCCGGTCTCAAGGGAAATGAGCGGGTGATTGTCAAGGGTACGGACCGGGCTGTGGACGGCGGGATTCTGCAAAAGGAGAAAAAATCATGAAAGATATCGGCATCTCAGGCATAATTGCCAAGGCCTTTATCAAGTCCAAGCTTACCCCTCTGCTGGTTATCGCGGCCTTATTGCTGGGCGTTTACGCTATCATGGTGACCCCTCGGGAAGAGGATCCCCAGATTAACGTGCCGATGATTGATGTTATGCTTTCTTACCCCGGTGCCTCGCCCGCCGAGGTGGAGACGCGTGTCTCAACCCCGGTGGAAAAGCTGCTTTGGGAAATTAAAGGGGTGAAGTATGTTTATTCCATCGCCAAGCCGGGCATGAACCTGACTATTGTCCGTTTTAAGGTGGGCGAGGACATGAACAGGAGTCTTGTCAAGGTCTACAGCAAGCTCATGAGCCATTATGACGAAATCCCGCCCGGTGTTTCCCGTCCTCTGATTAAGCCCCGCTCCATTTACAGTGTACCCATTCTGGCTCTTACCCTGTGGAATCCTCAAAATAAATACAGCAGCTATGAACTGCGCCGCATGGCCGATGAACTGGCCAATCGGCTGAAAAGAGGCCATAATGTGGCCCAGGTCGCGGTAACCGGGGGCTTGCGCCGCCAGGTGCGGATTACGCTTAATCCCTTGAAACTGCGAGCCTATCACCTTTCGGCGCTCCAGATTATGGGGAGTATTCAGCAGTCGGACGTCAAGTTGCCCTCTGGTACCTTTCCTTCCGGTAATCATGAGTTTCTTCTTGAGACCGGCAGTTTTTTCACCGACCTGCAGGATATTAAAAAGGTGGTGGTGGCTGTTGCCGACGGTAAACCGGTGTATCTTGATGATGTCGCGACTCTGACCGACGGCCCGGCTGAACCGGCCAGCTATGTCTTCATGGGTTCCGGCCCGGCGGCGGCGGAGAGAGGCGTGCCGCCTACTCCCGGTATGCACCCGGCAGTGACTATCGCGCTCAGCAAGAAGAGAGGCGCCAATGCCACTGTGATTGCCAGAGATACCATCGCCAAGGTGAAGTCCTGGAAGGGAACCCTGCTGCCCGATGATGTGCAGGTAACGGTGACCAGGGATTACGGCAAGACCGCCAACGATAAATCCGACAGTCTGCTGGAGCATCTGCTGATTGCCACAATTTCAGTAACCCTGCTCATTGCTCTGGCGCTGGGCTGGCGGGAGTCGCTGGTGGTGGCGGTGGCCGTGCCCGTTACCCTGGCTCTGACCCTGTTAATCAGTTATCTCTATGGCTATACCCTGAACCGGGTGACTCTCTTCGCCCTCATCTTTTCCATTGGTATTCTGGTTGATGACGCCATTGTGGTGGTGGAAAATATCTACCGTCATTTTCAGATGCACAAGGTCAGTGTCATGACTGCCGTGCGGGCGGTGGATGAGGTCGGCAGCCCCACCATTCTTGCCACCTTTGCCGTTATTGCCGCTCTCCTGCCCATGGCCTTTGTCTCCGGCCTGATGGGGCCGTATATGCGGCCTATTCCGGTGAATGCCTCTACTGCCATGATATTTTCCCTGATGGTGGCCTTTATTGTTACTCCATGGCTCAGTTACAAGGTATTGAAAAAAGTTCGTGCCAGTAAGGGGGCGATAAAAGAAGAGGATACTAAGATTTATAAGCTGTATGCCAGGATTATCGGCCCGCTTCTGGAAAGCAGCTGGAAGAGATATATCGTCCTGGGCAGTATCCTGATTATGCTGATTCTGGTGGTTATTCTGGTGCCTCTGCAGAAGGTAACCTTAAAAATGCTGCCTTTTGATAATAAAAGTGAACTCCAGGTGGTAATTAACATGCCGGAAGGCACCAGCCTGGAGGGAACCGCTGATCTGACGAGAAAACTGGCCGATTATCTGAAAACAGTACCCGAGGTGACGGATTTTGAATCCTATGTCGGTACCTCCGCCCCCTATAATTTTAACGGTCTGGTGCGCCATTATTTTCTGCGGCACAGTAGTAATCTGGCAGACATACAGGTGAATCTGGTGGACAAGGATATGAGAAAATACCAGAGCCACGAGATTGCCCGGCGGATCAGGCCGCCGCTGACAAAAATTGCCGCTGCCTTTAACGCCCGTATCAAGGTGGTGGAGATACCGCCCGGCCCGCCGGTACTCAGTCCTCTCGTGGCCGAGATATACGGCCCTGATTTAAAGCGCCAGCGGCAGATTGCCGCTCAGGTTAAGCATATATTTTCCACCACCCCCGACGTTGTTGATGTTGACTGGTATGTCGAGGATACTCATGATAAGTATGTCTTTGTCGTTGACAAGGAAAAGGCGGTACTCTACGGTATCAGCCCGGCGGCTATTGCCAGGACTCTCAGAATCGCGGTGAACGGCATGACAGCCGGCCTGCTGCATGATAAAAGGGAAAAGGAACCGGTTGATATAGTGCTGCGTATGCCGCTGGCGGTGAGAGCGTCCCTGGCGTCTCTGCGGAGCATCAGTCTGCCGGACAGGCAGGGGAACCTGGTTTCACTGACCTCTTTGATCAAGGTGGAAAAGCGTCGGGCCGAGCAGCCCATTTATCATAAAAATCTGAAACGGGTGACTTACGTCATTGGTAATGTGGCAGGGGACAGGGAGAGTCCGGTTTATGCCATTCTGCAGATGAAAGACCGGATTGCTAAATTGAAACTTCCCGAGGGCTATCAGCTTCGGCAGTATTTTACCGAGCAGCCGCCCTTGACAAAGCGCTATTCCCTTAAATGGGACGGGGCCTGGCAGATTACCTATGAGGTATTTCGTGATCTCGGCATAGCCTTTGCCGCCGTGATGGTGCTTATCTATATTCTCGTGGTGGCCTGGTTCAGGAGTTTTACGGTACCTCTGGTGATTATGGCTCCTATTCCGCTTACCCTGGTGGGCATCCTGCCGGCCCACTGGCTCTTTGGTATTTTCTTTACCGCCACCTCAATGATCGGTTTTATCGCCCTGTCCGGTATTGTGGTTAGAAATTCCATCCTGCTGGTTGATTTTATCCATATGGACTGGGTTGAATGCGGTCAGCTGGTTCCCGCTCTTATCAAGGCCGGGGCGGTGCGGCTGCGGCCCATTGTGCTGACCGCGGCAGCGGTGGTGGTGGGCTCCATTGTCATGCTCTTTGATCCCATTTTTCAGGGGCTGGGTGTTGCCATGATGGCCGGGGCAATTGTTGCCACCGGGCTGACTCTGGTGATTGTGCCGCTGCTCTACTATGAATTTTTTAAACACGCCAGCTGCCCGGTGGGGAGTGAGGAAACGGATTAAGGGGTTATTGCCACAAGAAACTGATAAGCTTACGATGCCCCACGCATAAGTGGTGCAAGAGATTGTCGTAATAGACTGGGGTAATTCTGCTAATTTGGAGCGTGAGGCTGAACTTGTAAAAATTGCCGAGTTCCTGTCGTCCCTTTAATGCGTTTGTTCGGCTTTTTGCTGTTTGTTTATCGTGGTTTTCCCAGAATGGGACAACTTTGACACAGAGCGGGGAAATTCTTCAGGTGATGCAGGTCATGTTGGGGGAAAATAAATTATGATGAATGTGACGATAGAGGCTATGGCAGCAATGCCGCAAATGACTTGGAAGAGCAATGCGGTTCTCTCTTTCCGAATTGCTTTGTTGAGCTCATCTCTATTAGAATTGAGTTTTTCTACATTACCAGCAAGCAATTGCAGGTGCTTGCGTCCGTCTTTGTAGAACTCACCCCTAGTTTTGCTTTCGTTGTTGTTGCGGATAAAATCTCTTGCTTGTTTTATCTTTTGCTGTATATCAGCATAATCAGGAATTACAGGAGTGATTTGTACCTTACGGTAATCTTCCTTGAATTTTTTAAATTCAAGGAGATGGTAAACTATTGCTGATTCATAAGCATCGTATGCAGCTCGCTTGCAATGCTTAACAGAATCTTCAAGCTCTTCTTTGTTGCCAGTGTCGCTTAAATAGCGGACAAGATGATTTCCACAGTATCTAAGTTGGTTTATTGCAGGGACAACCAGTTCGCTTCCGAAATCTTCTATTTCTTTTATCGCAATTTCAGCTTCGCGGAACAGCTTAGAAATGTAAGCTAACAGCTCTTGATCATCATCAGATTTATTATTCACTTTTCTGCGGCAAATATTGCTTTTTTGCGGGCACGCAGATCGTCCTTGGTAAGAAATCTGCCGAGTTGAATGGAGATATTTCCCCGTGATGTCATGCTTGCCGCTTTTCGACGCAATATCCTCTTTTCCTCCTTCCCGTGACGAGGCACAGAAGGTGGCAGAAGCGACTTTAACGATTCAAAAAACATGCTTTTCTTCTCTTTTCTGGGGTGAGGTGAAATAAATGAACGGTGGTTGATGGAGGCTCATTAATAAAATATAACCATATAAATCTAACTAAAAGAACTAATTTGTCAAGAAGTTTCGGCAACTACATGTCCCTGTCAAACTCATAGAATAATTTCTGACACTGAAAGAAGGAGAAATCCAGGGGCAGTAATTTCCTCTGGTGTTTTTGAAGGGCGGCAAATTATCAACGGGAATACAACACAGTTAACCAACTAACTCAAGCTGCCGGATTTCTCGATTCCAACTGAAGCTTTACGGGTAGCCGTCAAGATAACTTATTGTTTTGGTGGTCTTTTCTGCTTTAAGCGTGGGCGCCCCGGATAATCTCGCCCTCCACCATATAAATTACCTCTTCGGCTATATTGGTGGAGCGGTCGGCTATCCTCTCTAAATGACGGGCCAGGAGATAATTGTTAATCAGGCAGGCCGCCTGCTCAGGATATTTGCTTACCTCGTCGGTAACCGTTTTGTAGGCTTCATTCCTCAGGGCGTCAACCTCGTCATCCATGAGAAAAATTTTGTGGGCCATCTTTACATCTCTCTGCACCAGGGCGTCAAGACTAATTTTAAGCATGGCGATTACCTTCTGGGACATGGGCTGATAATCAAACTTGAAATGCAGAAGGGTATGGTGCTGGATGGACTGCACCCGCATGGCAATCTTCACCGCGTAATCGCCAATACGTTCAATCTCACTATTGATTTTAATCATGGCGATGAGAAAACGTAAATCCCTTGCCACCGGCTGATAAAGGGCCAGTATCTTCAGGCAGTCTTCCTCTATCTCAACCTCTTTCTCGTCAATTTCATAATCGGATTTGATGACGTAGGACAATATTTTCTCATCATGGCTCTTGATTGCCGAACAGGCCTTTCTGACCCGGTCTTCAACCAGGGAACCCAGCTCTAAAAAATTTGTCTGGATCTTCTCCATTTCTTTGTGGAAATTCTGGTGCATGGTTTTCTCCTCTGAATAGTGAATAATTACGTCAGAAATATGTAACTATTCAGGAGTGCCCCATCCTCGGAGACAAAATGAAAAGGGGAAGAAGGGGAGTATAGATTTTGAGGATGGGACACTCCTGAACAGTTACCATTGGGGCAAGGGGGTACGCGGCCCTTACCGTTATAAATTCAGCCGAAGCGGCCGGTAATATAGCCCTCTGTCTCCTTACAGGCCGGGTTGGTGAATATGTCGCTGGTGGCGCCGAATTCAACCAGCTTACCAAGATACATATATGCCGTATAGTCAGAGACCCTTGCCGCCTGCTGCATGTTATGGGTAACTATTACAATGGTAAATCTGCCCTTTAATTCGGCAATTAATTCCTCTATTTTCGCCGTGGCGATGGGATCGAGGGCCGAGCAGGGTTCGTCCATTAAAATTACCTCCGGTTCAACGGCCAGGGCCCTGGCGATACAGAGTCTCTGCTGCTGGCCGCCGGACAGAGCGGTGCCCGACAGCTGCAGTTTGTCCGCGACCTCATCCCAGAGGGCCGCGCTCTTTAAAGCCTTTTCTACCCGGTCGGCAATCTCACTCGCTGAGTATGAATTATGCAGTTTAAGGCCATAGGCTATATTGTCGAACAGAGTCATGGGGAAGGGGGTCGGCTTTTGAAAGATCATCCCGACTTTGTGGCGCAGGGTCAGGGCCGGAACCCTGGGATCTAAAATATTTACCCCGTCCAGCAGAATTTCGCCTTCAGCCTTAAAGCCCTTGTGCAGTTCAAACATCCGGTTATATGTCCGGATATGAGTGGATTTACCGCAGCCTGAGGGGCCGATAAAGGCGGTTACCCTGTTGGCCGCGATATCCAGGGTGTTGTCGAACAGGGCCTGTTTGTCGCCGTAATAAAAATTGAGGTGGCGAACCGACAGCCTTACCTCTTCCATCCCGGACGGGTGTGAATCAAAATGATTTTGACAATTCTTTTCAGTTTGGGCCTTCATATTTCGAGTTTATCTCCTCCTTTTACCGCCCAGAATCAAACGGGTAAAAATATTTACTATCAAAACCGCTGAGGTTATGAGCAGAGCGGCGCCCCAGGCCTGAACATGCCAGTCATCATAAGGGCTCATGGCGTAATTGAACATGACAACCGTTAAATTGGCCATGGGCTCATTCATACTGTGCATCCAGTAAGGGCTGTTCAGGGCGGTAAATAAAAGCGGCGCTGTTTCTCCGGCCACCCTTGCCACGGCCAGCATTACTCCAGTGCCGATCCCCGGCCCGGCAGCCCGGAATATAACCCCGGCCATCATCCGCCAATACGGGGCTCCGAGAGCCAGAGCCGACTCCCGCATCTCCGGCCCCACCAGCTTTAACATCTCCTCC
The DNA here is from genome assembly GCA_024275235.1 of Deltaproteobacteria bacterium. Taxonomy (GTDB): domain Bacteria; phylum Desulfobacterota; class Desulfobulbia; order Desulfobulbales; family VMSU01; genus JAADIV01. The sequence goes on from JAJRZN010000016.1 coordinate 14,369, forward strand.
GTAGTGCGGCTGACCACCGGCAGCATAATAATGGCGAGAGATACCGCCCCGGCCCAGCCGGAGAAATGCCCTAAGGTCTTGACCATGATAAGGTAGACAAAGACACCGACTACAATCGAGGGGGCTGAGACCAGGATGTCGGATAGAAAACGGGCCACCCGCCCCAGGAGATTATCACCAAACTCCGCGAGATAGGTGCCGGCCATTATGCCAAAGGGGACCGCAATAACCGCGGCTGTCACGGTCATGAGAAAGGTGCCGGCAATGGCGTTGGCCAGACCGCCGCCGCTCATTCCCGGCGGAGTGGGTAATTGAGTGAAAAATGACCAGTTTATAGCCCCGGCACCCTTTAAAACCACATCCGCCAGAATCCAGATCAGGACAAAAAGCCCCCCAAAGGCAGCAAGGCAGGATATTGTTAAGACTGAGGCGTTGATTAATTTACGGCGTTGGATAATCATACTTTTTTACTCCTCAGCCATAACTGGGCCAGGCCAAGAACAATAAAGGTAATGAAAAAGAGAACAAGGCCAAGTTCAACCAGGGAAGACATGTATAACTGGCCGTCAGCTTCGGTAAATTCGTTGGCCAGGGTGGAGGCAATGGAATTACCGGGGGCAAACAATGACCAGGAAAGATGATATGAGTTGCCGATAACAAAGGTTACGGCCATGGTTTCACCGAGGGCCCGTCCCATACCGAGGAAGACCGCTCCGGCAATTCCTTTTCTGCCATAGGGAATCATTATATCCCTGACCACCTCCCAGTTGGTGCAGCCCAGGCCGTAAGCGGACTCTTTCAGGGGCTGCGGTACCATGAGGAAAACATCTCTGACCACGGAAGAAATAAAGGGGATGATCATCAGGGTCAGTACCAGGCCGGCCGTCAGCATGCCGATTCCCATGCCGGGCCCGGCGAACAGAGGAATAAAGCCGAGCCAGCTTTTCAGCCAGGGCTGGACATAGTTCGCCATGATGGGGGAGAGAACGAAGAGTCCCCACATTCCATAAACAATACTGGGGATGGCGGCCAGAAGTTCAATGGCTGTGCCAAAGGGGCCGCGCAGCCATTGCGGCGCCAGTTCCGCTAAAAAGAGGGCGATGCCGATACTTATCGGAATGGCGAAAAAGAGGGCGATAAGGGTGGAGACCAGGGTGCCGACAACCGGGATTAAAGCCCCGAACTTCTGGGTTACCGGATTCCATTGCATACTTGTTAAGAATGACAGCCCAAAGGCCTTGATGGAGGGCTGCGACTGCTGCCATAGGGCCGCAATCATCGCAATGAAAATCAGGGCGATACCGGCCGCGAAAAACGCGGTCAGGCCCTTGAATATTTTGTCTCCCAGGGCTGTTTTGTTATGATCCTGCATAATTATCTGGCAACTTTTCAGGTGACTGTTTAGGTATGGCTCAAAAACTACCGTATGGCCGAAGTTCTGCCGAACCACCACGCTTCGCTGACTTGGCCATCTTTAGTTAGTGATGGACTTTTCGTTTCATGACAAGCATGTTAAGTGCGAGTCCATTATAGCTGGTTATCTGCGGTAATGCGATGTTGAAAACAATCAGGCCGCAGAAAAATAATTGTCTCGGGATGAGTCAATATAGTTTTTCCGCGGCCCATATCGCAAGCTTAGAAGATTGTCTCACCGCCTGAACCGTGTATCTCGTTCCGCCAGGTATCTTCAACCATTTTGACGACTTTGGCCGGCATGGGCACGTAGTCGAGAGACATGGCCGCCCTGGCGCCATTGTTGTAACTCCAGGCAAAGAACTTAAGAACCTCTCTGGCCTGTGCCGGTTTGGTCTGGGTTTTATACATCAAGATGAATGATGCTCCGGTAATGGGCCATGATGAGGCTCCCGGCTGATTAGTCAGCACCATATAATAGCCTTTGGCGTGGGCCCAGTCCGCCCCGGCCGCGGCAGACTGAAAGTTCGCGGATGTGGGTGCCACAAAATTACCATCATGGTTCCGCAGAAGGGTAACTGTCATCTTGTTCTGCAGGGCGTAAGCGTATTCCACGTAACCGATGGAACCCTTGACCATCCGGACGAAGGCGGCGACACCCTCATTGCCCTTGCCGCCCATGCCCACCGGCCACTGTACCGCCTTGTTGTTACCGACCTTGTTTTTCCACTCAGGGCTTATCTTGCTGAGATAATTGGTGAATATCCAGGTAGTACCGGAGCCGTCGGAACGGTGTACCACCGTGATGTCGGTGGCGGGCAGGGACAGGCCCGGGTTGTCGGCGCTGATCCGGGAATCATTCCATTTGGTTATTTTACCGAGATATATATCGGCAAGGTTAGCGGCACTTAACTTCAACTTACCTGAAGCGAGTCCGCTTAGATGAACGACCGGCACCACACCGCCCATGATCATGGGAAACTGCATAAGGCCGTATTTGTCTAATTCCGCGGGCTTCAGGGGGGCGTCGGAGGCTCCGAAATCAACCGTTTTGGCCTCAATCTGCTTGATGCCGCCGCCGGAGCCGATGGATTGATAATTCAGCCGCACACCGGTAAGCCGGTTATATGTATAGGCCCATTTTGAATAAACGGGATATGGGAAGGTGGCCCCGGCCCCGTTTATGGAGACTGCCGCGGTCGCCTGGCAGGAAAAACCAATTGCCAGCGCCATGGTCAACAAAATAATTTTAGTTCCAGTTCTTAAAAATTCCATAGCCAGTACTCTCCTTTTGAGTAATTAAAATCCATGCTGAAGTTGCGGCGGCCTCTATCATATTTTGTCGGTAACAATTCAGGCGCGCTACTGAACACGTTACCTTCAGCGTTCCTGTTTTTTAAACGGAAACAGATGGAGACCGCTGCCTTGAAAACTGACCCGATGTTACATGGCGTATGTTAAGATTATGTTAAGAAAGAATTAATTGTCGATTAGATGTTATAAAGTCAAGAGGATCACGAGGCTGCCGCAAAAAGTCTGACCGCCGCCGAGGTTTGGAAGAGGCTTCGTTCAAGGTAACTGTTCAGCAGTGCTCCAGGTTTGTTTTTTTAGGACTTCGAAGCATACTTTGGTATTCGAGAAGTCCTGAATGGGCAAGGTAAGCGTAGACTCCGAGATGGGGTGCTGCTGAACAGCTACCGTTCAAGTAGTATAAATAAGTGAAAGCAGAGCGCGGGGGCGGCTCATGCCCACGTAGTTCATTGTCAGATCCTCAGCCATATCCGGCGGCGCGAGATCGACAAGAATAACTGCCTCATTCTCCAGGCCCTTAAAGTCGGCTATCTTGCTGAAACTAATCTGTGTAAGCGGCAGGGAGCGTATGGCAAATTCATCCAGAATAACAATTTGTTAACGAATTCGTCTGGGCAGGAGTGAGGCGCAGGAGTTGTGGAATCGGTTTGGAGAGAGGATAGTTATATTGCCGGGAGCGAGTCCGCCTTCCTCTATGAGTGTGGTTAATTCCTGGTTTAAAAGATGCGCGGCATCCTGCCGGCGGCATGTTTTCTCCCGGATGTCAGGGCCCGCGCCAGTACCTTTCACCCCCATATCGGCGCCAAGAGTTACCTGGACTTTGTGTAATATAACTCTTGTGTTACGGCAATTTGTTCGTAACGGCACCTCAGCGGGCTTGAGTCCGCGCAGGTAGGCAAAGGCCTTTTCTTCAAAATTACCTAAAAGTCTGGACTGGTTATTCATATCATGGAAAAAACACCAGCGGCCCGCCTTCAGGCCGCCTTTTAAAGCCGGATTTAATTTGTTAAGACTCTTCATTTCAAATATATCCTGAGCTTCATCAACAATAAGGGCGTCAAAACAGTCTAATCCGGTTCGTTTACCGGCTGATTTTATGCCATCAATAACTGACACGGTTAAATTCGGTATGGCAAATGGTTCGAGATAGTTATTGAGCCAGGGGGACTTGCATACCAGAAGTACATTTAAGCCGCCGGCTGTCCAGCGGCGCGCCAGCTCCATTGCCATGAAGGTCTTGCCGGTTCCCGCGCCGCCGGAACAGAGAACCCGCTCATTGGCATGCACCACATCAACCATGACCATCTGATCTTCTGTCAGGGAGGCGACCCTTTCTTCTACCGCTGATGTTAAAACATAAAGGGGGGTAATAGTTTCGAAGTCAGGCCTCAGGTAATGATTCAGGACTCTTAATGTCTTGATATCCGGTTGGCGTTGCCGGCTGTCTTTGCCCTGCCAGTAACGGAATAATTCCGACAGCCAATGTTCCATATTGTTAAATACACGGGCATCTGCCAGGGTGTGGGAATCCCATTCCACTCCGGATTCATTCCATTGCTGGTCAGGAAAAATAACCCCATAACCAATATAAAACTGGTCGATTACCTGGTCGGGCAGGTTGGCGCGCAGCTTTTTTATCAAACCATGCAGCGCGGATTCAGCCTGTTTGAAGGGGCCTTCCACCTTCTGGTGAGCCCTGCCAAAACGGTCAGTAAACTCCCATAGCCCTTTATGGCAGGAAATTCTGCCGCCTTTGACCTCAAGCACAAAAATACCCGCCGGCCCGGTGATGAGAAAGTCTATTTCGCCAAAGCGTTTGTATTGATGATCCGTCAGATTAAGGGAGTGATAAGCGGTATAAAGTTTATGCTCCCTGCCGAGATTGAGTGCTTTCAGTTTGTCAAAAAGGCGTTTCTCTGCTTTACTGTGAGTGCCATGCGGAGTATCCGGTATCAGGCGCATTTCAACAGTTCCCTATAGCTTCAGTAAGGTTCGGGCTTTTTGTTCCTGTTTGTTTGTAAAACGCTGGCGGCTGAGATGGAATAAAAACTGCTTTGTGTCTACTTCTGTGGCGAGAGCCGCTGTCTCCCCCTCCATAAATATATGTGTTCCTTTGCCGTCAATCTCCATTTTGTATTTCCCTTTGCCGAGAGTTATTATAGTCTGAATGCATGGCCATTTACAGTCCCGCGCTAAAAAAAGCGCGGCTTCTCTCTGATTTTTATTCCATTTATGCCTACTGAGATCAAATAATTCAATTAACGGTTTTGGTCTTGGCGGTGGGGTTCCAAGCCTTAGCCCGGTTTCCGCCATACGGTGAGCCATTGCGGCCATACGATGGGATACTGCCTCCCGCAAGCCGGGAAAATCTCGTAACTCCAGGGGCAGATTAAGCCAGCCGTCCCGGGCGGCAAACAGGATTGCTGCCGCGAGGTAATCTTCCTCTTTGAGGAGGGGATGGCTGAATTCCAGGAGTTCCGCGCAGGTCTCACGCAGGAAGAAAATTGTCATGACTCGTGAAAAGGACTTTGGATGGCGCTCAAACAGCTCAGTAATTGTACGGTCGCCGAAGCTGGCCAGTATCTTCAGGTCCTTATTTAATCGGAGCAGCGGTTCCTGCAGCCGGTTCTCAAGTTTTGTGGCGGCCGATTTCAGGTAGCTGAGTATAAGATCAAAAGAACTTATCCGGCGGTCAGATGATTGACCGGCAATTAAAGAATCTACTGCCCCCCAGAACAGTTTCTTGATGATATCAGTAGTATTATCGGGTGCTTGTCCTGAATGCAGCCATTCTCCCACCGAGGAGGCCAAGGGGCCGACAAGCTCTGATGGAACAATATGATCCGGCTCAAAAGCAAGCCGGCTCGTCTCTTTTGCCGCCGTGCCGGAATTTGCTGTCTTTAATAACATTGTCATCATGGCGCCGGCGGCCATGAGAGTAGTCACCGGCCGGTCCATATCCGGTAAATCTGCTGCTTCTATCGGCCATTCAGACCCTGATTTTCCACTAAAAAAGTTCTTTTTGACCTATGTCTTGAATTTGGTGAGCGGCACGTTTTGAAAGTCCCCGGCATCATTTAAAACGGCGGTTTTCTCATCGCGTGATCTAAAAATAATAGCATCTATCCAGATAACCGGCAGTGGCGCGGGTATAAGAATGGTGTGGGTGTTAGCATCTATTTCGTCAGGGAATATAAGATCTCTAACTTTGTTGTCAGCTCCTGTGCCTTTTATATTGCCGCTTAAAGAAGACAGGTTGAGGCTTAACAGGCAGGGCTTTAAGTGTTTGCCTTCCTTTAGCGTCTGCTTAATGACCGCCGCGGGAATATTATTGGCGAATAACGGGATCCAGCCCGGATATATGCTCAGGAGGTCTTGATAATACTTGGCCCCGAATCCCCTGGGAGACATTATCAGCCCGGCGGCAAGCATATACAGCAGGTTGAGATGGTTGGTTGCCAGGAGCCAGCGCTTGGGCATTTCAACCTTGGACACGGGGGCTTTAATCGTGAATAATGTGGGTTGGGCCTTCATCGTATTCGCTCTATTATATTGGGGTTCCGGGGGATAATTTCAGCAACAGGGCAGGGCCTGCCCGTCTGTTGCAATAAAATAACGCGATTTATCGCCCGGGCAATTATCACGTAAAACAACTTCATCTTTTGCTCCTTAATGTCCGGCCAATACCGGAATTGATCTATATCTGCCAGATATACGGTGTCAAATTCCAACCCCTTGCACGATTTGGCATTAATGACCAGGATTCCACCCTCCGTAAAAGAAAGATTATGCTGGTCGCCATTGGCGTAGGTAACAACATGAGGTGGGGCGTTATCCAGAGTAACCGCGGTTGATTTTAATTGTTTATAGTAATGTTCTCTGACCTTGTTGTTAGGTGTAATAATCCCTATAAGTCTGCCGGGATCCCGGTCGGCTTCTTTCTGGATGCGTTGGATTATTTCGCTGAAACTTATTCTGCAACGGCCGTTATATTCGACGAGAAGAGGTTTTATCGCCTCTGTTCTCCGGTGGGGCAGGTCTGGAGGCGGGCTTTTCCTGTTCAGGCAAAATTCTCTGGCCAGTTCAGCCGTCGGGCAGGTGTTCCGATAGTTGGTTTTTAACTTGATTATATCGTCTGATTCAAGAGCGAGAACGCTCTGGATTTCGTCAATTCTGCTGTTCTCGGTTGTTATCTGCTGATTGTCATCGGCTACCACATAGAAATTTTCAAAGCCAAGCTCTGTTAGAGCCTGATAAAACCGGGGAGGCATATCCTGCCCTTCATCAATGATTAGATACGGTAATTTTTTATTAATTGGTGCCTTGACAGCTTGTATAATTTCAAGAGCCTTGTCCCAGTCAAATTCCCTGAATCCGGATTTGTTTTTTGCCTTTTGGGGAATTCCCCGGCCCGTCATTTTGTGAAAGGTCTTTATAAACCAGCTTTGCCATTGCCGGCTGTTCAGCTTATCCTCAAATAACTGCCTGCTCGCCTGCTGCAGGAGGTGGTTGTACACCAGAAAGATATAGTCTTCCCCGTTACGGGCATGGCGTCTGCATCTTAAGAGGGCCAGGATCGACTTGCCGGTTCCCGGGCCGCCGACGATTAAATACTGCCCTTTTGAGGGTAGAGAACGGGCGGTTTCCTGTTCCTTGCTTAAATCATTAATGCCGGGGAGTTTGAATTTCCGTGCAGCCATAGTACACCTATATGACGGTATCAAGAAAAGGCGGGATACCTGACTGTTCGTCTCCTTTTATAAAAGTTCTATCCAGCAGGATATTGCCATAGGCGCAACTTGGTTCAGGGATCAGGGCGCAGGCATGGCAGGCGGCGCGGTTAAGGAGATGCGGCCCCTGGCCTTCATGCTCAGAGCATACAGGGTCAAGAGAACACCACTCGGCATGATCAAATACACTGGATAATAACTGTAGAAAGCGTCTGGGCTCTGCTAATTCCGCCAGACCGCCGAGTGAACCGGCTATGTCCGGCACCGCAACATAAATCAGGATACCGGACATGGCCGCTTTGCCGGCCGAACAATATATACGCTCTTTGAGCGATGCTGCCGGATAGCCGCATTTTGTTTCCAGCTGCCTGATGAGCAGGTGGGCCATGGTATGCAGGAATAAAAACCGTGCTGAGGGACTTATATCCGGATCAAATTTCAAGTCAGTCGCCGCGTAGCGCTGCCGTAATTGTTCTGAAAGCTCTTTTATAGCGGGATGTTCTTCCCGGCGGCTAAGGATATCCTCTTTGAAATTAAAAAATATTCCTTCACCATAAAGTTTGATGGCCGGCAGCCAGTCACTTTCGCCGGTAATGTCCGGAGGAACCAGAACAGCCTCTTCCTCCGGCCCTGTTTTACGCTGAAAGCCGGTAAAAATCATTATTTCTTTAAGGCGGTTAACGGCCGCAATGATCCCGATGGAATTGACGATTTTGTTCAGCCTGGTACCCTGGGGGAATTTTTTCGCCAGAAATTTCCAGGCTGATATATGATGTTTGGTGACAAAATCTTCGTCGTCTTTCAGGTTTGGTATTTCACAGGTCAAGGCGAGGTATTCGTCTTCTAATAGAATACCCTGGGTGAAATTTTTACCGTAATTAGGGTATCCTTTCTCGATTTCATTTAAGGCTGTTTCGATCTCGTGGAACGTGCATCTGAATTCTTTGGCCGTCGTGCTTATTGCCCCCTTGCGGGACAATGGGGTTCTGGCATTTTTAATTTGTTTGTATTTCGCGGAACAGTAGAGCCGGCCCACAACCGCGCCCTGGCTGATTCTGGATTCCGGCGGAATAACCAGGGCGCTGCATGTTCTGGGAGAGTAAACGCGGGCGTCGTTTACTTCCATGACCTCCGCCAGCCCGTTCCCTTCTTTGTCCGGAGGGGCGCAAATCCATGGCTGCCGCCACGTCTGCCTGCCAAAAGGAATTTTGGCCCCTTTCTGGAAACGATGCCTCGTTCTGCAGTTGGTACGGCCGCATGATAACTCTAAATCAGTACCCACCTCTCTTATTCTCAGATAGGCTTTTTGCCAATCAGCCCGGCATTGTCGCTGCTCATTGGTTTTGGCGTAATTATGAGCTAATCTATGCCAGGGAACATCCGCCAGATGCCCGTCCGGATGAACCAGAACCCAGGGTACCTGCTCCAGTTCTGGGGAGTCGCGGCATATAGCAGGATTTTTTTCGGAGCAGTGAGGCTTCTCGTTAGTTGTCAGGTTTTTCCATGGTGCGTAATGCAGCAGGCCGCATTTGGGACATCGCATCCACCTGGGGAAACGCACCGCCGGCACACAGACCCCGTCAATCCGGCCGTTGTCCAGCTCCTGGGCTAATGGCGGTTCCCGCAGCTCCTGCTCAATGCCAAGGGCGGAACGAACCCGGTCAACATAACGGATTATTCCGCCCCCGGGGCTGCCGCCGCGGTCTGTCCATTCTCTGATATCCTTTACGGACAGTAAATATTCAGGGCCGCGAATGATGGAGCCGACAGAATAGTGACTGATCAGGTGCGAGAGGCGTATTGGCAGGTATTCTTCATTCATAGTTACCCATTCATAGAGTTTTCAGCAGGGCGGTATTCTCAACATTACGCATGGACTGCAGGGCCTGCCATATTCCTTTTATCTTGTCGCCATAATTATAAAGCAGGCGTTCATTGGACTTGTCGTTGTCCGGGGCCCGATAGCAGAGCATGTCGTTTTTCCTTCGGCATTCTTCTGCAATTATATGCCATTTGTGGACTAATCTGTCTATATTTTCTTTGGTTTCCCGGCAGCGTCTGGCATCGGCTTTTTCACAGCGGTGTTTAAGAGTTTCTATGATTTTCTGAACATGGGGGGCTCTGGAGGTGAAACTCCCGGCAGAGTTGTTGGCCAGTAAGTCAGGGCATGAATGTCGTATGGCGATAACCAGAGCTGCGTGGAGGGCACGGCTGCGGGCCTGGAAGGTGTATGGAGTGACACTGGTCGGTTCTACAAATCGGTAAAAAGACTCATGATAGGGCCGAAAATTCTCATAATGCGACAGGCTGCGGGCCTGATCTCGGTAATAGTTGATAAACACCAGGCCCGGCACTTCGCTCCTGCCAACCCGGCTGCTGGCTTGAATGTACTCCGCGGTAGTCAGCGGCTGGCCATTGATAATCATCAGGGCCAGCCGCTCAACATCCAGGCCGACTGAAATCATATTGGTGGCTAATACCGCGTCAAGATAATCGTCATCAGTATGTTTTTTCTCTAAGCGCGCGAAGGTGGCGGCATTTTCCTCAGCACTTGAGATACTCGTCAATTGAGCTATGTGCGGTGTCGAGCGGGTAATAGATGTAGTGTTCTCAACTTGTTCAGCCTCTTCTCTGAGTCTTCTGACAAAATCACGAACTCCGGAAACAAAGGCATTGTGGCTGTTACCTACCCCCTTTAAACTGCCATGATAGACAACCTGGGTCCACCAGGCTTCCAGTAAACTGTCTCTGTTCTGCTCATCTTCTGTAAATACCGCCTCCGGTGCCGCGTATAAGGCGGCGGCTAATGGTACCATACAGCTCCGCCGATTCAACATAGCGGCCAGATAGCCGATGTACAGCCGCCCTGGTTTCTTGTGTAGAGGCACGGTTCGGGCGAAATAAGAATCTTCGTTAGAGAGCCCCGGGGGTGGGAAAACGGCCAGCTCTCGTCCGTACAGCCGTTCCACCTGCTGGGCTGCCATGCGGATAGTGGCGGTAGAGGCAATATATTTCGGGATAACTCCCCGCTGTTGCAGAACTGTATCAATGGCGGCTTCATAGAGACCGGCTATGGAGCCCAGGGCACTGGCGATCAGGTGGAGCTCGTCCTGGATAATCAATTCCGGCGGTTTATTCGGCTTTACCCCGAAAAAAGCACCGGCTTTTTCATCCCAGGTCAGTCTGGCAAATTTATCCACAGTCGCGAGCAGTAAGGTGGGCGGGTTATTATACAAGGCCTCATCGACAACATTACAAGGCAGAAGACCATTCTGGTGTCGGGCAAATTCACATTCAGGGTTGGAGCAGCGAAAGTTAAATTTATCTTTGGCAGTGATATAATTTTCAGAGGGCTTGAATACTGTTCCACACCACGGGCAGGAATCAAGCACCAGTTTCTGTAAGGCCTTTTTGCTGCCCTCAGCTTTCTGGACATCATGCATGGCGCTCGCAAAGGAGTTGGGGCTGGTCTGAGCCCCAACCCACAGGCCGATAGTTACAGCTTCATTACCAAGTTCTGTATTCCGGCGCCGGATAAGCTCCAGAGCGCATATCATGCGAGTGGCACGTTTGTACTGTTGAACGGTTAAAAGGCGCAGGGTGTAACGCATGAAAACTGTTGTGCCGCCGCCGGAGGCGGGGAACTTGAGCCGCCGCCAGGCGATGATGAAGGCTATCAGCCCGAGATAGGCTTCTGTCGTTCCGCCACCGGTGGGAAACCAGATAAGGTCAACTGTATCCCGGAACTCATCATCTTCGTTAACGGCTGATTGAATTGTCATAAGCAGGAAATCAAGCTGGAACGGCCGCCATTTATAGCTGTTGTTATCTTTTTCTCTTTCCTTTACCTTGTCGGCCTGCCGCATTTGATTCAGCATGGCGAGGTTGGCATATTTAAAGGATTTTATTATAAGGGGGTCTGAACGGAGCAACAAAATGCCGGCCCGCATTCGTTTAAGAGTGCTTTCCATACGCTCGATAATTGTTTTTGCCGTAGCCTGTTCAGCGGAATCTGCGGTGTCTGATTTATGCTTTTGGCCGGTAATCCAGCCGGCGTATTTTTCCACAAATTGTTCGAGTTCGTCAATGGTATGCGGTTCATGAGCCGAGGTGGCAAGATGGGCGAGATTAAGCGCCATATTGTCTTCGTCTATCACATCTGCCGTCACCTGTGGAACTTCAACTTGAGGAAGAAATTCTGACTGAATTTCTTTGACCGCGCCATGCTCTAAGCGCCAGTCGACGGCGGCACCATGTCCAATTGCGTAGATGTGTCTGTCCTTGTACTGGAACTCCAGCTCTAACTCTTCAGCACTGAGTAAACTTCGATCGACCCTGGGATATGGCTCAATTCTGCCTTCTTCAATAATGCAGCGCAGTTTGGACTCGAACAGAGATTTTTCGTTACGCTCCTGGTAATATAACTTAGGATCGATCTCGGCCTTTAATTCCTGTTGATTAAAGAGGGTGAGTGTCACCAGCCAGCCCTCGGCAAAGGGGCGCCATAGAATATCAATACCCGCCTTACCATCAAGCACATTCTGACGTTGACTGGATCGTTTATGGGAGGAATTTAAAGTTTGGAAGGTCAGGGCCTGCTGATCTCCGCCCAGGGCCTCCCTCTCATATTCCGTGCCTGTAAATCGGCCCTGCTCGTCTCGAATTCCCCGTCTGCTGTATTTTGACGCAGAGAATATAACCTGGAATCGAATAGAATCACCCCGCACAAAAAAGGAGAAGCCTGCTGAGGACGGTGGGATGTAGTGTCGAGATTTGGCGACGGGTGTAATCTTTTGGGTACTGTCATTATCAGGGGCGGCTGCCTCTTCCTCATCGTTTTCCGTTTCCTCGGCGGGATCAATACCTTCTCCTCCCTTAATAACGGGGAACAATATACCAGTGGAATATCTTTCCAGAGGGGATATACCAATAAGCTTATTGCTCTCACTAAAGGGGCCAATAAGTTGTTTGCGGAGCCAGTTAAGCAGATTATTTCTTTTTTCGGTGTATTTCATGCGGGATAATCAGATATTTGTTATAACCCCTGCTGTTTATAAAGCTGTTAAATTCTGCCTGGTCAAATTGTGAGTCACAAAGGGTGAAGTTGGTTTTATATTTCGCCAGGAATTTAGATAAAACAGCCTCTGTTTCTATGGCAGCCTGGTCTTTTAATCTTCTATAGGTATTTGTGGGGTGGATTCTGTATTTATACAGTCTGGTATCGACAAAAACCGGTCTGGTTAAAAATGTCGCTTCCAGAATAAAATCCCAGTCATGAACAAGGCTGAGCTCAGAAAACCCTTGGAGCTGGTCGTAAATCCAGCGGGCGAAGATAAAATTACCACTACTGACCGTCACATTGAAATCCAGCAGGGCGTAAATTATATTTTGGTGATTTTTTAGTCCGTTCAGTTTTGATCTTATCCTTTTGATGTAATCTTCCGTTTCTGATTCCGGTTCTTTTAAGTCTTTCTCTTCTTGAATAAAAGTTATATCGCTAAAGGCGAAACAGCTGTTATTGTCCCGCATGGCTGAAATCAGCTTTTCAAGGCGTTCAGGCTCATAGATGTCATCGGAATTTAAAAGGGCAATAAAAGTTCCTTTGGCCTTTTGCACGGCGTTGTGGATTGTCTGCCGGGTACCAAGGTTTTTCTGGTTGATAAAATTGATGGAGATGTGGGGATGGTCTTCCATAAAACGTCTTATTTCAGGCGCTGTATTATCTGTTGAACCATCGTTTATAATTATTACTTCAAACTTTTTATAGGTCTGGTCGGCAACGGACAGCAGGGCATCGTAGATATATTGTCCATGGTTGTATGCCGGGATGACTATTGAAACAAGAGGTTCCTTCTCTGCCAGGGTGCGGGTGGTTAATATGGCGTTTGCGGTGGCCTGCAGGCAGGCGTAACCAAATTTACGGTCTGGTTCTATATAGGCCCCTTCCGCCCATTCGTTCCAGGCATTTACAAACAGGTAATTTTCGCTGTTGGCCGGTATATCCTTGATATGACGGCAGGTGTTTGTCAGCCATTTCTGATACAGGGCGGGGCGGGCGTTATGGTAAATATGCCCCCTGCCGGGCCGGCGCGCTTCATTGTCCCATGATGGTATAACGGTGCGATATAACGGGTAGTCTTCTTCGCGTATAGTTGCTGAATCCTCAGCGAGATAACTATAATCGAATATTCTTCCTTTAAAATGGGGATTGACTATATCCACGATGTTATTCAGGCCTGGGGCGTAGGATTTATGGGGGGGGAATTCAACCGCGGCATCAAATCCGTATTGTCTGGGGTCAGTAATTCCATGGGCCTGGGCGGCCATCAGATAGATTTCGCCAAGCCCTCTTTTACGGCAGTATTGCCGCCAGCGCTGTGCCGTCGCGGCGGCATCCGGGAGCAGGTTAACCCGGTAGACAATGAGAAGCGGTTTGCCGTCAACCCGAATATAATATTCGTTGCTCAGGGCGGGGATTATGTCTTCAATAAAGGCAATATCATCATCAGGGGAGTGCTCCTGGGAGATGAGTACCTCATGTTCGGCACCATCCCAGCGTCTCGTCCAGTTTTCATTTGCCCAGCACAGGCAGAAGGGGAAGCGCATCTCACCATTGATGGCGCGGTCAGCTGGCTTTTCCATAAGCCGTCGGCCGTTAAACCAGTAATGGTGGTAACAAAAGCCGTAAATGCCATATTGTTTGGCGAGTTGTATCTGGCGCTCTTGCACCTCTCTAAGGCGCAGGTCGTAAAATCCAAGTTCCCCCGGCAGACGGGGCTGATAGTGGTCGATAAACTGGGGCACCGCTTTGGAGACATTGGTCCACTCGGTGAAGCCCTTTCCCCACCATGAATCATTCTCGGGGAAAGGGTGGAACTGGGGGAGGTAGAAGGCGATTATTTTGGGGTCGTCCGGCTTCAACTCCAGGCAATAATTGGATATTGGGACACTTTCGTCTTGTTCTTTCCGGGTCTGGCGGAAAAGCTGCTGGAAATATTGTTGGCGGTCGCCGGCTCTTGGTGGAAAACTTATTTTGAAAGCGGCTAATTTGTCGATGACACCATTATCATTATAGGTGTCCCGATCAGGATTAATGTTTCTTTTGATGGTTCTGAAGGTTCTGAAAACGGCCCGCGTCAGCCCGGCCAATCCTTCCACCTGGTGTATTTTTCTGGTGTTTTTCCAGAAGGCCCTGATTCCGTCATGTTCCTTCTTCAGGGTTTTGGGCAGGTTGACAATGGCTTTAAAAAATTGCATGGTAAATTACAGAACATCGGCAAAATGAGGCCGGAGTTTTTTAAAAGTTACGATACCGGCTAAGAGTAGAGTAATGGTGAATGTCCAATAATAGGCGGTGTTTACTGGATGTTCCCAGAACGGTATGTGATAGAGAAAGCTGTCCCGGCAGCCCTGGACGATATAGAACATGGGATTTACGCACAGGTATTTCTGGTAGGCGACGGGCAGCATGTTTTTATTCCAGAATGTCGGGGTGAGCCAGAAGCCAAAGGTAAGTAAGATGCCGATGACATTGAAACTGGCCGCGGCGCTCGTAAATCTCGTGGATAAACTGGACGCCTTCACGAACCATACTCATATTTAGACCCTCTTGTGGCTGCTTACGATTGATGGACTCGTAAAAAGTCCATTACTAACTAAAGATGGCTAAGTCAGCTAAGCGAAGACTGCGAAAAGTTCGATATACAGCTAAGCGTAGACTGCGAGGCGTGGTGGTTCGGCAGGGCTTCGGCCATACATATGGTATGCCGAAGGTCTGCCGAAACGCCACAA
>JAJRZN010000226.1 GCA_024275235.1 Deltaproteobacteria bacterium
ACATAAATGAATGAAATTTCAATTGCCGTATCCGGCATAAATGCCGTGGATAACCCAGGTCCGGGCGTCGGGGTAGTCAGAAGTATCAAAGAAGATAAAGACTTGCGGGTTAAGGTCTCAGGCCTGGCCTACGATGCCATGGAACCGGGGATATACCTTGACTGGTTGATGGATCGTTCCTTTGTCATGCCTTATCCATCCAGTGCCGGAGCCGACTATCTCGCCCGTCTCCTCTATATTAAAGAGACTGCTGGCCTCGATGTGGTCATTCCCACCCTTGATGCCGAGCTCCCCTTTTATATCAAGAATGAACGTGAGCTTGCCGGGCATGGCATCAACACCTTTCTACCCGATAAGGAGCAGTTTGACCTGCGCTCCAAGGAACATCTAACTGATGTTGCCGATAAAATCGGTCTCTCGGTACCACCCACCGAAGTAGTCACCTCCCACTCTGATCTCACCGCCGCTCTTGACCGAATCGGTTTCCCCGCTATGATTAAGGGGGCCTTTTACAAGGCCTACCGGGTTCATAATCATCTTGAGGCCGAATCAGCCTTCCATAAAATAGTCAATGAATGGGGCTATCCGGTACTGGTTCAGAAAATCGTGCAGGGCGATGAGATTAATGCCATCGGCGTGGGTGATGGTGCCGGAGAATCTCTTGGCAATATGGCTATTAAAAAACTCTGGATAACGGATCTCGGTAAGATCTGGACGGGAGTGACCATTGACAATGAGCCTGTTAACCGGGCAACGAAGTTATTTCTCAAGCAATACGCCTGGCGCGGTGCCTTTGAGATTGAGTGTATCGCTGCCGGAGACAAACTATATCTCATTGAGATCAATCCCCGCTTCCCGGCCTGGGTTTATTTTGCCACCGGAGCGGGTATAAACCTGCCGGCCCGTCTGCTCAGGGCGGCGTTGGGTCTGCCCTTTGAGCGTGGTTCAATCTACAAACCAGGCCGTCTCTACATTCGTTACACCTACGACATGGTGACTGATGCCGATACCTTTCAAAAAATTATTACCCGCGGCGAAAGCTGATTATGAGGAGAACAAGGTGAAAAAAACCTACGAAAAACCATTTATCAAAAAGATACAAGTTGGCCTGATGAACAAGTTCGGAGCCGCCTATGGCCGCCATATCCGCTCTGAAATAGACGGCGTTCCGGTGGCCGAGCTGACGGAAAGGTACGGCTCGCCGCTCTTTGTCTTCTCTGAACGCCGGCTGCGGGACAGATATCGGTCTATCCATCAGGCCTTTGCCTCCCGCTACCCCAATGTCAATTTCAGTTGGTCTTACAAAACCAACTATCTGGACGCGGTATGCGCCATCCTGCACCAGGAAGGGGAGGGGGCTGAGGTGGTCTCGGAGCTTGAGTATCAAAAGGCGCGCCGTCTCGGTGTACCCGGTTCGGAGATCATCTATAACGGCCCCTATAAAACCATGGATTCGTTAAAAACGGCGGTTCAGGAAGGAGCCACTATTAACATTGACCATTTTGATGAGATATATGACCTTGAGGAGGTAGCCAAGGGGCTTGAACGGCAGGTGAAGGTGGGGATCAGGCTCAACATGGATACCGGTATCAGTCCACAATGGACCAGGTTCGGCTTTAATCTGGAGTCAGGACAGGCCCTTGATGCCGTAAAGCGCCTGGTCTCGGGGAAAAGGCTTATTTTAAACGGTATTCATTGCCATATCGGCACCTTTATTCTTGATCCACAGGCTTACAGCCGGGCTATTACCAAGATGGTGGAGTTCGGCTATCAGGTCGAAGACTCCTTTGGGCTCAAAATGGAATATCTCGATATCGGCGGCGGTCTGCCGTCGGAGAATCGTTTGAAGGGCATATACCTGTCGCCCGATGTCGCTATTCCGCCTATGGATGACTACGCTGAGGCCATCTGCAATACCCTGCTCAACAAACTACGCCCCAATGACTTTCCCACCCTGATTTTAGAAAGCGGCCGTACTATGGTGGATGAAGCCGGTTTCCTCATCACCACCACCCATGCCAGCAAGAGGCTCCCCGATGACAGCAGGGCCTATGTTATTGATGCCGGAGTCAATGTTCTCTTTACTGCTTTCTGGTATAATTTTCGGGTTGAACTGGAAAAGGATATTCCCGGCCCCCACGAGCCCTGCACCCTCTTCGGCCCTCTCTGCATGAATATCGACGTGGTGGCGGATCAGGTAATCTTACCATCGCTGCCCCGCGGCACCCGTCTGATCTTCTCCCCGGTGGGGGCCTATAACGTCACTCAGTGGATGCAGTTTATTCGCTCCCGGCCCGCTATAGTTCTTATCAATAATGAAGGGTTCCCCGAAATTATCCACGAAGCCGAGGGTCTGGAAGATCTCATCCAGCGTGAAAGACTACCGGAACATCTCAAGCTCTCCCAAAATTAAAAATACCGCCTGATGAAAAGACTGCCGCCGCTTTGGGCCAAAATGGCCTTTTATTTACATATGGTGGCCAACACCTATACCGAGATATTCTTTTTTGAGAATTATCTACTGGGACTTTTACTGCTGGCCGCCACCTTTATTAATCCCAACGTGGGCTTTGCCGGTCTTCTTTGTGTGATTTCAGCCTATGAGCTGGCCCGTTTTCTGGGCCTGAAAGAGGTTTTTCGAGGATCTGGGTATTACACCTACAACCCCCTTCTGGTTGGACTTTCCATCGGTTTTCTCTTTAAATTCTCTGTCCTTACCGCTTTTTTTGTGATAACAGGCGGCTTGCTCACCTTTATAGTCACCCTCTCCCTGGCCCATATATTTTATCAGTTTTTCCGGCTGCCGGTTACCAATCTGCCCTTTGTCTTTGTCAGCAGTATCATGTACCTTGCCGCCTATCAATACTCCAACCTGCTGGTCAATGATTTTTATCTTAACCACCATTTTTTAGACGGCCTGGAGTTACAGTTTCCTCTGTGGCTCACCGGGCTTTCCAAATCTCTCGGCTCCCTTTTATTCAGTCCCCATATTCTGGGGGGACTTATCTTTTTACTGGTACTCTTCCTGGCCTCCCGGATTCTTTTTTTTCTCGCCGTCTCCGGTTATGGTCTCGGGGTTATAATTCTTACCCTGATGAAGGGCTCTTCCTATCAGGCCCTTACTAATTTAAGCGCCTTTAATTTCAGCCTCATTGCCATGGCCATCGGCGGAGTATTTCTCATCCCCAGCCCCCGCAGTTATCTGCTGGCGGCCATCGCCGTGGCTGTTTCACCCTTTCTGCTTGAAGCCTCAGGCTTTTTCTCAACTCATTACGGTATTCCGGTATTTACCCTGCCCTTCAACATTGTTACCCTCTTTTTTCTCTACGCCCTGGGGCTGGGAGAATATCCCTATTTAACCCAGTCATATAAAGGAACACCGGAACGAACCCTGGATCATTACCTGTCCTACCAGGCCCGTTTCCCCGGCACTCTGCGCACCCTCGCGCTGCCATTCTCCGGGGAGTGGACGGTGTGGCAGGGGTTTAACGGAGCCTGGACTCATCAGGGGATCTGGAGTTACGCGGTGGATTTTTTAATCAATAACAGTGCCGGAGAAACCTTCAGCGAGAAAGGAGAATTCCTGGAAAATTATTTTTGCTTCAGCAAACCGGTTCTGGCCCCCGTTCGAGGCCGGATTATTACCGTTATTAACGCCATTGAGGATAATATTCCCGGCCAGATTAACGAGATAGATAACTGGGGAAATCATGTTATCATCTATGATGAAAGGGGATTTTATGTCCTCCTGGCCCATTTCAAACAACAGTCAATCAAAGTGGCGGCCGGTGACTGGGTTGAATCCGGCCATTTGCTGGGGTTGTGCGGCAACTCCGGATACTCCCCGCAGCCCCATCTTCATATTCAAATTCAGTTTTCAGCCGAGCTTGGCGCCGCGACGGTTCCTTTCAGCTTTCTGCACTACGCCTTGCTGACCGAGGGACATTGTCGTTTTATCGCCAATGACATCCCCCGGCAGGGGGCACTCATCCAGGCCCTGCACCCCGAAAAAGGCTTAAAATCCCGCTTACTATTTGTCCTCGATGAAGAATTCAAGTATAATGTGACAGTTAACGGGAAGACGACAGATGACCTGCGGCTTAAAGTCTGTATGGCGCCAGACGGCACATTCTATCTGAATTCCGGAACCGCGAAGTTATATTTTTCCAGGGATCACGGCACCTTTTATTTTCTCCGCTTAGATGGGGATTCGGAGATTCTAAGATCATTTTTTCTGGCTCTGCCGCGACTGCCTCTTACCTATAAAAGGCACTTGAAGTGGCATGATAATCTACCCCTG
>JAJRZN010000017.1 GCA_024275235.1 Deltaproteobacteria bacterium
ACCATGGACGCCGGCCAGTTTGAGATTGTTGATAACAATACCGCTGGCAGCAGTGGTATCGACTGGTCAATTATGGTTGGCCGCCTGAGGTTTTGCAACCTCGACGGCAGTAAATTTATGGATTTTTGGCATTTCATTAAACGTAATTGCACCTTTGATATCCCCGAACAAGATGATATTATTGATAATAGCATGATTTCACAATATCATACCATGCCAGCTGTTTCGGAAAATTCGAGCGAGTCGCTGATTAACGACAGGTTATAAGGACAACTAAATAAAAGGATATGGCGAATCCGGCTTTTTTTTTACCTATCACCAACCGCCTGCTGTCGCTCAAAAGAGACAGAAAACTTAATTTAAGGACGCAGATGATTAAAAGAATACCATTTTGGGCAGTAATTTTGATAGTGCCGGCACTGGCCTTCCTCGGGGAAGCAGTTTCGGGCAATGAAAACGGAGCGGTTCAGCAGAGGAATGAAAGCTGGTCCACTATATCCAGGCCATTACCCCTGACCGGAACCGGAAATAAAAAAGGCATTATCATGGTGGACAAAAAGGCTGGAAACGCTCCGCTGAAAATTAACCTGAGCGTTGACAACTGCCGCTGGTATAAGGGAAATTCCACCACTTGTGAATGGAATTTCGGTGATGGCGAGACCGGTCAGGGCGGCAGCGTAAGTCATACTTTTGCCCTGCCGGGAGAGTATAGGATTATGTTATCTGTTTATAATAAGAATGCGGGAGAGACTGATTATACCACCCCGCTAACTGTTGTGGTAAGGTAACTTCATGTTCATCAATTTTGCGTAGAGATACCCTGTCAATTCCCAAGCGCAGCTTATCTCTACGCAGATAATTCCGCCAGCCAGTTGGCCGCGTCTGTAATCTTTATTCCGTTACGAAACTCCTCCTGCCGTAACTGATAAACAATCTGTATTGCTTCCGCCTTTGGAAATATGCCTTTAAACTTCATTAAGCCGCGATGGGGTTTATGGTCGCTTGATTTGCTCTCAATCAGGTGGGTCAAAACTTTATCTTCACTTAAGGCAAAATCAACTTCAACCCCATCCTTGGTTCGCAGGTAATGCAGACCCGACATCCTGCCTTCGCTGTCACGCAGAAACCGGGTGTGCTTTAAAAGCATTGTTGCCACGGCGTTTTCAAGCCTTATACCTTCGTTGCCCCGCACTAAACCAGTATCAAAAAAATAAATCTTGGGGGCTTTTAAAATGGCACGGGCAATATTATGATACCAGGGCTGGATGATAAAAATTATGAACAGAGCCTGTAAAATATCCAGATAACGTTTTAGAGTTGTTGGAGAAATGAACAGATCTCGAGCAATGGAGTTCAGGGATAATGGTGAGCCTACCCGTTCACGCAAAAGCTCTACAAATAAACGCATCGTCTTGATTTCATGCAAACGGGAGAATTCCAGAATATCTTCTCGAATCAGATCGGCAAAATATTGGTTGCGCCAACGATTGGCGTAGCGTGTATCGGCGACGAGGCAAGGTTCGGGGAAACCACCCCGTACCAGCAGATGATCAAGGGCAGTTATGGGGGTCACCCCTTGTTCTTGGCACCATTCACGGACTGAGATTGGATATAGGCGATAGGCAAAATATCGACCCGCTAAGGACTCCCCACTTTGGCGGAATGTCTCCATCCGGGCGCTTCCTGTTACCAAAAGTGCCTGACCAGCGGGGAGGCTGTCCACTACTCCTTTGAGCCATCCCTTCCAGTTACGCATCTTGTGGATTTCGTCTAATACCAACAGTCCGGCTCGAGGGTTCCACGATTGTCTTTGTAAAATAAAACGATCTGCCAGAACATCCCAATTCAAATACTGGCCATTGGGGAAATCTGTTAATAATTGGCGGCTCAGGGTAGTTTTCCCGATTTGTCGAGGGCCGGTAAGGATGACCATTTTCCGGGGCAGATCATTGCTGATTAGCTTTTTAAGATAGCGGTTCATTCGACTATTATATCACTAATTGCAAAATAGTCGCGACTATTTTGCATAGTGATGGATAATAGTCGCGACTTGCGGGTAAGAACTTACATTACTATCGATAGGCCTACTCGCCAAAAAGTGCTCCTCATTCCTTGGCCAGATTATGGCTCCATGTCGTGTTGACAACGAGTGGCACCCGCAGGTCGAGTACCATCTCCATTTCAATCTTTACCATTTCCTCAATCTGGTTCATCTCCCCTTCCGGCACCTCGAGAATTAATTCATCATGAATCTGAAGGAGCAGTTTAGTTTTTAAATCATGTTCTTTCAGGCGCTGAGCGACATTAATGGTTGCCAGTTTAATAATATCGGCGGCAGTACCCTGGATAGGGGTGTTCATGGCCGTGCGCTGGGCGGCTTCACGCCGGTTTTTGTTTTTACTGTTTATGTCCGGCAGGGGGCGGCGGCGGCCCAGGAGGGTAGTGACGAAACCCTGAGTTTCGGCCTGCTGAACAATGTCTGTCATGAATTGTTTTACTCCTCCATAAAGCTCAAAATAACGGTCGATAAAGGTGGCCGCCTCTTTGCGGCCGATGTGCAGTTGGCCTGCCAGACCGAAGGCGCTCATGCCATAGACAATTCCAAAATTAATACTTTTCGCCACCCGCCGCATCTCTTTATTAACAACTTCGGGATTTACCCGGAATATTTCAGCGGCAGTTTTGCTGTGAATGTCCTCGCCATTACAGAAAGCCTGAATCAAGACTTTATCCTGAGCGTAATGAGCCAGTACCCGCAGGTCGATCTGGGAGTAATCGGCCGAGAGAAACTGGCAGCCGGGGGCAGGAATAAAGGCGGCCCTGATCCGCTGGCCGGCGGCGCTGCGAATGGGGATATTCTGGAGATTAGGGTCACTGCTGCTCAAGCGGCCGGTGGCGGTGACGGCCTGGTTAAAACTGGTATGCAGGCGGCCGGTTTTCGGGTGGATCATACCCGGCAGTTTGTCGACATAGGATGATTTCAGTTTGGCGAGATTACGGTATTCAATAATCAAACGAGGCAGGGGATGGGTGGCGGCCAGTTTCTCCAAAACCTTGATGTCGGTGGAATAGCCGTTTTTAGTTTTACGGCCATGAGGCAGACTTAGTTTCTCAAAGAGAATTTCTGCCAGCTGCTGAGGGGAATTAATATTAAATTCCTGCCCGGCCTGTTGATGTATTTCTTCAGTTAACTCCTGAAGATGAAGGCCAAATTCCGTGGCCAGCGACTCCAAAAGCTGCCGGTCAACCAGGATACCATTGGCCTCCATATCCGCCAGAACGGGAATGAGCCGAATCTCTACCTGGCTGAAGAGGGGCCAGAGGTTGCGGCTGTCTAAAAGAGGCTCGAAATAATGCCAGAGACGCAGAGTGCAGGCCGCGTCCTCGGCGGCGTAATCCACCGCCTGTTCAATGGGTACCCGAGAAAAATTCTCTACCCCGTTCTTTTTAATAATATCCTGAAAAGAGATCATTTTAATCTCTAACAGCTCAGCGCTCAGGGTATCTAATTTATGGGAACGACGGGTGGGGTCAACGATATAGGAGGCCAGCATGGTATCCCAGAGGGGGCCCCGCATGGTGAGACCATGCCGGGCCAGGATGGCGTAATCGAATTTCAGGTTATGCCCCAGTTTGGGGAATTTGGGACTGGATAGAAAGGCTGATAAACAGTCCTGTACCGTGCTCAGAGGCAGTTGACCTGGTTCCAGCCGGCCCTGGTCATCGCGGTGGGCGATGGGAATGTAATAGGCCGCCTCCTCGTCGATGCTTAAAGAGATCCCCACCAACTCGGCGCTCAGAGTGTCAAGGGAAGTAGTCTCGGTATCAATGGTCAGGAAATCGGCTTTTTTTATCTTTTCGCACAGAGCGCTTAACTCACCGGCGCTGTTCAGCAAATGAAATTGCCGGGAATCAAGTGGATGGCTGTCTTTACCCCCATCAGGCAGCATACTGGTGAAGTCCAGAGTGGTGAAGAGGGCGGTGAGGTGGTCGTGGTCAGGTTCCCGCATTTCGTAATCAACCAGTGCCGGAGTAGATAGATCATCTTTCAGGCGGATCAGGCGGCGGGAGAGCCGGGCCTGCTCCTGATGGATGATTAGATTTTCTTTAACCTTGGACTTTTTAAGACTCTCTATATTGGCATAGAGTTCATCAAGGCTGTGAAATTCGCTGATTAACTTAGCCGCAGTCTTGGGGCCCACTCCAGGTACACCAGGCACATTATCGCTTTTATCACCGATAAGGGCGAAAAGATCGAGCAAACTGGCGGGTGATACCCCATATTTTTTTTCGACAGCGGCCTGGTCGAATGTTTTGTTGCCCATGGGATCCCAGACTGAAATACGCTCTGAAACTAATTGCAGCATGTCCTTATCACCAGAAACAATAACTACCCTTAAATCCTGTTTCTGTAGAGCCAGAGCCATGGAGGCCAGCAGGTCGTCGGCCTCCACCCCCGCCTGCTCCACACTTAGAATATTATAGGCCTGAACAAGTTCTCTGATATAGGGGATTTGAGCCGCGAGATCATCGGCCATGGGGGGGCGGTTGGCCTTATAATCCGGGTAAATATCATGCCGGAAATTCGGGCCTCTGGCATCAAAGGCAATAGCCAGCCACCGGGGGCTTTTTTCGTCTATGATTCGGTTTATTATTTTGCTGAAGCCGAAAATGGCGTGAGTGGGCAGACCGGCGGCATTACTTAATGGGCTTATGGCATGATAGGCCCGGTGAATATAAGCATTCCCGTCAACAAGATAAACAGAACCGTTTTTATGCATAAAGGATAATAGGGCTGTAGATTTGAGCTTTTAAATCCGGAAGGTGGATTTTTGAGCCTGAAAGATTATAGAATATCACCCTCGGTATCGTGCTCATCCGACATATCGTCGTGATGATGATCTTCGTGCTTCTGCTCATGACCGACCGCCAAAGCTGGAGAGGCTCCCGGCCCGGAACCGTCGATACTGGGTTCAATAGTGCGATGACTGCGGGTAGGCGGAGAAAGTTTATCTTTCGGCAGCACCAAAGTAATGATTTTTTCCATGTCCTTTCTGGCATCAGGATCCATCAAGCAAGTTGGGCAGGAAGAAATATGGTTCTCCATAAGTTCTACCATGAGGGCTGGGGCCAGGGCCTCATCCTGTACTTGCAGATACCATGATTTTAAAAGCTTTTTAAAGCGATCGCATTCCATGCAGCAAGGTTCTCCTCAAAAAATTATGAAATATAGTTTATAAAATGTAATTATTCGGTGAAGGCTGTAAATTACCCTCAACTTATAACCGTAACTGCTCAGATATGCTCCAGATTCGTTTGTTTCGGCCTCAGAGTCTGTACTTCCTGTACGTGAGGAGGGCGAAAAGAACGAATATGGGGTGCAACTGAGCAGTTACTATAAAATAAGTATTGTACTTAGATAAATAAGAATTTATAGTAAGAGCCTGCTTATTCTTGTGGAAGTGGAAAGGGCACTGGTGGCCCTCCCGGACTTCAAATCCGGTGCACCGGGTTAACAGCTTGGTGGGTGGGTTCGATTCCCATGCACTTCCGCCATCACCTCTTTCTCTTTTCTAATTCCGTCACTATTACCAG
>JAJRZN010000227.1 GCA_024275235.1 Deltaproteobacteria bacterium
CCTGAGGCGGCCAGGGTCAGAACGCAGCCCACGGGCAGAGGAGTGGTGATCCCCTTTTTGGCAGTGAAGAATTTCCAGACATCGTGCTCAACCACCGCTCCGGCGGCAATGGCCTTGGCGCTGTCAATCACACTGCCGCCGCCGGCGGCGATGACCACATCCACCGCCTGTTTTTTGGCCAGTTCAATTCCCTGCCGGACATGAGAGAGCAGCGGATTTGAGGTTACCCCGCCGTGTTCTATAATTTCAACCCCGCTGTCTTGCAGATAACCACAGATTCGTTGGTGCAGATTGTTGCGTTTCAGGCTCTGGTGGCCATAGACCAGCAAGGCCTTGCGGCCCAGGGCGATGGTTTCCCGGCCCAGAAGCGGCAGGGTTTCCCGGCCAAAAATAATCTTGGTGGGCGATTCAAGAACAAAATTTTCCATCTTAGGTTAACTCCCTTGTCAGGCCGCCTGAAAGCAACGAGCCAATTCAATATATTCTCTCACCGTCAGTTGATCCGGCCGCCGCTGCCCGGAGATTTCGGCTTTACGCAAAATAATGTCCACAGTATTTTTATCACGGCCGCCCGCCCCGGTGAGGGCGTTCAGCAGGGTTTTTCTCCTCTTGCCAAAAGCGGCCTTTACCAGCATCTTTAATATCTTGAGATTGTGGGGCGGAAGCGCTTTTATTGCCGTGCTCGGTGGATTAAATCTTATGCGTACCACCATGGAGTCCACTTTGGGACGGGGATGAAAATTTTCCGGGCCGATTTTCAATAACGGTTCCACTACGGCGCATGAACCGAGGAGGACGGAGAGCACACCATACTCTCTCGTGGCCGGCCGGGCGCTGATCCGTTCCGCCACCTCCTTCTGGAGCATGAGTACGGCGTAATCCACCACCTCATGGTAGTCCAATAACTTGAACAAAAGCGGATTGGAGATGGAATAAGGCAGATTGGCAATGATCCGTAAACGGCCGCCGCACTCAGTGGCCAGCTGCCGGAAATCGCTCTCCAAGAGATCTTCGTGACGCAGGCTGACATTGGCCGGCAGATCAGCCTCTTCTTCGTGCCAGCGCACCAGGCCGGAATCTATCTCCAGGCCGATTACCCCTTTAACCCTGGCAGCGAGGGGTATGGTCATGGCTCCCAGACCTACCCCCAGCTCCAGAATGGTGTCGGTAATCTCAGGGGCGGCTCGATTGAGAATAGCCTCTACCACCTGCCGCTGAACCAGAAAATTCTGGCCAAAACGTTTTTTGGGAGCCAGGTTATTGTCCTGCAGGGTGTTTTTTACATTCATCTTAATTGTCAGGCATTATAGGTACTTGAGGAGACCTTGCCGCCGGTGCCTGTCCAGTCCGTATGGGTAAACTCGCCCCTGGGGCGGTCTAAACGCTCATAGGTGTGGGCGCCAAAATAATCACGTTGAGCCTGCAGCAGATTGGCGGGCAGACGAGCGCTGCGGTAACCATCATAATAGTTGAGGGCGGCGGAAATTGCCGGCATGGGAATCCCAAGTTCAGCGGCCTGCCCCACAATGCGCCGCCATCCCGCCTGGGATTTGCTAACGGCCTCTCCGAAGAAATCATCCAGCAGGAGATTCTCAAGAGCGGGATTACGGGTAAAGGCCTCCTTTATATTGCCGAGGAAGGCGCTGCGGATAATACATCCGCCCCGCCACATGAGGGCGATGGCCCCATAATCCAACTGCCAGTCAAAGGACTTGGCTGCCTGGCGGATGAGGGCATAGCCCTGGGCGTAGGAAATTATCTTGGCGGCGTAAAGGGCGTCACGGAGAAAAGTAATATGTTCCTGCCGCTCACCGTTAAAGGCGGCCGTCGGGCCGCTCAACACCTTAGAGGCTCTTACCCTCTCGTCCTTCATGGCCGACAGGCAGCGGGCGAAAACGGCCTCGGCGATCAGGGTCAGGGGGACACCCTGGTCAAGGGCGTTAATACCTGTCCACTTACCGGTGCCCTTCTGGCCGGCGGTATCGAGTATTTTTTCCACCAGCGGCTCACCGTCTTCATCCTTGAAGCCAAGAATATTGGTGGTAATCTCAATGAGATAAGAATCAAGAATGCCCTTGTTCCAGTCCGCGAAAACA
>JAJRZN010000018.1 GCA_024275235.1 Deltaproteobacteria bacterium
CCTAATTCCTATAAATACGAGAATAACATGACGGTAATCAAGGCTATTTCCATGGCCGGTGGACTTACCGATATCGCGGCCGATGGCAGCATCAGGGTAATGCGTAAGATTAACGGCCATGAACAGGTGCTTAAAAATGTCAAGATGGATATGGCGGTTAAGCCTAATGATGTGATTGTGGTGCCGGAAAGTTTTTTTTAGCTGTTGCGCCATCTCAGAATATCTCACTTGTTCTGATTTTTGTTAACCAAAAAAACACAAAAAACACAAAAAATATCAACCAGCTATGGAAGAAAAAGAAATTCATCTGCGAGATTATTGGCGCGTAATTCAGAAGCGTAAACATACGGTTCTGACCTTCTTATTTATTACCTTTACCGTTGTTCTTATCGGTACTCTGACCGCGACGCCTCAATATGTGGCTTCGACCAAGGTGCTGATTCAGGAAAACCAGTTTAATCCGCTGGCCAAATATACCTATTATTCGCAGACCGATCCGGATTTTGTGGCAACTCAGACCCAGATAATCAAGAGCCAGCGGGTGGCGGAAAAGGTGGTGTCTCTTCTTAAACTGGCGCAAAATTATAAAACCTATTTCCCGCGGCAGCCGCATCATTTTACCTTTGTCAGTGACGCGGCCTCCTGGTTTAAGGCACGTATGGCCTCAATTATGACGTTCCTGACACCAGCCAGGCAGGCTGCCTCCGGTAGTAATGTTGTTGATAATGAAAAGATGTCTGAAACTGATATTCTGGCCCAGATGATAAGTCAGAGCATTACGGTTACACCGGTGAAGGAAAGCAAAGTCATCAGTATCAGTTATATGTCCGAAAATCCAGTGCTGGCCCGCTTGGTTGCCAATACGGTGGCCAGGGCCTATAAGGATGAAATCCTGGAAATGAAGATGGCCACCTCTAATGATACCATTAAGTGGATGAATGAAAAGGCGGCCCAGTAACGGGCTAAGCTGGCTGAGTCAGAAAAAAATCTTGAGACATACATGCGCCGGAAGGACATTGTAACTGTGCAGGATAAAATTGCCGTTATTCCCCAGAAACTGACCGAGTTCAGTATTCAGTTGAGCAAGGCCGAGGCCCGGCGTAAAGAACTTGCCACGGAGTACAAACAGCTGCGCCAGGCCGGCAGTGCTGCGGCCATGGCAAGCATCCCGGTTATTGCCCAGAATCGGACAATTCAGGCCCTGCAGGCGCAGATCGTTATCGCGGAACAGCGGGTCAGTGAATTGTCTAAAAAGTATGGCCCCAAACATCCGCTGATGATCAAGGCGGTGGGAGAGCGGGATGGTCTGATCGAAAAAAAGGCCCAGGAGTGCCGGCGTATTGTTAAATCGGTTGAAAATGAATATGAACTGGCAGGGTCAAATGAACAGAATTTAAAGGATTTGCTCAACAAGGCCAAAAGTGACGCCCTGAGGCTCAATGAAAAATTTATCCAGTATAATGTCCTGAAACGTGAGGAAGAAAGTAACCGTTATATCTATGAGGCGTTGTTAGCCAAGTTGAAGGAACAGAATATCACCGAACAGAATCAGAGCGTCAATGTCTGGATTATTGAGCAGGCAAAAACGCCGCTTTCTCCAGCAACACCGAAGAAAAAACGCAATATTCTGCTTGGTCTGGTGCTGGGGCTCTTCGGCGGTATCGGTCTGGCATTTTTTATTGAGTACCTTGATAATACGGTAAAATCTCCCGATGAGGCGGAGGAGCGGCTGGGGCTCTCCGTGCTTGGTCTGGTGGAGCGCTTCGATACCGGGGCCGGTGAACTGTTGACGGAGCTTGATCCGCACTCAAATGTTACTGAAAGCTATAAAGGAATACGGACTTCGCTGCTCCTGTCATCGGCCGATAAACCGCCCAAGGCTATCCTGATAACCAGTATGTTGCCCGGTGAAGGCAAAACCACCACCGCCGCTAACCTCGCCGCGGTTATTGCCCAGTCGGAGCTCAAGGTTCTGCTGATTGACGCTGATTTACGCAAGGGCAGGCTGCACAAGATGTTTGACTTTGACAACAGCAAGGGTTTGAGTTCCTATCTTGCCGGGATTGACGGCAGTGAGGTCATGGTCGCCGGGCCGGAGAAAAACCTGAAGATTATTCCTTCCGGCCCGGTGCCTCCCAATCCTTCCGAACTGCTTGGCTCCCGGAAAATGAAAGACCTGTTGTCGTCGGCGTCCGATAAATTTGATATAGTCATTTTTGATTCTCCGCCGGTCATGTCGGTCACCGACGCTTTGATTCTCAGTAAAATTGTTGATGGTACTACAATTGTGATCAAGGCAGGCGAGACCACCTATGAGGCGGTTGAGAGAGAATTGAAATCCTTTCGGGAGCTTGATTCGCGTATTCTCGGTATAGTTCTTAATGCCGTTAATCGGAAGAATAGTGATTACTACAATTATTACGGCTATTATTACGGCCGGAATGATTGATCTGCACTGTCATATCCTGGCCGCTGTTGATGACGGCCCTGCCGCCATGGAGCAGTCAATAGCCATGGCCAGGATTGCTGCCGCCGATGGCATAACTAGAATAGCCGCCACTCCGCATATTAAAAATACGCTTCATTCCCCGGATATAATCAGGAAGGGAGTGGCGCGTTTGAACTCCGCTCTTGCCGAACTGCGGATTCCGGTTGAAATAGTGCCGGGCGGTGAGGTCTATGCTGTCCTCGACCCCCTGCTGTTAGATGGTTACAGACTTAACAACAGCCGTTATATTCTCATTGAATTTCCTCACACTCACCTGCCGAGAACCGCCGTGAGTCTGCTTTTTCAGCTGGCGGTTCGGGGCTTTAAGCCGATTATCGGTCATCCGGAACGAAATCCGTCAATTATCCGCAATCCGGATCTGCTGCTGAAACTGCTGAGCTCAAACGTGCTGGCTCAGATCACCGCCGGCAGCCTGACCGGCGATTTCGGGCCGCAGGTGATGGAATGTGCCTGCGGTCTCCTGGAACAGGGGGCGGTCAGTTTTATAGCCACCGATGCTCATTCGGTGCAGCACAGACCGCCGATTCTCTCCAGAGGCGTTAATGTTGCCGCTGAAATTATCGGCCGGGAAAAGGCTCTGGCCCTTGTCGCCAGTAATCCGGAGGCCGTGCTGGCAGGGAAACCTGTCTCCGCGTAATACCGCTTGTCTGTTCTTTGTTCTTATGTTTGTTCCCCCTCTCCTTGTGCAGCTTAAACCGGTAATGTCGCTTGTTTGCAGTAACGGTGCTTTATCCAGCGAAATTACTGGTTCATAGACAGCAAAATTATTGTTAGAGGATGGAATTAATAATGACAGCTCAAATCTCCGGCGTTATTATAGGTATGCCTGCTGGTTCTTGTTTTTCCCCCTTAGTGTCCCGTTTTATAGATGTGGAGAATTTTGATGGTTCGTGAACATTTTAATCTGCTTAAAAGAGTGCACCAGGTTCTTGATATGAGCCTGATTTTTGTTGCCATCACTGTTGCCTGCTGGATCAGAAGTGGAAAGATGACCATTGATTTCAGTCGGTTTTTCTGCAGCCAGAATTATTTTATGGTTCTGCTGATCATGCTGGTTGTCTTTTATCCGGTTTTTAACGCCGTGAGGCTCTATGAGCCATACCGTTATCAGACATTTGATAAGATTTTTGTCAAAACCGTCAAAGGCGTCATGGTGGGCGTTACATTATTGATTTTTGTCCTCTATATGATGCATATCCAGGATGTGAGTCGTTTGATGATCGGTTTCTTTATTGTTCTGGCCATTATATTGCTTGTTTCCAGTAAGGCCTTTATCTTTTACACCCTGCAGTCTTACCGGAAAAAGGGATTTAATTTCAAAAGAGTTCTGGTTATCGGCAGCCGGGAAAGAGCCAAGGAGATGATCAAGACGATTTTCAATAATCCCCAGAGCGGTTACCGGGTAATCGGCTGTCTTGACATTGATGAACAATGTCTTGAAGCGGAGGTTGCGGGCGGGATACGCGTTATCGGCACCCTGAATGATTATGAAAAAATTATTCTCGAGAATACGGTTGACGAAATCATCTTTGCCATGCCGCTTAAAAAAATCGACCAGGTTAACGACTATATTGCCTTTGCCGAAAATGTAGGGGTTAACATCCGTATTATGCCTGACTGGCAGATTCAGAAAGTAATGTACCGTCCTGAAACCGCCGCGGTTTATTTCGATCAGTTTATCGGGATGCCCACCATCGCCCTGTCTTCCACCCCGCATAATGAATTTGATCTACTGATAAAAACAGCGCTGGATTATGCCGTGGCCGCCGGTGGCCTGGCCGTGCTGTCGCCTTTTTTTATCATAATTGCCGTTTTGATCAAGTCTACCTCTGAGGGGCCTGTTTTTTTCAGGCAGGAACGCTCAGGACTTAACGGCCGTAAATTTAATCTGTTGAAATTCCGGACTATGGTTGACGGAGCTGAGAATATGCGGGAGCAGATTTACGCCGCCAATGAAATGGACGGGCCGGTATTTAAATTAAAAAACGATCCGAGAGTGACCGCGGTTGGCAGATTCCTTCGTAAGACAAGCCTTGATGAACTGCCCCAGCTGATTAATATCCTCCAGGGTGAAATGAGCCTGGTGGGCCCGCGCCCCCCGCTGCCCGCCGAGGTAAAAGAATACAAGCCCTGGCAGCGGCGGCGTTTGTCTCTGAAACCTGGCCTGACATGCATATGGCAGGTTTCCGGCCGCAACAATATTGATTTTGAAACCTGGATGAAGATGGATCTTGAATATATTGATAACTGGTCGTTGCTGCTTGACCTTAAACTGTTACTGAAGACAATACCGGCGGTGGTGCTGGCCAGCGGCTTGTAGAGAGGGCTGTTCGGTTGGTGAACAGGCGGGGCCTGGCGTTATGGGTAGAGGAAAAAAGAACCCATAACGCCAGGCTGATAATAAAATGGCGTGTGTCTAAATCTCTTCCGAGAGAGCCATGACCATGGCACCCTTGGCCGTGGTGTTCAGCGGGTCATCGGCTATTTTGACCTGGGAGATGTTAATGGGCAGGTTTACCTCCCGCAGGGTCTTTTTGAATAACTCCTTGAAACCGGTCGGCAGAACGGTACCGCCGCTTAACACGATGGGAACGGGGGTGCTGATTTTCGGAATCTTATCGGTCTTTAACAGGGTCGTCTCCAGGCTCTTAAGCAGGGAGCGCACCAGCTCAATATAGTATATCTCCAGAGCGGTTTCCACCCGGTCACGGGGCGGCGATGAGAGGCTGAAATCTTTTTCCTTCATGGACTTGATGGTGGTGGCCTTTTCGCCCACTGAGATACCCACCATGGTGTCGATATAATCACCGCCTTTCTGGATGCTGTAAGTGATTATCGGCACCGACAGATAAGAGAGGCAGATATTACACATGCCGCCGCCCATGCTGATGCCGATGCCGGTGAAGTTGTCATTGGCCAGCTCGGCCATAACCGTGGCCAGGCCCTCATTGATGGAGGAAGGTTTGTATCCCAGGCTGGTGAGGTGCATCTTGATAATTGATTCATGATAGACTACCGAGTCGGGGCCGTCCAACGGGGCACCGGGGACGCTGAAGCAGATGACCTCATTACGTCTGGGGCTGTCTTTGATCAGGGTGTTGATAATGGATTTCAATACCGTGATACCCTCCTCCTCATGGGCGTTCAGCAACCCCTGCTCCATGGTGCGGCGGGTATTGGCGTTAAACATCTTGGCAAAATTCTCGGCCGAATAACCGAGGATGTAGAATTGATTGTTCTTCTCGTAAAAGGAAACATCGTTTTCCACCAGAATTTTTTTGGTGAACTTGGAATAGGGGATGGTGAAAAAGGCGTTAAGCTGTTTAACGGTGTTGACCTGTTTACCCTTATTCTGGGCCATGACAATATGGCTGGTACCAATATCAAGCCCCACCGGGCCTTTGGGGTGTTCGGCGGATTCGCCTATTTCCTTTTCTCTGGAAACCACTACCTTCTTTGATGCCTCAATAGCGGTGTCGACATTTTCTAAATTTTCTGCCATTTTTACCCTCCCTGGTTGGATATCCTGTAGTTTCGCTGCCCTCAGCGGGCTTTTAACCTGATTGTTTAACTGGATGCGGTGTTTGTTTTTCATTCTAAACCCGTGTGCGGTTGTTGTTATTATTTTATTATTCGGTAGAATAGCGAATAATATTAACTATTAAATTAGAAATTATTTTTTCCGCCTGCAATTAGGGGTTAAAATAATTTACGCTAAATTTGCCCGGCTTGATGCAAAATTAAGGCCGTATGTCATTGCATTATACTACAAAAATAATCTATTAATGGTCAATAAAATAAATTATCCGGCTGAACTTCCCATTGTCCAGCTGAAAGATGATATTGTCGCTCTTATAAAGGAGCATCCTGTGCTCATCGTGGCTGGCGAGACCGGTTGTGGCAAGACTACTCAGTTGCCCAAGATGTGTCTTGAGGCCGGGCTGGGTGATAAGGGGGTGATTGCCTGTACCCAGCCCCGGCGTATTGCTGCCATTACCGTGGCCCGGCGGGTGGCCGAGGAGATGGGCGCCCAGGGCCGGGAGCTGGTGGGCTATAAGGTGCGTTTTCTTGACCGCACCGGCCGCCGGAGCCGGATTAAATTTCTTACCGACGGTATGCTGCTGGCTGAGGCGGCCCGTGACCGTCGTCTGCGGCGTTATCGGGTTATCATTATTGATGAGGCCCATGAACGGAGCCTGAATATAGATTTTCTCCTTGGTATATTAAAGCGTCTGCGTAAAAAACGCCCTGATCTGAAGATTATCATCTCTTCCGCCACCCTGGATACAGAGAAATTCTCCCGTCATTTTGAAGGGGCGCCGGTGATTAATATTCCCGGCAAGATCTATCCGGTGGAGGTGAATTATCTGCCCCCTGATGAAAGTGAGGAAGCCGCTGAATTAACCTTGAGCGAGCGGGTGACGCGGGCCGTAAGCGCCCTGGGGCGGCGGCCGGCGGGTGATATCCTCGTCTTTTTACCCACTGAGCGGGATATTATGGAGAGCCAGGAGGCCTTAAAGGGCGAGGCGCAGAGCCTGAACGCCATAATATTGCCGCTCTTTGGCCGTCTGCCGGCAAAAGAACAGGGGCTGGTATTTAAAAATTATAAGCAGTTAAAAATTATTCTGGCCAGTAACGTGGCCGAGACCTCGGTCACCGTACCCGGTATTCGTTATGTGATTGATACCGGCCTGGCTCGAATATCGAGTTATAATCCCAGAGCCCGCACCACTAAGCTGCCGGTGGTACCCATCTCCCGCGCCAGCGCTGATCAGCGTAAGGGGCGCTGTGGCCGGGTGGGGCCGGGTGTCTGTCTGCGGCTGTATAGTGAGGAAGATTATCTGAACCGGCCGGAGTTTACCGCCCCGGAGGTTTTACGGGCCAATCTGGCCGAGGTTATTATGCGGATGGTGGATCTGGGCCTTGGCCATCCTCAGGAGTTTCCCTTTCTTGAGCCGCCGGGGCCGCGCTCCATCAAGGACGGTTTTAATCTCCTGACTGAGCTGGGGGCGCTTAAGGCCGATCCCGGCCGTCAACCGCGTCTTACCCGCCGGGGACGGCTCATGGCCCGCCTGCCCCTTGATCCCATGATCTCACGGATGATCCTTGAGGCGAGGGAACGTAATGTCCTCCATGAGGTTATGGTCATTGCCGCGGTCTTAAGTATTCAGGACCCGCGTCAACGGCCGCCGGGCCGGGAAAAAGAGGCCGATGCCGCCCATGCCGGGTTTTTAACCCCTGGTTCTGATTTTTTAACTTACCTGAATATATGGTCTAATTATCATCACACCGCCAGGGCGGCCGGGAGCCAGAGTAAATTACGCAAATACTGCCGCCAGAAATTTTTATCTTATTTGCGGATGCGGGAGTGGTGCGATATTTACGCCCAGATCTGCCAGGCCTTAGAGGAGGAGGGCCGTTATGATATAACTGTTGCCGAGGTCAGGGTGGATGCCGTCCATCAGGCGGTATTAAGTGGTATTTTGCGGAATATCGCCCTGAAAAAGGCAACAAATATCTATCAGGGCGCCCAGGGTAAGGAGTTGATGATCTTCCCCGGCTCCGGTCAGTTTGGCCGGGGCGGGCAATGGATAATGGCCGCCGAACTGGTGGAGACCTCAAGGCTGTACGCCCGCACCGTGGCCGCCATTAATCCCCGCTGGTTAGAGAGTATGGCCGGTGGCCTCTGCCGTTATTCATACAGCAATCCCCATTGGGCCAAGAGTGCCGGCGCCGTGTTAGCTCAGGAGAAGGTTACCCTCTTCGGCCTGGTAATTGAGGCCGGGCGTCCTAAAAATTTCGGGGTAGTGGAGCCGGAGGAGGCCCGTAAAATATTTATTCAAGCCGCCCTTGTGGAGGGCCAGGTCAAGGGGAATTACGACTTTTTACGCCATAATCAGGAGCTGGTTAATTCTCTAAAGGAGATGGAAGACCGGGTTCGTCAGCGCCGTCTCGTGGACGATTATCTGCTCTATACATTCTATGATGAGCGTCTGCCCGCCCTGGTCTGGGATCTGGCCGGATTGAGACGGGTGTTGCCGGATATGGGCCGCCTGCTGTACATGAAACGGGAGGATATCGTCCAGCGTGATGCCGATGAGGGGCAGTTAGCCTTATTCCCCAAGATCATGCGGGCCGGTGATTTTGAACTTGATCTCTTCTATAAATTCACCCCCGGCTCAGAGGCGGACGGGGTTTCGGTTCATATCCCGGCTGCTATTTTGCCCCACCTGCGGCCGGAACTTTTTGACTGGCTGGTACCGGGTATGCTGCCGGAGAAAATTGTTCAGGTCTTACGAGGGCTGCCCAAGGGGCTGAGAAAACAGCTGGTACCCGTCAACGAGACAGCGGACAA
Source organism: Deltaproteobacteria bacterium (assembly GCA_024275235.1). Classification (GTDB taxonomy): domain Bacteria; phylum Desulfobacterota; class Desulfobulbia; order Desulfobulbales; family VMSU01; genus JAADIV01. The sequence continues at coordinate 8,865 of JAJRZN010000018.1, forward strand.
GGCCCTGGCCGGGCTTGAATTTAGCCGGGGATCGTTTTACGCCGCTCTCTCGGCAGTGATTGAGCGGCAGCTTAATATTGCTGTCGCTGTTAGTGATCTGGCTGCCGTGCGGCTGCCGGATCATCTTTTAATGCGTTACTGTCTGCTTACCGAAGGCGGCAAAGTGGTCAAGGCAAGTCGTCGTTTTGCCGATCTTTTGACCTTTCAGGGCGGGAAAAAGCCGACGACCTCCTTTAAGGATTTACGGCAGAAATGGGAACGGCAGACTATATCACCCCGGGAGCTGGCCGGACTGCCGGAAAAAATTGCCGTGCGTGACAATAAGGGCCGTCTGGCCGGTTACGCCATCCCGGCTCTCAATGCGGCAGGTGGAGATAAGGTGGGGATAAGGCTCTGTCTGTCGCCTGAGGAAGCCAGGCAGTATAACCGCCAGGGGTTGCTGGAATTATATAAGAGCGCTCTAAGCAAGCAGGTTCGGGAGGCGGCCAGGAAGTTTAAGTTGACCCAGGCCGACTGGCCGCTGTTCCAGGGACTGGGGGCCATGAAGGAGGTTAATACGGCCCTCCTGGATGCCGTATTGCGGGCGGCCCTGCCCGTTGAGGATGGCGAATTGGCCGGCCATGACTTCGCGGCCGAGGTTGAGCGGTTGCGGGCCGGGGAATTTTTTCAGAGGGCCGGAAAGTTTTTTGCCCTGGTGGAAGAGGCCCTGCGGCAACGGCGGCAAACCCTGGAGACGGTGAATAAGTTTGAGCGCCGGGCCGCCGCTGATCCTCTTAACAAACAGCGTTTTAAGGAATACCGCCGTCAGCTTGATTTGATTCTGCCGCCTGATTTTTTAACTCTGACCGCCTCCGGCCTGCGGCATGTGCCGCGCTATCTGAAGGCTCTGCGGATCAGGGTGGAACGGGCCCATGCCGCTCCGGCTCAGGATCTGCAAAAGGAGAAGATTGCGGCTCCCCATGATGAGCGGCTGGCCGAGGCTGTCCGCCGGGTTGCCGCTATTGAGGTACCGGCGAGCCGCCGGGCGGCTGAAGAGGTGTTGGCGGCATATAGGCTCATGGTCGCGGAGTACCGGGTTTCCATCTTTGCCCAGGAGTTAAAGACCGTGATACCGGTTTCCGCTAAAAGACTGCGGCGTCAGGAGGAGGAGCTGTTTGGGATGCTGGGCCTCAATGGCACTTAGCCCGCCAACCAGTTTAGTTTAACCGGTTATTTATATCGTATCAGGCTTGACAAAAATCAGCAAAACCGGGTTGTTCCCGCAGTTCTTCTTTGTTTGTTGTCTTGATGCTTTGCGTATTTCCTTTTGTTTCAAATGGCTAAGGATGTAGGTAACGATTTATTGAGCTTTAAAACCAATCTTCAATATTGAGCTTTTTGATGCGTTTGAATTCTTTAGTATTATGAGTAACCAGGATAGATTTTGTACTCAAGGCAATACCTGCAATAAGAGTGTCGTAAGGTCCAATTGGAGTTCCCCGTCCTTCAAGAGCTGCCCTGATGTGTGCGGCTGTTGCGGCTTCTTTTGCCCCAAATTGATAAACGCTAACTTGAGAGACAAATTAATTTAATTGTTTCCTTCTTTTTTGTGGATTATTTGATTTTGCTATTCCTACTTCAAGTTCATAAAGAGTAATTGATGGAATTGCAATTTCCCTGGGAGGTTTTGACAATAATATTTCAGAAACATTGCCAAGTTTTTTAAAAAAGTAAATTAATGTATTAGTATCAAGAAGGTACAATATTAAAAGTCCTCCCGCTTGGCATCAACACCATGTGTTGAGCGGATTTCATTTAAGGTAGGGAAGTCGTTTTTCCAGCTGCCAGCTAAGTCGGCGATATCTTGAGGCCATTCGGTAGACACTTTTTCATTGATAATTGCTGCCACCCATTTGCTGACTGATTTTTTGCTGGCCCTGGCTGTTTTTTTTAACTTGTTTTCAGTTTCGTTATCGAGATAAATAGTTACTTGTCCCATGGAAACACCTCATCCTATGATTAAAAACGAATATATGTGTAATTATAATTGCGATAACAGTATTGTCAAGAAGAACCGAATGTTGATGGTAGTATATGAATTTGATTAGTGTATTATTTTCTGAAATATAGCATTAACGCTGAAGGAGTAACGGAACTGCCATCAAGGTGGTGTCTTGGCGGCAGGCTTGACATGCTGTATTTATTGAGTTTACAATTGTTATCAGCTAAAGGCGGCGAAAAGATGGTGAAGTCCTGAAATAGTTGCAAATTGTAATTATTCAGGTGAGGGTGTAGACTGTTCAGAACAGTGGGCATTCATACACATAGATCAAATAGAGGGGGTTGAATTTATCAACTTCCTTTAGCTGTTTGGTAACTTTTCTGAGGAGTCAAGGGGCATGCGCGACATTCTTACTACTTGTGTCTATTGCGGCTGCGGCTGCGGCATCTATCTGCATGAAGAAAAGGGCCGGGTTACCGGCAGTTCTCCCAGCCGTAATCATCCGGTTTCGCGCGGCAACTTGTGCGTAAAGGGCTGGCATCTGCATGAATTTGTTCATCATCCTGATCGGCTTACCCAGCCCCTGATCAGAAAAAAGGGCCGTCTTGTTCCCGTCGGCTGGGAAGAAGCGCTGGAATATACCGCCCGGGAGCTTGGCCGGATTCGGGATGAGACCGGCAGTAAAGGCATTGGGGTTCTGTCCTCTGCCAAGTGTACCAATGAAGAAAATTACCTGCTGCAGAAATTTACCAGGGCGGTTTTAAAAACCAATAATATTGATCATTGCGCCCGCCTCTGACACGCCCCCACGGTGGCAGGTCTTGCCACCACCTTCGGCAGCGGCGCCATGACCAATTCAATCAACGAGATTGAAGAGTCCCAGGTTATTCTGGTCTCAGGCTCCAATACCACCGAGGCTCATCCCCAGGTGGCCCGCCGTATTCTCGATGCCGTTGACCGGGGCGCCAAACTGATCGTTATTGATCCCCGCCGAACCAGGCTCAGCGAGTGCGCCCATATTCACCTCGATCTTAAACCAGGCACGGATATTCCCCTGTTAAACGTTATGATGCGGATTATTCTGGATGAATCTCTGGTGGATGATCTCTTCATCGAGATGCGTACCGAAAATTATAACGAGCTGCGGGATATGCTTTACCGCTTAGATCTTGAGGAAACCGCGGCCCTTACCGGGGTGCCGCTGAAAAAAATCAGCGAGGCGGCTCAGATGTACGCCAGAGCCCAGAAGGCGGTGATCTGTTATTGTCTCGGCATTACTCAGCATATCTGCGGCACTAAGAATGTGCAGTCCATTGCCAATCTGGCCATGATGACCGGCAATGTGGAAAAGGAAGATACCGGGGTTGATCCATTGCGCGGCCAGAATAATGTTCAGGGGGCCTGTGACATGGGGGCGCTGCCCAATGTCTATCCCAGTTATCAGGCGGTTAACAACCAGGATTTTCAGGAAAAATTTGCCAGGGCCTGGGGCACGGAACTCTCGCCTGAACCCGGCCTCTCTCTGTTGGATATGACCCACAGCGGTAAAAACGGGCCGTTGAAGGCCATGTTTATTATGGGCGAAAACCCCGCTTTAAGTGATCCGGTGTTAGAGACGGTCAATGAGACCCTGGCAAATCTGGAATTCCTCGCCGTGGCCGATATATTCCTCACCGACACCGCGAGGCTCGCCAATGTTGTGCTGCCCGCCGCCTCCTTCGCGGAAAAGACCGGCACCTTCACCAACTCTGAACGTCGGGTGCAGATGGTGCGGCAGGTCATTCCGCCCCTTGCCGGCTGCCGCACTGACAGCGATATTATCATGGAATTGGCCCGGCGGCTGGATTACCCCATGAATTATGAATCCCCGGCCGAGGTCATGGAGGAGATTGCCATGCTGGCCCCCATCTACGGCGGCATGTATCATGAACGGCTGGAAAATTGTTGGGGGCTGCAATGGCCCTGCTGGGATCGTGACCATCCGGGCACCCCGTTTCTGCATAAATATTATTTTACCAGGGGGCACGGCCGTTTTGTGCCATCCTCACATCAGCCGCCGAGTGAACCGGTTGATGAGCAGTACCCCTTTCTGCTGATGACCGGCCGGATTTATCATCAATATCATACCGGTACCATGACCAGGAGAAGCCCCACCCTTAATCGCGAGGCGGATAAGGCCCTGCTGCAGATCAACCGCCATGATGCCGAGGGGCTTAAAATAAAAAACGGGGAGATGGTGGAGATGACCTCCCGGCGCGGTACTATCCGTCTGTCGGCTGAAGTGGGCAGCGAGGTTCCGGCGGGTACGGTTTACACCACCTTCCATTACCCGGATGTGCCGGTAAATCTTCTTTGTATCGGTGCCCGTGACCCCCTGGCCAACTGCCCGGAATATAAGATCTGTGCTGTAAAAATCGAGGCGGCAAAATCAAAAAAGTAACTATGCAGCTTGATGCCCAAAAACAATAACACCAGAGTAACTGTGTAAGGGATACCAGTCAGATGAACGATGACAAATTGATCCTCAAAAAAGATTATCTCAATGCCTTTCTCCGGAAGCTCAACAAGGATTACCGGCTGATTGTGCCGCAAAATAATCGGCACGGTGATACCCTTTTCAGTCCAGCCGGCGATATTGACGCGCTGCGCCTGGATTTGGAAAATCAGCCCCAGAATTCCATTAAGCAGTTCATGCTGCCCCAGCGGGAGGTGTTATTTACCTACGAGTCCGGCCCCGATGATTATCAGTTCCATCCTGTCGGTTCCCCTGATGAGCCGACTATCTATTTCGGGGTGCGCCCCTGTGATCTTTCCGCCCTTCTTTATATGGATGTCATTTTTCTGCATGA
>JAJRZN010000228.1 GCA_024275235.1 Deltaproteobacteria bacterium
AGGTTCGCAGAAGATGCTTATTCGTGAAAAAGCAGAAAAAAAGGAACGAAACTCACTGTCCCCGCAGGCCTGCCTCAGTGAACAATCACGCGGTCGTCTGCGGCGAGAGGATTTCTGCCCCCTGCGCACGGTTTTCCAGAAGGATCGTGATCGGATTGTCTATTCAAAGGCCTTCAGACGCTTAAAATACAAAACCCAGGTCTTTCTGGCCCCCACCGGAGATCATTACCGCACCCGCCTGACCCATACCCTGGAAGTCTCGGAAATCGGCCGGACCCTGGCCAGAGGTCTTGATGTAAATGAAGATCTGGTGGAGGCCATCGCCCTGGGCCACGACCTGGGGCATACCCCCTTCGGGCATGCCGGGGAGTCGGTATTAAATGAGCTTATGCCCGGCGGCTTCTCTCATTACAAACAGAGTCTGCGGGTGGTTGATGTCCTGGAAAACCACGGCATGGGGCTGAATTTAAGCTATGAAGTCAGAGACGGTATCGCCAAACATTCCAAGGGCTACGGCGAGGTATTACCAACCAACAGCCATGATATGCCCGAGACCGCCGAAGGCTGCGTGGTGCGATATGCCGACATTATCGCCTATTTAAGTCATGACTTGGATGATGCCATCCGCAGCGGCATTATCCACCGCGATGATATCCCCACCCGCTGCCGGAATGTCCTGGGAGCCACTCATTCCCGCCGCAATATAGGCATGATTCAGGGGGTAATTGCTGGCACCACGCTGCGAAATGACAAATTATCATTCGGGGTCGAGCCAAAAATCGGGGAAACCATGCAGTTACTGCGGCAATTCCTTTTCCACAATGTCTACCGTTCCCCGCAGGTGCATGCCGAATTTGTTAAGGCCTCAAAAATTTTACGGGAGCTGTTCACCTATTTTGTTGACAACAAAGAGCTTTTCGAACATGAAATCGGCGGATTCGCCTCCAGTGTTTCACACCTGCGCCGGGTCTGCGATTATATCGCCAGCATGACAGACCGTTACGCCCAGAATATGTACCAGCGTATATTTTTACCTAAAAATTTTACTTAGATTGACGAGTTATGATCAAGTTCAGGAGAAAACAATGAGTGAAGAAATAAATTTCATCCCCTACGAAGAGGCCAGAGAACTGGTCGCCAATGTTGTGGAGGAGGAGCATGTTAAAGAGACCAACCGCCGGATTTTAACGGTTTATGACCATAAAAACCGGGAGATGTGCTGGTTTGATGCCGAGGAGGTTATAGCAGAGGTTGGCGGCGCCCCCAAGAAGCGGCCCTATGAACAGGAAAAGGAAGAGATAAAACTGGCGGCTGTAGATTATGTCCTGCACCGCATCCCCGACTGGTGCCGCCCCCAGAATTAAGAGGCCGAACCTTAACTTACTTGGATGCTCAGGTTATCGGTACCCTGAGGCATCTCTGATACAGCGTCATGGCCGAGACAAAAACCACCGTCCATAGTAATGACAGTCCCGGTCATATAGGTGGCGTCTCGAACCAGAAACAAAACAGCCCGGCTGACCTCTGCCCGGCATCCGCTTCTATCCAGCAGACTGCGCCCTGTAATAGCCCGACGCTCCTCATCGCTCAGCATCTCCCAGCCCCTGGTGCCCTCGGCGTGTCTGCTCTCGATAAAACCCAGCATGAGTTCATTAACCCGCACCGTGGGGGCGGCCTGCCGGGCCCAGGTCTCGGTAAAAGAGGACACCGCCCGATTGGCGGCGGCATAGGCGTCATTAAAAATCA
>JAJRZN010000229.1 GCA_024275235.1 Deltaproteobacteria bacterium
AGGGACGCAAGGGGGGCGGGCAGGATTGGAGCGGCATGGGCGATGGTAAAGTCGGGATGGTTTTCACAAAACAGCCGGATTACCTCTTCGTTTTCTTCCGGCTCCATGCTGCAGGTGGCGTAAACCATAAGGCCATGGGGAGTGAGTAGAGCGGCGGCGCTATGCAGGAGTTCCAGTTGCTGCTGCTGGAATTTAATCAGGTCAGCCGCCTGGCGGTTCCAGCGAATATCCGGGTGACGGCCGGTGACACCAAGACCGGAGCAGGGGGCATCGATTAAGATGGCATTAAATTTAATTTTACTGGTCGCGGCAAAATTCTGTAGAGTGGTATTCTGGCAGACGGCATTGAGTTTAAGGCGTTGGAGATTATTTTGCAACAGGCTGTATCGTGCCTTTTGGGGCTCCAGGGCAAAGAGGGTGCTGCCAGTGGGGATGAGCTGGGCCAGGGCGCAGGTCTTACCGCCCAGACCGGCACAGGTATCTAAATAATTACCCTTGCTAAACGGTGCCAGGAGAGCGGTTATTATCTGGGCCGTTTCATCCTGCACCGAGAACCAGCCTTTGTCATATCCCGGCAGTTCATTGACGGGAATGTTTTCCTGGAGCCACACAGCCTCGTTTATCAGTCCTCTTTTGTGGGGTATTTTCTGTTCTCTTAATTTATTGGTAAAATCAGCCGTTGAAATTTCAGTCTGATTTACACGCAGACAAAGGTGTGAATCCTGATTTGAGGCCCCGCATATCAGGCTGGTTTCTTCTTCACCAAAACGCTTCAACCAGCGTTCCACAAGCCATTGCGGGTGATTGCACTCTACCATAAAGGGGTGATTTTTCAGTCCATCCTTTAGCTTTTCCCGCTTGCGGCATGCTGTTCTCAAGACTCCGTTCACAAAGCCGGTGAGCCAGCGTGGCTGGCGCTCACCTTGTAAAGCCTTGATGGTTTCGTTGATAATTGCCGAATCAGGCAGACGATCCATCCATAATAACTGATAGAGAGCGGCCCGCAGGGCCTGGAGGGTGACCGGCCGCATCTTGGTCAGAGGGTGGGTGGATAATTGGGCCAGGATAAAATCAAGGGAGTTTTGCCGACGCAGAACCCCGAAAACAATGGCCTTTAAGAGATGGCGGTCTCGTTCATTAATGAGAAGGTTATATTTTTCAATAAGCGGGGTGACGGGCGATCTTGAAGCCTGCCGCAGAACGAGAATCCTGACGGCCATGGCCCTGACATTTGTTGGTTTGCTCATAAAGTTTATAACGTAAGCGCTGCATAAACACCCTGCTGGGCGTCGCTGAAACGCTTATTAAAACAAGGCATTAGCACCTACGTCCCTTACCCCCTTGCGGGGGAAGGGCAGGATGGGGGAAAATATAAAGTGACCAGTTAAAAATAGCTATTCAGCCTATTTTTTGCGCTTCTCCCAATCGGCAAGAAAACTCTCAATACCGCGGTCAGTCAGGGGATGCCGGGCTAACTGGTTAATTACCTTGAAGGGGATAGTGGCGATATCGGCTCCAATCAGGGCGGCGTCCAAAACATGATTAGGGCTGCGGATGCTGGCCACAATCACCTCGGTCTGATAACCGTAGTTATCGTAAATAGTCATGATATCGCTGATTAAATCCATACCGGGGTGGGAAATATCGTCTAAACGGCCGATGAAGGGGCTGGCGTAGGTAGCTCCGGCCTTGGCTGCCATCAGGGCCTGGGTGGCGGAAAAGATCAGGGTGACATTGGTCTTGATCCCCTCTGCACTGAATATTTTGGCAGCCTTCAGCCCCTCGGTGGTCATGGGAATCTTGATGACTATATTATCGTGAATGGCGGCCAGCTTGCGGCCCTCGGTTACCATTCCTTCGGCCTCAAGGCTGATTACCTCAGCGCTGATGGGGCCGTCGACAATACCGGTAATCTCCTTGATAACCTCTTCAAAGGGTTTGCCTGATTTGGAAATCAGGGAGGGATTGGTGGTTACGCCGTCAACCATGCCAATGGCAACGGCCTGACGGATTTCCTCGGTATCAGCGGTATCAATAAAAAATTTCATAATCAGGCTCCTTGATTTGTTTTAAATTTTTGCAGACATTCCTTACTGCAAAAATAATAAGTAGTGCCGTTTAATCGTAATGATTCTGAATCTTTTTGGGGGACATAGGTGTGACATACCGGATCTTCCACCAGCAGATCTTCCGGCGGGGGAGGTTCCACATGCCCCCGGTTTGAACTAACGCTCCGGGTCAGGAGGCGAAAGATAATATAGATGAGGGCGGCGATAATTACCAGACGAATCATGTTATTTCCAGGTTGTTTTTTTTATCTGCTGATTGTGGTTATGAAGCTCCAGGCGGCGCAGCATCTGGCGACTGCTGAGGCCACTTACCGGGTGCTGGTGATCCGGGGCCAGTTCCGCCAGAGGAGCCAGGACAAAAAGACGGTTTTCTATCTCTGGATGGGGCAGATCAAGATTGGTCTCGTGGCAGACCAGATCATTATAATAAAGAAAATCAAGATCAATAATTCTATCCAACCCTCTGGCGCGGTCCCGTCCCATCCTGGTCTCTAACTCGAGCAGGGCGCTAAGTAAAGAAGACGGCGTTTTTATGGTCTCCACCATACCCACGGCGTTGGTGAACCATGATTCAGAGGTCATGCCCACCGGGGCCGTTTTATAGGGGCTGGAAAGAGCCAAAGGAGTGATTCCGCCGCCCTTTAACCCCTGCCAGGCCCGTAAAAGATTGCTCCGTCCATCACCCAGATTGGAGCCTAAGGCAATAAAGGCCAGGGCCATTAAAAATCTTGCAGACCCAGAACATCAAACATGGTGTACATACCGTTGGCCTGTTCTGTTACCCAGGCGGCGGCCACCGCGGCGCCTTTGGCGAAATTATCCCGACTCATGGCCCGGTGGCTTAACTCCAGCCGCTCACCGGCACCGATAAAATAGGCGGTATGTTCGCCGACGATATCACCGCCGCGAATAGTCTGAATACCGATCTCGGTATCGCTTCTTTCGCCGATAATTCCGTGCCGGGCATAGACCCCTACTTCGTCTAACTTACGGTCCACCGCCTCGGCCATGACCTCGCCAAGTTTTAATGCCGTACCGCTGGGGGCATCCTTTTTCATGCGGTGATGGGCCTCGACAATCTCCATATCATAGGAATCCCCGAGAACGGCGGCCATTTTAGCGGCGATTTTAAAGAGGACGTTTACTCCCACTGACATATTGGGGGCCTGAACACAGGGGAAATTCTGGGCCAGCTGAGCCAATTCGGTAAGTTCATCATTGGTAAGCCCGGTGGTGCCGATAACCATGGCCTTTTTATATTTGGCTGCCAGCCGGGCGATTTTGATGGTGGCCTCGTGGAAGGTAAAATCAATAATAACGTCACCGGAGGCAATTATTGTCTCCAGATCATCAACTACCTGTACTCCAAGCTGCCCGCAGCCGCTTAATTCACCAATATCACGGCCTATATCCGGGTTTCCAGGGCGTTCAAAGCCGCCCGCTATCTCTAATGCCTTATGTTCATTTACCATATGGCCGATTCTGCGGCCCATGCGGCCTCCGGCTCCGGCAATAATTACCTTGGTCATTTTTTTAACTCCAATTTCGGTGGCTGGTGTTTTTAAATAAGTCCATAGTCGGACGCGGCCTTTTTCAGGCGTTCAAGATTGGCGGCGCTTATGGAGGCCAGAGGCAGACGGGGAGCACCTGATTTTATTTTAGCCATTAATTCCAACGTCTTTTTGGCCGGTACAGGATTACATTCATAGAACATGGCCTGCATCAAGGGGAACAGCTGGTAATGAACCTTACGGGCCGCGGCAAAATCACCGTTCAGGGCGAGACTCATAAGCTTTGCCATATCACCAGGTGCCACATTGGAGGTTACTGATATTACCCCCTTACCGCCAATGGCCACGGTGGCGAGGGAAGTGAAATCATCACCGGAGAGAACGGTAAAATCAGCGGGACAGAGACGGATAACCTCACTTATCTGGTTAAGATTGGCTGTGGCCTCCTTGATGCCGATAATATTGTCAATTTCGGCGCAGCGGGCCACAGTCTCCGGCAGCATATTAACCCCGGTGCGGGAGGGAACATTGTACATGATTATGGGGATGTCCACCGCCTCGGCCGCCGTTTTAAAATGCTGATACAGCCCTTCCTGGGAGGGGCGGTTATAGTAAGGGGTAATCATCAGCGAACCGTCCGCTCCGGCCGCTTTGGCGTATTTTGTCAGTTCAATGGTCTCGGTGGTGCTGTTGGAGCCGGAACCGGCCAGAATGGGCACCCGTCCTTTGGCGGTTTTAATGCTTAATTCAATAACCTTATGATGCTCCTCATGGCTCAGGGTGGCTGATTCGCCAGTGGTGCCGCATGGCACGATTCCGTTAATTCCCCCGGTTATCTGAAACTCAATCAGATCGGTTAATCCCTGTTCATCAAGCGCGCCGTCAATGAACGGTGTGACAATCGCCGTGTAAGCTCCCTTAAATTCAGTCATTTTTTCACTCCCATTCTTCTTTATTATTAAACTTTGTGTCTAAAGCATCTTTTATAACTTCAGCGTGATATATGGAAGTATCAAGCGCTGGAGTGCCAGTAAGGTTCGGTTAAGAGGACTGATTTTTTTCCGGCTTTCGATTCTGCCCCCTTGGCGCAGAGAAAAAATCAATCTGCCTTCCGGCATAAAACCACCAATCAGGATTTAAGGCAACATTCTAAGCGGATAACGCCCCTGGAGTTAACAGACCATCGTAAACAACAACGGCCTCTCCCTCAAGACAGACATTAGCAAACTGGTTATTGGTATCTATCTGAAAGTGAATAATTAATTCATCACCGCCGGAGGTGATTATGGTTGCCGGTGAAGCAGCGCCCTTGAGGCCGCTGATCAGGGCGGCGGCCACCGCGCCCGTGCCGCAGGCCATGGTTTCGTCTTCCACCCCGCGTTCGTAAGTACGGATATGAAGACCATCGGCCGCCTGATGGACAAAATTAACATTGGTTCCGGCCGGCTGGTAATGGGGGTGAAAACGAATCATTTGGCCCCACTTTCGAACCTGGGCCGTGGTAATATCATCGACAAAGCAGACCACATGCGGAACTCCGGTATTGATGTGATGCAGGAGACGCTCTACCCCGTCAATCTCCAGCCGCTCATCAAGCCGCAGATCAACAGGACTGGTCATTTTGATCCGCACCGTCCGCTTCCGCATCTCGGCCTCAATAATTCCGGCTATGGTCTTAAAACGCATTTTGGCCGGGGCTATTTTATGCTCGCAGGCGTAGCGGGCCGCGCACCTCGCCCCGTTGCCGCACATTTCAGCCAGACTGCCGTCGGCGTTATAGAACTGCCAGCAAAAATCGGCCTGTTCGTCATCTTCAATAAGGATAAGGCCGTCGGCTCCGACGGAAAATTTACGTCGGCAGATCTGGCGGGCGAATTCCGCCTGATCCGCCCTGGGCAGCCAGGCCTGACGGTGGTCAATGATAATAAAATCATTACCTGCACCGTTCATCTTGGTGAATGAGATGGGAAATGGCAGATTTGTGAGATCCATTTTTTATTTATTGGTAACTATTGATGGAAAGCGCAGACTCCGGATTTGGTGCAGCTGAACAGGCTTATCAGGTAAATTCCGGGACAGCCTCGCCGCGAATCAAATCGGCAAAGGTCTCTCGTTTACGAATAACATTAAATTCAGTTTGACGCACCATGACCTCCGCCACCCGTGGTCTGGAATTATAATTGGATGACATGGTAAAGCCATAGGCCCCGGCACTCATCACCGCCAGCAGGTCATGGCGGACAGCGACCGGAGCCAGGCGGCCGCGGGCCAGAAAATCGCCGCTCTCACAGATTGGCCCTACTATATCGGCCTCCGCTGTCTCCTGGGACTCTATTACCGGCAGGATCTCGTGATAGGCGTCATAGAGACTGGGGCGGGCCAGATCGTTCATACCGGCGTCAACAATGATAAATTTCTTAATTCCTTCCTTGGTGTATAAAACCTTGGTTACCAAAGCCCCGGCGTTGCCAACTATAACCCGTCCCGGTTCGATTATCAAGGTGCAGCCGTTAACCTCCCGCAGTACCTTTTTGACGGCAGCGGCGTATTCTCCGGGAGCCGGCGGGTTCTCCTCCTCATACTTGATACCAAGGCCGCCGCCCATATCGAGATAGCGGATATTAATCCGCAGAGCTGCCAGTTCTTTTATAAAATCAATGACTTTATGCAGAGACTCGATAAATGGCGCCACAGAGGTTAACTGGGAGCCGATGTGACAGCTTACCCCCACGATCTCAATATTAGGCATCCCCCTGGCCTCTACGTATATTTTGGCCGCCTCCGCGACGGGAATACCAAATTTATTCCTGGCCAGACCGGTGGAGATATAGGCATGGGTCTTGGGATCGACATTGGGGTTAATCCGCAGAGCGACAGGGGCGGTACAGCCAAGGGCGGCCGCGGTTTCCTGCAGGGCCTGGAGTTCCTGAACCGACTCGACATTGAACATCAGAATTCGCGAGTTCAAGGCGTAGCGCAGTTCTTCCACCGTCTTGCCGACTCCGGAATAAACAATTTTTTGCGGCTCAACCCCGGCCCGCAGAGCCCGGAACAATTCGCCGCCGGAGACAATATCCGCGCCGCCGCCGAGAGAGGAAAAGAGGTTCAGGATGGCGATATTGGAGCATGATTTGACCGCGAAGCAGGTGATATGTTTTATGTCGCTGAAGGCCTCGTCCACGGCCTTGAAGTGACGACTCAGGGTCGCTGAACTATAGACATAGAACGGGGTGCCCACTGCCTCGGCAATGGCCGGAAGAGGGATATCCTCGCAGTGCAGCAGACCGTTTTTATAATTAAAATGATTCATAAAGAACCTCTTGTGATTTTGGGCTTTCATTGGCCGGGGTAGAACGGTCAAAGGCGGATACGGCGTAATACCATGATTTTGCCCCGGCAGGCGGCTGGTGGTCGATAAATTGGGCCAGGCCGCTGTCTACCTGGCCAATGAGCTTGAAGTCGGCATCGGGCAGCCGCCGGTATATCCGGTAGCCGGCCAGATCCGGGGTTAAAAGCCGCTCCCATAATAATTTAATCCCCTTATTACTGTTAACCACTGTCAGGTTACGGGGCGGGGGCGGCGGTGTAAGGTCATGGGGGCGGGCGAAGACCAGATTGCTCTTCAGGCCCTTTACCACCGTGTTTGCAGTTTTTAACTCGGCGGCTGCCCGGTAAAAATAGGTCTGGCCATTAGTCAGTCCGGTATCAATATAGGGCGGGGTGGCAGCCGTGTCAGTCAGCGGCTGGAGATTATCAGCATTGATACCGCGGTAGATTATATAATTCAGGTTTCCGGAGATGGGGGTGCCGTCTACCAGCCGGGTGCTGGGCTGCCAGTCAAGTGTTATCTCACCGTCACCGGCCCTGGCCTGTAAATCGGCGGGGGCTTCAGGCTGTGACAGCCAGAGAAAGGAGACGGTATTGGAATCATCACTGACAAGCCGCCAGCCCGCTTTGGTACGAACCTTGTAAATATAATAATGTTTCGGCCGCAGCAACGGTTCACTGTAACGGGCCTTTTTTTTGTTTCTCGTGACGGCCTGGGCCAGAGGCAACTCAATAACGCTGCTGTATTTAACCGGGCAGCCGGGGCAGTAATCAGCGGCTGCCACCACCGAGCGGAATATTTGGAAGGAATCTATCTGCGGCAGGGTTGAACCGGCAGTGGTGCGGGTTGGGATGGTCCATTCCAGATCAATCTTATTGCCGTCCTGCCGGGCCGTAAGGTCGGTTATGGGGGTGGGTACGGCGTCCTGGGGCGGGATGGGCATGGTTTTGCGGCCACAGCCGCTGAGGGCGAGGCCGATGATAATAAACCAGAGGACAATCAGGGGTGAACTGTTTAGTTTCATTGTAATTCTTTAGCGGCCTTTTCCAGGGCCGCGGCTACTGAGGTGCCGGCGGTGCCGCCCACGGATGTCCGGCTGTTTACAGAGCCGGCGGCCGAGAGTACAGTGAAGACATCATTATCAATCAGCTCCGAGAATCGGCGCAGTTCCTCAAGGCTCATCTCGTCTAATTCCAGCCCCTTTTCCAGGCCGTAGGCCACGGTGCGGCCAACTATTGAGTGAGCCTGGCG
>JAJRZN010000230.1 GCA_024275235.1 Deltaproteobacteria bacterium
ACGGTAGAATAGTCATTTGCTTTTTAGCGGAGTGGTTGGTAGATATCACTGATATGAAGGCGGCAGCCCGGTGCAGGAGGTCTTGCCGACCAGGGTACAATTTACACGGCATAACCTGCCGCGCAGAGATTAACTAAAGTGAGGATTTCATATGCAGGCCATTCTTGAAAAAATGCTCACCGGCTTTGGTCTTTCCGCTCCGGTAAGCCAGGTGCTTGTCCTGGCGCTGTCCATTCTGGCCATTGCCCTGCTGGCCTATCTGGTATCGAGGTTGACCATTCATCTGATGATCCCGTTTTTTGTCAAAGCCGCGGCTCTCAGCAAGTCAGACTGGGATGACATCCTGGTTCGTAACCGCTTTTTTGATCATCTCGCAATTCTTATCCCGGTGGTTGTGGTTTATGCCGCGGTTGACGCTCTGCTGACCGGGCACCCTTTTTTTGCTGAGGTGGTCAGGCGTCTGTGCATGACCATTCTGGTCTTTATTACCGCCCGGATGATCAATTCAATTCTCTATACCTTTGATGAGATATACAAGCGCGGCGCGGCGGCGAAGAGGAAACCCATAGGCGGTTATCTATCAGTGGTCAGGATTGTCATGTTCATTCTTGCCGGGATTTTTATAATATCAATCCTGACCAACCAGTCACCCTGGGGGATTTTCAGTGTCCTTGGCGGCTTGACGGCCATTCTGCTGCTGATCTTCAAAGATACCATTCTTGGTTTTGTGGCCAGTCTGCAATTGGTCAGCAATGATATGGTACGGCTGGGAGACTGGATTGAGATGCCCCGTTTTGAGGCTGACGGCGATGTTGTTGATGTCTCTATTCATACGGTTAAGGTGCAGAACTGGGATAAAACCATCACCACTATTCCCACTTACGCCTTAGTCTCGAATTCCTTTAAAAACTGGCGGGGGATGGCGGAGTCCGGCGGCCGCCGTATCAAGCGTTCTATCTATCTTGACATGAACTCGGTTAAATTCTGCGATGCCGGGATGCTGGATAAATTCAAGCAATTTACCCTGCTCAAAGAATATCTCCAGAAAAAGCAGGAAGAGATCGCCCGTTATAATAGAGAGCATAATCTCGATAACCGCCTGGTACCGAACGGTCGCCGTCAGACCAATCTCGGCATCTTTAGGGCTTATATCAAGAGCTTCTTAACCAATCATCCCAAGATCAACAAAGATATGACTTTTCTCGTTCGGCAGCTGCCGCCTACTTCCAAGGGCCTTCCCCTGGAAATATATGTTTTCAGCAGTGATCAGGTATGGGCCAATTATGAAGAGATTCAGGCCGATATTTTTGATCATATTCTGGCGGTATTGCCGGAATTCGGTCTGCGGGTTTTTCAGGAGCCTTCGGGGCTGGACTTTCAGGCTCTGCGGGTTAATGGGCGGCAGTAAGGCCTGTAACAGGGGCGGGAAGTGCTTAAGCCAGGGGGGCGTATATACTGCTCGTTGAGAATGATAACCAGTAAAATTAAATTGATGGTATGCCAGATATTTAGTATGATTTATCAAGAAGGGGCAGGCCGAGAAGATAGAGCTTGAATCTGCAGAATAACCGCAGCGCTGATTGTTGCAGTTAAGGCTGCCTCGTTAAGCAAGCAAATCGGCTCGCTTAACGGGGAAATTTAGCATAAGAACTTTATGAACAAAGACTATATGTGAGGAGCTTATGGAAGCTATAATGAATAAAAACTTCAATAGACTATCCTTATTTTTTCTCCTCCTGTCTATCACTGTTTTCTGCCCGCTCAGCCAGGCGGCGGCTCAACGGGTTTCTTCTCTGCCCCAATATCATTTTGGTATCCCCCCTTATCAGAAGGGCCAGACCGTTGATGAGATCCGCAGCCTGTATAAACCTCTGTTGGTCTGGCTTGGTAAACAGGCGGGCTGCCGGTTTGATTTCATCGGCGCGGAAACCTATGAAGAAATGATCGACATGATTGCCTCGGGCCGGGTACAAGTGGCTGGGCTGGGGCCGGTGCCTTATGTCGAGGCCAAAAATAAAAATCCTGATCTGCGCCTCCTGCTCACCGAATTAAAATGGAATCAAGATAAAACAAAGCTGGTTGATGTCTACCACGGTTATATAGTCGCCTTAAAAAAACGGCATGACTTAAACAGTCTGGCCGACCTCAAGGGTAAGACCTTTGCCTTTGTGGATCGGAACTCCACCAGCGGCTATCAATATCCCAACGCCCTTATGCGCCGTCAGGGGATTATCCCTGATCGGTTTTTCAGCAGGGTTTATTTTTTAGGAAGCCATCCACGGGTCACAGATGCCATTGCCGCCGGCAGCGTTGACGCGGGAGCGACCTGGGATTTTAATCTGGCACGGGCAATAAAGAAACATGGCGATATCTTCAAGATAATCTCTCCGCCCTCAGCTATTCCCAATCTCGCTGTTGTCGCTAATCCCTCGCTGCCGCTTGCTGTTCAGCGGAAAATCCAGCAGATTCTGCCGACCATTCCCGCCGCTCTTCTCCGGGGGCTGCCGGCAGATGGTTTTGTTGTTCGACCAGACAGTTTCTATGATGCTGTCCGGGTGATTGTTAAGCAGGCAAAAAAAGAACAACAATAATCAAGTGTCCATTAATCTCATGAACAGACTGCGTATAAAGCTTCTGGGTCCTACGATTCTGATTGTTGTCTTCTGTCTTGGGATTATTGCCTATATCTCTTATCTGCAATACACCTTTTTTCAGTCTTCTTCAGCTCAGACGACTCACCAGCTTGAGCATGAGGTACAAAATCGGCTGCAAACCATCCAGGCCGAAAATTCGGGATTGGTGGACTTTCTCTCCAACAACTGGTCCTTTGTTGATAATGTCGCCCAGGGGGCGGTCAACCATCTCCTGGATCAGATCGTTCCCTTTACGGTTCATAAGGATATTGACTTTATTAATGTTTATGACACCGGGGGGATTCTGCTGGCCTGTGCCGAGTACCCCGGTAAGTTCGGGAGCAGGGATGACGTAAGTCCGATGCTGGCAAAGCTTAAAACCGACTCGATTTACCCGGCGGCCATGGTCTATAATGGCAAGCTGGCCCTGGTGTCTCTAAAACGTATCGCGGGGAATTACGGCCCCATAGGCTTTCTCGTGGTGGGGCGCTATTTAACCAAA
>JAJRZN010000231.1 GCA_024275235.1 Deltaproteobacteria bacterium
GCCCGTCTGGCACCCTCCAGACCGAATTCGGCTAATCTGACCCTGGCCTCTTCCCCGAGTTTAAAGAGATTAAATCCGGCGTCAATATACCAGTCGAGATGTTCCCGGCCCACCTGATAAAATACCGCGTGCCCCTGCTCCCTGGCGGCCATGGCCTTAAACTCCCATATAAGCTCAACCATCTCGGAGGTTGAGGTACCCACCGGATCACCCAGGGCAACCCAGCTGCGCTTATGAATGGAGTACATAATAAAGCTGTGGCGCTTTTCTGAAAACAACAGAGTTTTATCACCGGTCAAGGCAAAATTGGCATCAGCGTTATCCTGTTTTTTAATCAGCTCTCGGGCGGCCGCCAGCAACGATGAATCTGATTCCTTGATATGCCGTCCGGGCGGCCGCAAGACATTTAGAATATAGACAATAAGAAAGGTGGATACCGCAATGGCAGCGGTGCGCAACCCCCTTGGTGCCTGGCTGTCTATGGCGAATTTCCACCACAGATCATTTTGATAGGGAGTTGCCTTAAAGGAGAATAACAGCAGCCAGCCAAAACAGGCGAGAGCCGCCATGGTTAAAAGAATCCATTTTAAATCAAGAATATTGGAAAACAACCTGGCCCGGCGGTAAAACAACCGCCGAGTACTGAGCAGGAGAGCGAGGGTCAGAATCATGACGATCCCACGATCATAATCCAATGTCTGCACAAAAGACACCACCGCGCCGGAGATAAACAGAAAACCGCTGAGCCATAAAGCGGCCTGGATACGCTGATAAAGGGCAAAGGATAAAATAATCATGATAATGCCGATAACACCGCCCAGCATATGGGATAATTCAATCAGTTCCAGCGGAAAGAATTTACTGATCAGCACAAGTGAATGAACAGGCAATGAAATTGAACTGCCGAGAAGCAGGATAAGCCCGGAAATAAAGGTGAGCCCGGCCAAGGCGGGAGGAATCGCCAGACGAGAAACATTAGCAACGAGTTTAAGCCTCTTCCCCGCCACACCGCCATTGCCGCGTTTCTTAAGCATGACGGCTCCCTCACTGCCAACCAGTAACAGGATACCGGCAACAAAGGGAAACAGATAATAAATAAGCCGATAGATAATAAGCGCCGAAGAAAGAACTTCCAGGGGGACGTAACGATGTAAGGCGGCCGCCATTACGGCCTCAAAAACCCCGATACCGCCGGGAACCTGGCTGAAAACTCCAGCGATAAGCGCTACAGCGTAAACAGCGAGCAAGCCGATAAATGGGAAGCTGTTATCGGGCAGCAGAATAAACAAGGTGGCCCCGGCCAGGCCGATATCCATAATGGAAAATAAAATCTGTCCGGCCAGAATATTAGTATCCGGCAGCCGAAATGATTTTTTACCAAAATGAATAGTGCCGTGCCGCCTGCTGCGTATAAACAAAATGCTTAGAGCGGCGCATAGCAGTCCCGCGGCCAGTAAACGGATACTGAAAGGGGAAAACGAAAAATAATCAGCCAATATCCGGGGATAAGAAACCAGGGCCACGCCGCCAACCATAATTTCACCAATGGCAAAACCAACCGTACAGAAGGCAATAACCAGGGCCGTCTCCGAGGCTTTCAACCCGGCCCTGGAGTATAAACGGTAGCGGATGGCGCCACCGGATAACCAACTTAACCCAATGGTATTACTTAACGAAAAACCGGTGAATGAGATAAAGGCGACCAGGGGAAATGGTAGTTTTTTACCAATGTAACGCAGAGCCGACCAGTCATAACCAATTAAGGCCGCGTACCCCAGCACGGTAAACAGAAAGGCCAGCATAATCTTATCGGCAGATATGGCCCTCATCTGCCGGTAGACGTCATGAGGATGAACCTGACGCGTTATCTGATAAAGGACAACAATCGCCGCCCCGAAGAACAGGAAGATAATAATATTTGAACCATGCTTTTTAAACCACAAAACCGCGGTAGAGATGGATGGTGACATAGATTCTGCCCAAGGTAAGGGGGCGGGGGAATTAACTGAATTTATGATGTACGATGGAAAACCGCCCCAGTATTAGCTCAATAACCCGAATCAGGCTGGAATTCAAGGGCGTAAAAAATCGAGATAAGCCAAGTGTCAACCCGGCGGCGGCAAGGGCGATAAGTAAAGAACCGGCCATATCAAGGGGGAAATGAATACCGGCGTATACCCGGGCCCAGGCGGTAAAACAGGCGGCCGCAAATATGGTAAGCCCATATATTCTTCCCCCGCCTCTATTCATAAGCAGGTAGAGGGCGGCACTAAACATCAGGGTGGCATGATCACTGGGAAATGAATTTTCCGGCACATGAGCCAACAGGGGGGTACAGAGTCCCATCATAAAGGGCCGGGGCTGATAATAGAGAAGTCCAGCCAACTGGTTAAAGGCCAGACCGATTAAGGC
>JAJRZN010000232.1 GCA_024275235.1 Deltaproteobacteria bacterium
AAGCAAGAGGCTAATCTGAAAAATTATCTATACAGGTGATATATGGAGCAGGAAAAGCAGCGTTTAAAGGAGATTATTCTTCAAAAATCGTATCGTAAGGGCACCTTTACCCTTACCTCCGGCCGGACCTCGAATTTTTATGTCGACGGCAAGCAGACGACCCTCGATGCCGAAGGGTCTTATCTTTGCGGCCGTTTGATCTATAAAATTATTGCCGATAGCAGTCCGGCCATCGGGGCGGTGGGCGGCATGACCCTGGGAGCCGATCCCCTGGTTACTGCCGTCTCCTTAGTGAGTTATCTTGAGCAGAACCCCATCCCCGCCTTTATTGTCAGGAAGGAGGCCAAGGGTCACGGCACCGGCGCCTGTATAGAGGGCCAGAGCAATATCCCGGATGGGGCTGTGGTGGCCTTGCTTGAGGACGTGGTTACCACCGGCGGTACCCTGCTCAAGGTCATTGAGCGGGTGGAGAGCCAGGGCTATAAGGTCGGGCTGGTTATTACCGTGGTTGACCGTCAGGAGGGCGGGGCCGAGACCCTGAAGAAGGCCGGTTATCCTTTAAAGGCTATATTTACCAGGGCCGAACTGGTGGATGGTTAAACGGGAGGCGGCAAATGGCCATGCAATGCAAGAAATGTCAGGGGGAGTTGGAGGTGGCGCGTTCATGCTGGCGGGTAAGAATGTGCTGCCGGCAATGCGGCCGCGAGTATCAGATCCATGAGGTGGCCGATATTTTAGACGAGGAAACCGAGGAATTACTGGCCCGTTATCCCAGCATTATCTATGATTAGGGCCTGTAAAAATATCTGGGTTGTCAGCCGGGAATACGGTTCGCTCACTAACGGCGGTGAGGTTTACCATCTCGTTAGCCGACTAACCGCCGCTCTGGCCCGCTCCGGCCGGGATGTCTCTGTTGTGCTGCCGCTTTACGGTTTCATGGAGCCGGAAGATGCCGGCTTTTCCCCGCTGGATATTGCGTTTACCGTTGATATGTCTTATGCCCGGCAGGAAAGACGTGAGGCGGTCAGAATCTGGCATAAAAAATCGGCCGTTGATATCTATCTCATCGGCAGTCCCCGCTTCCGGGAGAAACAGAGTCTATATACCTACACTGCCGCTGAAGCAGAAAAAATGGTCGGTATTCGGCAGGGCGACAGGCATGTTGACTATTTCGCCATGAATATTTTACTGCAGAAGGCGGCCGTCTGCCTGATGATCTACCTTGATCAGGAAGTTGATATTATTCACTGCCATAACGCCCATACGGCGCTGCTCCCGGCTCTTATCCATGAAAATGAAGGGTTTCGGCATTATTTTGTCAAAACCGGTTGTCTTGTTACTATCTATAATGCCGCGGCAGACTCGCACCAGGGAGTTGCGGATCTGCCCTTTGCCAAGGCAATTTCAGGTCTTCCGGCCCGGGTTATTCAGCGGAATATCCTTAATAATCAATTTGATCCCCTGCTGGCCGCCGCTGATTACGCCGTGATGAACACCGTGAGTGAGAGTTATGCCCGGCAATTGACGGAGACCGATGAAGATGAATTGAGCGGCTGGCTCGGCCACATCCTTATGGGGCGCGGAGTTCGTTTAACTGGGGCGGTAAACGCTGCCAGCCGCGATAATGAAGCGCTTAAATCCGGCGCTGAAAAATATGCTTTGGATAAGCTGAAGAAGAGCTATCTTGATTTATATCTTAAGACCCTGACGATTAATTCCGAAGGTCTGCCGAAACGCCACAACACCGTAGATCGGACTTTTTATGACGCCATCATATCTTAAGACCCTGGTGATTAATTACAGCTGAAAGCAGGCGATGATTTTTAATCAGCACGGAGAGCCAGTAGTTCATCTGTTCGGCATTCGTTTTTATCCGCCAGTGTCTGAATAGATAAGCGGCGTCGCCTAAGGGCAGTCTGCCTTTGGTGGGATGAATCTCCAGGGTGAAGCTGAGACGATCAAGATCAAG
>JAJRZN010000233.1 GCA_024275235.1 Deltaproteobacteria bacterium
AAGGCATGAAGCCGGACGAGCTCACCAGGATTTTATCTGATAAATTTGAACTCGTCTTCACGGCGACTGATGATTTGGAACAATTACCCCATAAAAGCAGCCATTAATAATCTTCATGGTGCAGGCATTTTCGGGTTACGCCCCGTGACCGGCTCGCAAGTTCGCTTGAGACTCCATGGGGTGCAGCTTGAAACCATCTGCCAGGCTTAAGGCTTGTATATAACCGGGCACCACGGCTTTAGTGTTGCTGACGATTCCGGTGCTGCCAGGCCGCCATATTTTTCTTTTTAAAGGCCTCCCAGAGGGCGTGGTTCGGATCAAGATATTCAAAATTGCCTGTCTGGCGGTTAACGGGGATAAAGGTAATACCGGCCGGAGCCTTGAAGTCGGCGGTTGAACCATAGCCGACGGCCTTTTGCATGAAATCATGCCAGATGGGGGCTGCGGCTCGCCCCCCGGTTCCACCAGATCCTAAAGATTTGTATCTATCGTGTCCAACCCATACCCCGGCGCATAATCTCGGGGTAAAGCCAATGAACCAGGCATCCATATTATGATTGGTAGTTCCTGTCTTGCCGGCGGCATATGGTATGCCCCGGGCCAGACGCCCGGTGCCATCCTTAATTACCCCCTGCATGAGCTTGACCATCTGAAAGGCGGTTTCCGGGCTCATCACCTGTCGGCTCCGGGAGTGATTCTGCTCCAATATGTTGCCATGGCGGTCTATAATTTTGCTGATAAATATCGGTGGTTGAAATTTGCCAGCCTGGGCGAAGACCCGGTAGGCATTGGTCAGTTCCAGCAGAGAGACCGCCGATGAGCCAAGGGCCAGGGAAAGATTTGCTTTTAAAGGCGACCTGATTCCCATACTTCTGGCCAGCCTGATGGTTCGTTTCATTCCTACATCCCGCAGGAGCTTAATGGCCACGATATTACGGGAATGAATCAGGCCGTTGCGCAGAGTGGTGGGACCAAAGAAGCGGCCGCTGAAATTTTTAGGCCGCCAGACGCCGTTTTTATCCTTATACTCAACGGGCGCGTAATCAATAATAGAATTAGGGGCAAAACCCGCCTCCAGAGCGGCGGCGTAAATAATGGGCTTAAAGGCTGAACCAGGCTGCCGTCTCGCCTGGGTGGCCCGATCAAATTGACTGGCCTGAAAATTATTACCTCCCACGAGAGCCCTGACCATCCCCCGGTTATCAATGGCAATAAGAGCGCCCTGGAGAGGGGTGGATGACATGTTCTGCCTGATTGTGAGCTGATTCAGGCCGTGGCGCAGGGTCATTACCGCCTCATTCTGCAGGTTTGAATCCAGGCTGGTGTAAACCCGCAGCCCGCCGGTGGTCAACAGGTCTCCATATCTTTTTTTAATATAATTTTTTATATCCTGGACAAAATAAGCGGCCTTGACTCGTTGGTTATTGCCGGGTCGCAATAATAGAGGGGCAGCAAAGGCTTTTCTGGCTTCCTGGTCTGTAATATAGCCGTCTTCGGCCATCCGGTTCAGGACATAGGCCTGCCGTATTTTGGCCTTGTGGAAATGGGTCAGGGGGGAATAACTGCTGGGGGCCTGCGGCAGGCCGGCCAGAATACTTATTTCGGCCAGATTAAGTTTCCCCACCGGCTTATGAAAATAGGTCATGGCCGCTGCCCCCACCCCATAGGAACGTTCACCGAGATAAATCTGGTTGAGGTAGATATGCAGTATCTCATCCTTACCAAGGGCCTTATCCATGCGGTAGGCCAGAATGGCCTCCTTTAATTTCCGGGTATAAGTTTTTTCCGGTGACAACAAGAGGGCGCGGGCCACCTGCTGGGTGATGGTACTGCCGCCCTGCCCCCGCCCGCCTGACCTTATATTATGGACAAGGGCGCGGAGAATTGACCAGCCGTCGACCCCTGGATGGCTGTAAAAACGGGCATCCTCGGCGGCGATAAAGGCCTTTGGTAATAAAGGTGGCAGCTCTTTCAGAGTCTTCAGGCGCCGATTAATTAGATAGGCGGAGCCAATCTCCCGGCCGTCCTTGTCAAAAATAATGGTGGCGGCTGGCGGATTATAACGGCTCAGGGACGAAATATCGGGGATATGAAGGGCAATCAGGGCATAAAGACTAACGGTGATAAGGGCGGAGAGGAAAAGACATATGGCGAGCAGAAAGACGCTCAGGTGAATGTGGTTCCAGCGCCACGGCTGAGACGAACGACGCTTAGATATTTTTTTTCTGCTGGTGGCTGGCATTTTGATCTGGCATAAACAGATAAAAAAAGGCCGCGACCCTTTTCAGGGTTGCAGCCTTTTTCAAACTGAATCAGATAATCGTTGGGAATTATTTAAGACCCTTACGATGACATCCGCTGCATCTTGTCGGGGCGGGCTTACCCTCTTTCTTCATCTTCTTGTGACATGTACGACAACGGGCGTGACCAACCTTCCGGAAGCCGTTTAATTTTTTGTTGGGAAAGGATTTATTGTGACAGGTAGTACAGGCTTTTTCCTGACCGGCAACATAGGGGCCTTGCTTGCCGTCAGCAGTCATGGTGTGATGACATACGGAGCATTTAAGAAAGGACTGATGTTTATGATGCGGGAAGAATGCGGGCTTTCTGGCTCTGGCGGTTTTCAGGATTATGGTAGCAGGGCCGGTGTTCTGGGCAAAGGATACCCCGGCGCTAATCATGGCAAAACAAAACATCAGGGTACCAACCATGGCAACAGTCAATGATTTTTTCAGCATAGTAATTCTCCTTGGTTTTAAAATTATAGATGAATGCCTATTCATTCAGCCATGGTGTTTTTTATTCCCTGGGTTGATATTTGTCAATATTATTTTTTGAATTTTTTATGGCAGGTGGAGCAGAGCTTGATTCCTCTGGGACGTCTCAGCAGGAATTTACTGCTGTATTCGGCGTCCCAGAACTCGGCATGATAGGAATGGCAGGTGATGCAGGTCAGGCGGCCTTCAGCGTCAAGGGGCATATCAACGGGGATGCTCATCGTGGGTTTTACATTCATGGGATGAGCGAATTGTTTATTATTATCATTACAGGGGAATTTTTTGTGGCATTTGCGACACACATCTCCGACCTGAGCGGTGTAGGCCAGATCCTCGCGGTCAAAGGGCAGGGTAACATGGCAGTCAAGACATTTTGTCTTGTTGACATCATTGTGAATTGCCAGGGCCTGGGCCGGATATAAAAAGATGGCTAAAATAACTGGAATTATTGTTTTCATATCTTATATGATGATAAGCAAACTTGCAGGAAGATTAGAGCTTGAATGATTTTACTATACTGGAAAGTTCAGCACACTCATCTTTTATTTTGGCCAGTTGCTCATCCCGTTCCCTGGTGCTGTCCAGTATTTTAGCGGTTCGTTCAATTTCTGCCCCCGCCTCCCGCATGGCCTTAAAACGGTTATTCAATTCGTGGGACATGGCGTTAAGTTCTTCGGCAAAATCTAAAAATTCATCTTTATGGCGCAGGGCGATATTTTTATCAAAATCACCGGAACTCATACGTTTTATATCATTGTTGAGTTTTTTTAACGGCCCGTGGATTTTGTTATACAATCCCCTGGCCAGGATAAAAAACACTATCAGGGTAAAGAAAATAATAAAGAGGTTAGAGTAGAGCATCTCTGGCCACAGCAGATTGCCGGGAGAGACACGCGGCAGGCGCATGGAGTATAAAACAGAGTCAATTTTTCTGTAGGCCAGATAATTAAAGGCTGTCAGTGCCAGTATACCACCAATTATGGATATACTGGTAAAACGGAAAATAAATTTACTCTGAGCGCTGTTTTTGATGTAATAGATTTTTCGTTTATTCATAATCGTTACCTTTTATTTGGCCATTCCGTGGCAGGCAAGACAAAGTTTACTGTGAACATTACTGATAACCAGTTTGTTTTTAGACCTGGAAAAGGGGTCATGGCAGGAGCCGCACCCCATTTTATCATGACCCCGGCCAAAAAACCTGATCCTTTTATCCACCATGTCAATTGGCTTTAAGGCGGCTTTCCAGTTTTTGCGGCGCGTTGTTTCATAATTCATCCCGATGGGATGCATGCCGCCGTCATCAAATTTTAAGAAATTTGTGCTGTGCCGCCAGTTTCCCGCTTTAAGCTCCACCGATGAGCCGACAGAGCCATCATGGCATGAAATACAGTCTCGACTCATCGCATCAATGGTGTTCCCGGTGTTATTAACAATATATTTAGAGGTAAAATGAGCCTTACTGAAAACCGGTTCATGAGCATTGGCGGCACTCAGGGTATTCAAATGGCAGATATCGCAGAAGGCCTTTCCATGTGCCTGACGGCGCAGAAAATTAGTTTTGCCGCCACAATTATTTCTCGCTGACGAGTGAACATCATGACAGGTAACACAGGTTATCAGACCGTCGGCCGACAGGGGAAAATCTATAGGAACATGAATATCATTCGCCTTTATATCCACCGGATGCATATATCCTTCATCAAAAATATCCTGGTGGCAGGTCAGACAGCTCCTGGTAATAGAGGTGGTAAGGTTGTAACGGCTGGGGCGGTTATTACCGACATGGCATATCCGGCATTGTTCACGGCTGAAATTATGATCACCACCGTCACGGCTGAAGGCCGAGACTGCGATCAAGAGAACCCCGTAGATAATTATGACCCGGAAGGCTAAAGACATTATCGCTCCATGTAAAAGATCGGCATCCCTTATTACCGTTCCGTTTTGCCGCAAAGCTCCTGGATCACCAGGGCTTTTTTAGTTAATTCGGCACCGAGGTTTTCCGGGTTAGAACTCAACAGTTTCTCTATCTCAGCGGTTTCCCGGCTGATTGACAATATTTTTGACCGGCATGAGTCGCGCAGCTCGTTAATGGCATCTGCAATCGTAATGATAGCGTCTTTTTTCCGCAAATGGGCGGCCATGGTCAAATCTCCAGCAGCCATTGCTCTGGTTACCCGTTTTAAACCAATCAGGGGCCCCACCACTCGATGAGAATAAATAACGGTTATAAATATTATACCGCTTATTATCAACAGGCTGAGAATGGAGTAGATGATAATTGATTTTACCAGCATTTCATGTTTTAGATTGGCCAGGCGGGCAAAACTCTGCTGGTATGACGGCCCCAGGGGCTGTTGAGCGGAAAGATAGAGGATGACGCCGGTTAGAATCAGACCAATGGTGAAAAAAAGCCCGCATTTTATAATCAGACCGCTGCGATATGATTTGGCAATAATTTGATGTTCAGGATTCACGCTTATCTCCTTTACCGCTGATTATTTTTTGACACTGCTGAATAGTTATAACCTGTATTTATTGTTACTTTTAGAGTAACTATTTATATCAGCCGGCATCATTTGCTTCCGTATGCGTTCCCACGCGGGATCTTTGCAGGCTGGAGTCAGATTCTTTTCTCTCTTCTCGTTCCCACGCTCCTGCGTGGGAATGCATACCTGGAGAACTCACCATTGCGTACAGACCTCCAGCAAGCCTGACTGTCCCAAATAATCCCTTGCACTGGA
>JAJRZN010000234.1 GCA_024275235.1 Deltaproteobacteria bacterium
ACTTTATAACATCTCAAAATGCGGCGTTACGACAGCGATCGTATGCGGGCGTTTCAGGGTGTTCATGGAGCGCTTACCCCAGTTCAAAGGAAAAAGTATGGTTTACAACTCCATAGATAAGGTCAAAGACAGTTACGATGTCGTGGTTATCGGCTCCGGGCTTGGCGGCCTGACCTCGGCTAACCGATTGGCCAGGGCCGGGCATTCGGTTCTTCTTCTCGAACATCATCATCAGTTGGGGGGGCTTGCCACCTGGTTTAAACGCCAGGGGCATATCTTTGATATTTCACTGCACGGTTTTCCTTACGGGATGGTGAAGACCTGTCGTAAATACTGGAATCGGGCCATTATGGACTCCATTGTCCAGCTCAAGAATATTCGTTTTGAAAACCCGCAGTTCTCCATTACCACCACCTTTGATCGTCAGGACTTCAGCAATATCCTCCACCGGAAATTTAAGGTAGAGCGCTCGGTGATTGATGATTTTTTTAATGCCGTGGCCGGGATGAATTTTTATGACGACCGTACCATGACCACCGGTGAACTATTTGAACAATTTTTCCCCGGCCGCAGCGATATTCACCGCCTGCTCATGGAGCCTATTACTTACGCCAACGGCTCTACCCTGGCGGATCCGGCCATTACTTACGGTATCGTTTTCTCTAATTTCATGAATAAGGGGGTCTTTACCTTCAGTGGCGGCACCGACCGCCTCATCGGCATGATGGTGGATGAGGTGGAGAAGAACGGAGTTACCATCTGTACCAGGGCCCGGGTGGAGAAGATAATTATTGAGCAGGGCCGGGTGCGTGGAGTAGTGGCGGCCGGGCGGACGATTGCCGCGAGAGCCGCGGTCTCCAACGGCGGCATCGTTAATACCATTAACAAGCTGGCGGGCCGCGAGGCCTTTCCCGCCGATTTTTTAAATTCCTTTGATACCGTGAAGGTCAATAATTCCAGCTGCCAGGTCTATATGGGGATCAGGGCCGGAGAGACCATTCCCGATATAGGGGATCTTATCTTCACCTCCAAGGCTCCGGAGTTCAGTTCGGCGGAGATGCTGGATCCTGAAACCAAAAGCCGTACCTTTTCTCTCTATTATCCCAAAACCAGGCCGGGCCATGAACGCTATACCATTGTCGCCTCCATGAATGCCAATTATGATGACTGGGCCGAGCTCTCCGCGGATGAGTATGATAAGGCCAAGGAGCGGATGATTGACCGGTCGCTGACGGCTCTCGAAGAGTATCTGCCTGGGGTGCGGGAGAAATGCGACTGGCTGGAGGCCGCCACCCCCAAGACCTTTGAGCGTTACACCCTCCATACCATGGGGGCATCCTTTGGCACCAAATTCGAGGGCCTGGATATCTCCCGTTCTATATTCAAGGTGGTGCCGGGCCTCTTCCATGTGGGCTCAGTGGGGATTATCATGTCCGGCTGGCTGGGGGCCATTAACTATGGGGTTATCGTCGCCAATGACGTGGACGCCCATCTGCGGAGTGTCTGATAATGAATAATGATTTCAGCCGCCGGGTTGCCGCGGTCACCGGGGCCACGAGGGGTATCGGCCGGGCCATCAGCCTGGCCTTTCTCGAGCAGGGCGCCACGGTGATCGGGGTTTACGGCAGCGATCAGGCGGCGGCTGATCGCTTACGCTTAGAGAGCGGTTTTGGGGAAGATGTCCTGCGGCTTAAACAATGCGATGTGGCGGATTACGCGGCGGTGAGCCGTTTATTTGCCGAGATTGAGGTCGAATTCGAGACCATTGATATTCTGGTGAATAATGCCGGAATCCGCCGTGACGGGGTAGTTGCCATGCTCAAGCATGATGACTGGCAGCGGGTTTTAGACGTTAATCTCACCGGCTCCTACAACATGGCCAAACATGCCGTTCTCCTGATGCTGAAACAGAAATACGGCAGAATCATATTTATTACCTCGCCCATGTCCCGGCTGGGTTTTGCCGGCCAGGCCAATTACGCGGCCTCCAAGGCCGGGCAGCTTGGCCTCATGCATGCTCTGGCCAAGGAGACGGCCAGGCGTAAGATAACGGTGAACTGCGTCTCGCCGGGTTTTATCGAGACCGACCTTATCACCTCTCTGCCGCCGGAGCAGCTGGTTGAATATAAGAAGATGGTACCCATGCGCCGTTTCGGTAAGCCGGAGGAGGTGGCGGCTGCCGTCTGCTTTCTGGCCGGGGAGCGGGCCGCCTATATAACCGACAGTGTTCTGGAGGTGACGGGTGGAATTTGATGAAATCTGCCGCCGCATTCCCCACCGGCCGCCCTTTTTGTGGGTGGACAGGGTTATAAGTCTGGCGGGAGAAGAGATTGTGGCCGAAAAGTTCATCCCCGATGACCTGGAGTTGTTTCAGGGCCATTACCCGGATTATCCCCTGATGCCGGGGGTTCTGCTCTGCGAAGCGGTATTCCAGGCCGGGGCGATTTTGATCTCTGAACTTATGGGTAAGGAGTCGGAAGCCGGGGTACCGGTTCTGGTTAGAATATATAAGGCCAACTTTAAACGCCAGGTGCGCCCCGGCTCCACCATCAGGATGCGGGTAAAATTGATTGAGAAGATGGGAGCGGCCTGGATTATGCGCGGCCGGGTGCTGCTGGAGGAGAAGACGGCGCTGCTGGTGGAGTTTGGCTGTCAGTAATTCAGAGGACAGAGGACAGGGGACAGGGGACAGAGGACAGAGGACAGATGATAGATGATAGATGGCACAGGAAGACAAATTGCCCCTGTGCTCCGTTCTGGTTATTATACTGAATATTGAAAACAATAAAATATGAGTTTTCTTGATCTGCGTCACAAAATTTTTGTTATCTTTGGTTTGGCCAATAAAAAGTCGGTGGCCTGTGCCATTGGTCGGCTGCTGGTGGAGGAGGGGGCGGAGGTTATTCATGTGGTGCGGAGTGCGGCGCGGCGGCAGACGGCACTTAAACTCTTTCCTGATTGCCGGGCTTTTGTCTGCGATGTGGAGGATGAGGATAATATTGTCCGGGTGCGGGATGAAATTGATAATTATCTTGCTGGCCGCCGCCTGGCCGGTATTGTTCATTCCATTGCCTTTGCCAATTATTCCGAAGGCTTAAAGCCCTTTCATGCCACCCTGAAACGGGATTTTCTCCAGGCGGTTGATATCTCATGCTTTTCCCTTATCGCCATCAGCAATCATTTTAAGGAATTATTGGCGCCTCAGGCCTCGGTACTGACCATCTCTATTTCCACCACCCGCATGGCGGCTGAGAATTATGGCTATATGGCTCCCATCAAGGCCGCTCTGGAATCGGCGCTCTGCTTTCTTGCCAAGAGCTTTGCCGCCTTTTCCGAGGTTCGCTTTAACGCTGTCTGCCCCGGTCTTTTAAAGACCTCGGCCTCGGCCGGTATTCCCGGTTATGTGGATTCCTATCTCTTTGCCGAACAGGCCATTCTTCGCAAACGGGGCCTTAAAACCGCCGAGGCGGCCAATCTTGCCGCCTTTCTGCTTTCGGCCAGGGCCTCCGGCATCAATGCCCAATGTCTGGTGGTGGATGCCGGAATGGCGGTGAATTATTTTGACAGGGATATTGTGGCCAGGGTCAATCAACATCCGGCGGAATTATGAGATACCAGGGGGTGGCCATAAACGCCTTTGGCTACGAACTGCCGCCGGAACGTCTCAGCTCGGCGGAACTGGAACGTCGCTTGGCCCCGGTCTATGAGCGCCTTAAACTGCCGCCTGGCCGTCTGGAGTTGATGAGTGGTATCAAGGAACGCCGTTTCTGGCCGGCCGGTACCCGGCCCAGCACTGCCGCCGCCCTGGCTGGAGCTAAGGCCATTGAGGCGGCCGGCATAGGGGGGGGAGATATTGATTGTCTGATCTTTACCTCGGTCTGCCGGGATATGATTGAACCGGCCAGCGCCTGCTTTGTGCATCGGCAGTTAAATTTGCCTGAAAAATGTCAGATATTTGATATCTCCAATGCCTGTCTCGGCTTTTTAAACGGTATGCTGGCCCTGGCTAATATGATTGAACTGGGTCAGGTACGTCATGGTCTGCTGGTCTCCGGCGAGACGGCCGAGGATCTGGTTAATTCCACCATTACGGCCCTTCTAACCGATGAATCACTTACCCGCAAGGGCCTTAAGCCCTCATTCGCCTCCCTTACCATTGGCTCCGGGGCCGTGGCTCTGGTTATGTCACGGGCTGGAGAGGGTGGTCATCGTCTGCGCGGCGGGGCCTGCCGGGCGAATACGGTTCATAATGACCTATGCCGCGGGGCCAGTGCAACGGCCGGTACCCTCATGGCCACTAATTCCGAGGAATTGCTGCGCCGGGGGGTGGAGACCGCCGCCAGGGTCTGGGATGATTTTCAGCAGGAACTGGGCTGGCAGCCGGAGGAAATTGACCGTTTCTTCTGCCATCAGGTCGGCCGGGCTCATGCCAGCATGTTGATGGATACCCTGGGTCTGGATCGTAGCAAAAATTTTGAGACTCTCGCCGGGCTGGGCAATGTGGGATCGGTCTCCGCTCCCATCACTATGGCTATGGCCATTGAAGAGGGACTGCTAAGGCCGGGGGAACGGGCCGCCCTTCTGGGAATCGGCTCAGGAATTAACTGCCTGATGCTGGGGGTAGAGTGGTAAATGCGCCGATATCCATATCCCTTTCAACCCTGCCGGATTTCTATTAGCGGGCATGAATTGTCCTATGTGGATGAGGGCCGGGGGCATACGGTACTCATGGTGCATGGTAATCCCACCTGGTCGTTTTTCTACCGTAATTTAATCATCTCCCTGCGCGGCCGGATGCGGGCCGTTGCCCTTGATCATCTCGGTTGCGGTCTCTCCGCCAAACCCCAGGATTACGCCTATACTCTGGAACATCATATTGCCAATCTCACCGCCTTTGTTGAGAGTTTGGGGCTTGATAATATTTCTCTGGTAATGCATGACTGGGGCGGGGCCATCGGCATGGGTTTTGCGGGCCGTTATCCGGAGAAGATCAGCTCGCTCACCATTTTGAATACCGGGGCCTTTACCTCTATCCATATCCCCAGGCGGATCAGTCTCTGCCGTCTGCCGGGGCTGGGGCCGGTTCTCCTGCGGGGATTTAATGTCTTCAGCCGGGCCGCCCTGTATATGGCGGTCTGCCGGCCCCTGCCGCCCGAGGTTAAGGCCGGCTATCTAACCCCCTATGATTCCTGGCCTAACCGGGTGGCGGTAAACGGCTTTGTGCGGGATATTCCCATGAATCCGAGGCACCCGTCCTGGCCCGTTCTGCTGGGGGTGGAAAAAAATCTCTCCCGTCTCAAAGATATCCCTGCCCAGATTATCTGGGGCGGCCGTGATTTTTGTTTTAACGAT
>JAJRZN010000019.1 GCA_024275235.1 Deltaproteobacteria bacterium
AAGTCCATCACTAACTAAAGATGGCTAAGTCAGCTAAGCGAAGACTGCGAAAAGTTCGATATACAGCTAAGCGTAGACTGCGAGGCGTGGTGGTTCGGCAGGGCTTCGGCCATACATATGGTATGCCGAAGGTCTGCCGAACCACCACAACACCGTAGATCGGATTTTTTACGACGCCATCATCAGGTAGAGTCCCAAATTGCCCAACAACTATGAATTATCACCCGGTCGTTTGAGAGACGGCGGCTTATATACTGCGGCAAAGCCTGCCAAAACCACCGGGAATCGTACCGGAGGCCCAGAAGACTGTCCCCTGTTTGAAGTCCATAAACCAATATCCCCCCGGAATTCTAGCATCAGCGAGGAAGATGAAGGGCTGGCTCTTACCGAAGGCGGGGTGTAGATACAGCCCCTTGTTATTCTGTTTTCTCTCAAGAAGCGACCAGGCCTCTTCCATGGTCGGCAACCGCCAGTCATGAAAACCAGCCAACCCCGTATCGTTTATTTCAGCGACATATTCTCTGATATGACGGATAGATGTTATATCACAACCATAACGCTGCCACATCAGGCCGGTTCTAAGATCAATGGCAGTATCTTTATCGCCGTTATCAACGAGATAATTATCAAAGCGGCCGGCCGGATTATATTTTTTATCGAAAAAATTGTGGCCCTGAGCCAGAGCGCTGATGGCGTCATCGGCAAGCTTTTCTCCCGCCTGCCGCAGAATAATCCGGTTCAGTTCCGGGTAGGTACCATCATTAAGAGCCAGGGGAACCCCCATGTCTTCAGGAATCTCTTCCTCTTTGATAGCCGTCACCAGGGACTCGTTATGTCCTGTTCTTAAAATATTATCGCAGAGCCAATCCTTTAAACCCTCATTAACGGCATAGCATTTATCCAGCCCGGACTTACTGCCCTGAGCGGAGACGCAACGTTTAATCAGTTCATCCGGGGCCTTAATTTCAGCGAGAATTTTGGCATGCTTAATCCCTCGTTCCATGAGACAGAGCCGGGCCGGCTGCCGCCAGGTATCAATAAAGAAATAATAATAACGTTCCCGGTTATTACGAATCATCCGGGTCTTACTGCCCCAACTCTCAAAAATGGTAAAGGAGTTAGCAGGATTAATTTCCCAGTCAATGCTTGCCTGATCGTTATTTTCCATACCAAGTTGTGTGAAAATGCCCATTTCTCTTCCCCCCTTTCTGTTGAAAATCAGTTAATACCATGCCCAGCTGAAACAAGGCACGGAAAGCCGATGACCGCCGCAAAAGATACCGAGGTTTACTATTTTAACGGCCCATTTTCCGCCAAATAATGGTAATATATTCCTGCTGCTCATTGGTACTATTATTGTAAGGCTTTTTGTTGAAAAAGTAAACAGCTATAATAATTATTATCAACTGTGGGTTTACAGCTGGAGTCAGGTGGTAGAATCCCCGTTTATTATTGCCTTTATGAATTACGCTGAAATGACAAAATGAGAATCAACAGCCAGCCCCTGAGTGCCAAAACCCCGGTCAACAACACTCGGGCAAAAGTTACCACTGGGGCCGAAGGGCAGGTCACCCCGGACACAACAGCGGCGAAGCTTACCCCCGGCCAGGTGATAAGCGGCCGGGTAATCTCCCAGACCCCGGACGGCGTAGTGGTGGTGCAAACCGACTCCGGTATATTCAGCGCCCGCACCCTGACCCCTTTGACCATAGGCCAGCTTACCTTTGAGGTATTGCCCGATGGCCGTAGCTTAACCCCGCTTCCCGCCGACAAGGGCGTTTTATCCC
Source organism: Deltaproteobacteria bacterium (assembly GCA_024275235.1). Taxonomy (GTDB): domain Bacteria; phylum Desulfobacterota; class Desulfobulbia; order Desulfobulbales; family VMSU01; genus JAADIV01. The sequence goes on from JAJRZN010000019.1 coordinate 1,788, forward strand.
TTCTGCGTTTAATGCTGCCCCTGCTGACCAAGACCGACAATCCATTGAGCGCTGCCGTTAACCTGCCGGAAAGCGTGAGTTACACCATTGGCCAGACCCCCGAGCCCCTGAAGTTAACTGCCCAGGCGGCCGCTGTAAATCAAGGTAGGGCGGGACTATCGGATTTCATCAAAACCAGCGTTCCACTCAAGAATATGCCGCCTGATATCCTCCTGCTTTCCAGGATTTTAGAGGCCCATGGCCAAATTAACAGCGGCCGGGCAGAAGACTCATCTCAGGCTCAGCCCCATAAGCCGGGCTCCCCTGATGTGGCACTGCCCGGTCAGCCTGTCAGGAATCCCCCCAATAATTTTTTACTGTTTCCCGTTTTTTTTCAGAGCAACAATGGCTGGGGTGAATGGTTATTCTCCTTTGAAGGCCAAAATTCCAAAGGTCAGGATAAAGACAGTGGTTACGGCCTGTCATTTTATCTGACCATGAGCCGTCTTGGCGATGTGCATCTTGATCTGCGCCGTCAGGGCCAAAATCTGCGGGGTGTTTTTTCGCTCTCTAACAAGGGGGCTGCTGATTTCCTGCGGGCCCACCTGCCGGAACTGCAGGAAGTTCTAAGCCCTCTTTTTAAACAGATAAATCTGCAATGCGTGAGTAGAGAGACAAACCTCATGTGCCGTTTAAAGGACGATCTGATAGATAAAACCAACCCTGGCAACAACCGGCCCATGGCTCTGTTAGACCTTAAAGTCTAATTTTTTCGCCGCTTACCACGCAGAGCGGAAATAATCACACTCAACAGACCAGTGAGGGCGGCGGACTGATAGACCCGGTGCATAGCCTTGACAAAGGCCTCAACATGGGCCGGAGAATAATCACGCATATCCAGGCCGTTAGTTAAGTGGCTGAAAACCTGGGAAAAGGCGATACTGGCCATGCCCACCCCCATAATCATTCCCAAATTACGGCCGGTGGCCAGCAGGGCTGCCGCCTTGCCGGTATTCTCCTTTTCTATCCACCTTAGCACTGAGGCACTGTTAGGACTTAAAAAAATGGCCTGACCACCGCCGATAAGGGTCAGAGGTAAAATGACCGCCAGCCAGCCGGTGGGTGAAACAAGACTCAACATCCAGGCCCCGCAACTGGCCGTAAACAGACCAATGGTACAGAGAACACGGGCCGTAAAACGCCCGTATAACCAGCCGGCCAGGGGGGCCAGTCCCATGGCGGCCAGGGGAACAGACATCATAATCAAGCCAATTTGAATCTTGGGCAGATCAAGCACCCGGTCAAGATAAAAGGGGGTAATAATCAAGACCGCGAAAAGCTGCATAAAGGAGAGCATGGCACAAAGCAGGGCGCTGGACACATAACGCCGAGCAAGCAGACCTGGAGTCAGGAGCGGCAGCGGACTGTTGGTCTCCAGCCGGATAAAACAAACCAGGGCCAGGATAACACTGACAATTAAAATCATCAGCACGGTAAAGGAGCAGGCAGGTGAGGCCGCGTAGGTCACAGTTAGCGAGGCCGAGGTTAATAATATTATCCAGGCCAGAGCCGGAGGCCAGGCAAGTAACAGCTTACCCTTGCCGGGCCGCTGGCGGGGTAAATAACGCCGGGCCGCGAAAAAAAGCAGCAGGCCAATGGGGAAGGTCAGCATAAACATGGCCCGCCAGGAGGCAAACTGCAGGGCGATACCCGCCACGAGAGGACCGGTCATCAACCCCAGAGACACCGAAGTCCCGATAAGGCCCAAAGCCCGGCCCAGCTCCAGCGGTGGAAAGGTCTCTTTGATGATTGCCGGGCCGGTGGACATCATCATGGCGGCCCCCAGCCCCTGTAATAAACGGGCCATTATCAGAAGATCAAAATTTGCTGACCAGGCGCAGGACAATGAACCCAGGGCAAAGACCAGCAACCCCAGGGGATAGATCAGGCGCCGTCCCAGGCGGTCGGAAAGATTGCCCCAAATTAACAGGGTTGAGCTTATGACCAGAAGATAGATCAGGGAGACCCATTCCGTATCTTTCAGGGGGCTGCCGAAATCTTTCATAATCGCCGGCAGAGCCAGATTGACCATGGAGCTGTCCATGGTGGCCATAAAGACCCCGCCCGCGACTATGGTAAAAATTTGCCATTTATAAACGCATTTATCAGAGGTTAGCGGCTTTTGATTGACAGAATGAAGCATTCAGGTATAAATGGTATATTATTTTTTAATGGTTATATTATGAAAAGCAGGGGCTCATTTTTGAGCAGTATCTTCTGTTATAAACTAATTTAAAGAGGAATATCATGAAATTTATCACTATAATAATCGCGGCGCTTATTCTCGGGACGTTCTCGGTTACTCCTCCGGCTCAGGCAACAACCAAGGTACCTGAATTTTCGGTTACAGCCCTAAACGGCTCCACCAAGACCATTGATATAAAAGATTTTCGGGGTAAGGTAGTGCTGGTGGTTTTCTGGGCCACCTGGTGTCCTCCATGTATGCAGGAGGTTCCTTCTTTAATCAGTCTGCAAAAGGAATTTGCCCCTAAAGGTTTTTCGGTGATCGGGCTGTCGGTTAATCAGGATGGTACCTCCGCCGTTAACCGGGTTATCCATCAGACCGGTATGAATTATCCCGTGGCCATAGCCACTGATAAAATAACTCATGATTTTGGCGGTATCATTGGTATTCCCACCGCTTTTATTATAGACCGCGATGGTAATGTGGTAAAACGCTATACCGGCTGGACCAGTCACAAGGTTATCGCCCGCGATCTGAAACAAGTCTTAAAATAATGTAACCGGTTACAGGTTCTGTGGTTATTGATATTTTGGCACTCATGGGAGTGAATAGTTACAAAATAAACATATTTTATCTAACTTTGTGGGATAACGGTTGATTTTTTATTGACATGATTCCCTGTTATGTACTAATTTAATTTCGTTATTTTATTATTTCCTTTTGTAATTGATTATTTTAACAGCATGAAATTAATTCTTCCCCTTATTCTTTTATCTATCCTTTTTTCAGGAATACCTGCCCTTTCCGCCACGGTAAGCTGTGAGGTGCAGGCAGTGCGGGGAGATGTTATCATTCTAAAAAACTGCAATGAGAAACGGGCTCAAGGATTCAAGCCTGGTGACAAGGTCAAAATAAAACTGCAAAAGTACAAAAGATAGATTAATTATTTAGATTAGTAATTGTTTTCTTCACAGGAATAATTATTATATAAGCTATCGGCATCATTTTTTAATCATTAACTAACTGAAAGGAGAGTAAAATGAACAAGAAAATTTTAGCATTGGTTCTGGCAATGGCATTCACCGCTACCTCCGCGGTTGTTGCTTATTCCTTCACCTGTGAGGTTTCCGCCGTTAACGGTTCCTCTGTAACTTTGAAATGCAGCGAGCATAATGCCAAGAAGCTGGAAGTAGGCAAGAAAGTCAAGGTAAGCCCCAAAAGAATGAGAAGGGCTGTTGAAGGCTGTTAATTAGTTGCCTTCCAAGCGTTTTACCGCTTAAAAAAGCTGTTCAATCCTTTGATTGGACAGCTTTTTTTGTTCATAGTCCGCCCCCTAAAGGCTGAAATCCCGTTCCATATTCCAAAGTACAGGTATTTATAAAATGAAAATTGACCTGCCTGATAAAGAGGCAAAGATCTTACGTCGTATCCGCCGCAATTATAAAGTTGATTTTGCCCCTTTAAAAATCAGGGACATAAATTTACAGTTATTACAGGTACAGGATCTGGAGGATATTCTCCAGGGCCGTGATCCCTTCGCCAATATAGCCGATTTCCCCTTCTGGATAAAACTCTGGGAGGCAGCTATAATTCTGGCCGAAGTCGCCGTGTCTCTTAATCCGGCCCAGGCCGGGCCCAGGCTGCTGGAATTGGGAGCCGGGCTTGGTGCCCCAGGTCTGGCGGCCGCGGCCCATGGTTTTGAGGTTACCTTAAGCGATTATGAAACAATAATCATGGATTTCCAGCGGGTAAGCGCCGCCGCCAGTCAGGTGAAACCGGCCTTTGCCACCCTGGACTGGACCAAACCCGCCAAGTTAGAACCTTTTGATACCATAATCGGGGCGGAAATTCTTTTCCGGGAGGATCTCCTTGACCCCCTGCTCAAGACCTTTAAAAAATTATTAAAACCTGGCGGCTCAATTTATCTGGCCCACGACCTGCGGCGCCAGACCCTTTATAAATTCCTGGCCAGGGCCGGGGATGACTATAAAATAATGACCAAGAAAATTGATCTGGACTCGTAGGAGGGCAAGACCACAGTCATGCTGAACTGTCTGCGGCTTAAACAGGGGGGTAACGGATAAAATGTAAGCGCTCCATAAAACGCTTACATTCCGAGAGGTTATAAAATCAAGAGTGTGGTTTTTTGAGCTCTTACGATAAAATAGATACCTTTAATCTGGAGCAGGCACCGCCGTAGGGGTGTATTGCCATACGCCCTGAACTTGATGATATACAGGGAATTATTTGGAGAAGATCATGCCGGTTTATGAATATGAACACGAGGGAGAAGGCTGCGCTCTCGGTAAAATCTTTGAACTGACCCAGTCCATGTACAGCGCCAAATTCAGTAAATGCCCGCAATGCGGCACCCCGGTCAAACGTCTCATCTCACTCGTTGGCATCAGCACCCCAAAGGGGAACAGTGATTTGAAGAATATGGGCTTCACCAAGCTGGTACGGCGCGACAAGGGTGTCTATGAAAATGTTACCGCCACCGGTAATGAGGCAAAAATATGGGATGCCAGGAAACCGGAAACCATGCCTGATTTAAGGGGAAAAATTCGTGATTGACTGGAACGAGATGTGGCAGGAGGTTAGACGCCAAAAAACCTGGCAGCGTAAAACATCCGCGGACTGGAATAAACGGGCGGCAGGCTTTGCCAGGCGTCATAAAGATTCGGTGTATGTTAAAGAATTTCTTAAAAAACTGCCTCTTTCTCCCACCATGAGCGTTCTCGACATGGGCTGCGGGCCCGGCACTCTCACCATCCCTCTCGCCCGCGAGGTTAAAGAAATAACGGCAGTGGATTTTTCATCTGAGATGCTGGCTATTCTTACGGAGCGGGCCGCCGGGGAAGGCCTTGATAATATAACCACCCGCCAGGGGGCCTGGGAAGATGACTGGCAGGCCCTGGGGTTAGGGCAATATGACCTGATAATAGCCTCCCGCTCCCTGGCCGTTGATGATTTAAAAGGCGCCCTTGACAAGCTGCGGCAGGCGGCCCGCGGCTGGGTGTTTATCGGCGACCGGGTGGGCAGCGGCCCCTTTGACCCCGCCATGTTTGCCGCCATTGGCCGCCCCTTTCATCCGGGGCCGGACTATATTTATACCGTCAATATCCTCTATCAAATGGGGATTCACGCCCGGCTTGATTTTATTGACCTGCCGCCCGGCCGCAGCTATAAAACAAGGAAGGAGGCAATCAGCTCCTGGGCCTGGATGTTTCACGATTTAACCGCGGCTGAGAATGACAAACTCAACCACCACCTCAGTGAACGTCTCGCCGAAAACAAGGAGGGATACTGGTATTTACGAGATGAGCTCTGCCCCTCATGGGCGGTAATTTCCTGGCGGAAAAAGACCGGTTAAAAATTAAATTATGCGAATCGTCATTATAGGGGCAGGAGCGGTTGGTTATCATCTGAGCGCCAAATTTTCCGACGAAGGTCATGATGTTATTCTTGTTGACCGGGAGGCCGCTAAATTAAACCGTCTGGAGCGGGAGCTTAACGTCCTCCCCGTCTGCGGCAGCGGAGCCTCCATCAAGGTGCTGGAAGAGGCCGGTATTGAACGTGCCGATCTCCTTGTGGCCGTCACCAACAGCGATGAGGTCAATCTGGTGGCCTGCATTATCTCCCGGAATTACCAGATCAAAACCCGTATTGCCAGGGTACGTAATGAAGACTTTTATTCCCAGAACACCGCCCTAAACGAAAAGGCCCTGGGGATTGATCTCCTCATCAGCCCTGACCGGGCCATTGGTGATGAGATTCTGCGTCTCTCCACCCTCTCCGGGGCCTTTGAATCAGCGGAATTCGCCCATGGCCAGGTCATCCTTTTAGGCTACACGGTGGCGGCGGGAAACTCCAACATCGGCAAATCACTGCTGGAACTGAAGGGCATAATGGGGGGTATTGTCGCCATTATCCGCCGGGAAAAGACCATAATTCCCCGCGGCAGTGACATTATTCAGGCCGAGGATCGTATTTACATGGTGGCCCGCAAGAGCGATATGTCATCCACCAGCGGTCTGGTGCATCTCATGAGCCAGGAACCGAAACAGGTATTCATCATTGGCGGCGGCGCCATTGGTTTCATGGTGGCCCGCCAGATGGAGCAGAAAAAGGTAAATGTCCGCCTCATTGAGCAGGATGCCGGGCGCTGCGAATTTTTAGCCGAAAATCTTAATAACACCACGGTATTAAATGTTGACGGCTTAGACGCCCACAGCCTTCTTGATGAGGGACTGGATCAGGCCGATCTCGTCATCACCGTCACCGACAGCGATGAAACCAACCTTCTCGCCAGCCTGTTAGCCAAACATCATGGCGCCGGTAAATGCATAACCCGCATCTCCCGCCCTGATTTTGTCCCCCTGTTGGCCAAACTGGGTATTGATGTGGCCCTGAGTCCGCGGCAGGTGGCAGCCAATATGATTTTACGCTTTGTGCGCACCGGCGGTACCATTGTCTCCGCCGCCTCACTGCTTGGCAGTGACGCCGAAGTGGTGGAACTAAAGGTACCGGACACGGATAAGTTCAAACACGCCACCCTGCAGAGCTTGAATTTCCCCAAGGGTGCGGTCTTGGGGGCGGTGGTGAGAAACAAAAAACACCGGGTAATAATTCCCGTTGGCACAACCAGGCTGCGACCTGGAGACAATCTGGTGATCTTTGCCCTCCGTGAGGCGGTGCAGGAGGTCGCTGATTTTTTCGCACCCTGAAATTATGCGGACAGACGGCGTCTTAAACATTCTCGGCAAATTATTACTGCTCATCTCCCTCTTTATTCTGCTGCCCATACCGGTAAGCCTCATCTACCATGACGGCATGACCAGGGCCTTTCTGACCAGCGCCCTCATCGGCGGCCTCATGGGCGGATTTCTAATTGCCCTTTTCCCTCCCAATCCGGAATTGGGCTACCGGGACGGCTTCGCGGTGGCAACTTTCAGCTGGTTAGGGCTCGCCTTTCTTGGCGCCCTGCCCTTTTTTTTCAGCGGTAGCTTTCCCTCATTTATTGACTGTTATTTTGAGTCCATGTCCGGCTTCACCACCACCGGCTCCACCATCTTAAGCAATATGGAGATTCTGCCGAGGAGCATGCTCTTCTGGCGGGCTCTGACCCACTGGATCGGCGGCATGGGGATTATCGTTCTGTCTCTCGCCGTGCTGCCCCTCCTCGGGATTGGCGGCATGCAGCTCTTTCAGGCCGAAATGCCCGGCCCCACAAAAGACCGGCTGGCCCCCCGAATGCAGAATACGGCCCGTATCCTCTGGGGGGTATATGTCCTGATTACCTTTATAGAGATTATCTTGCTGCTGCTGGGCGGCATGGATCTTTTTGACGCCACCTGCCATGCCTTCGCCTCCCTCGCCACCGGTGGGTTTTCAACCTATACCGCCAGCGTCAGCGAATTTAATTCCCCCTATATCGAGGCCGTTATCATCTTTTTCATGTTTGCGGCAGGAACCAATTTCACCCTCCATTATCACGCCCTCCACGGCCGCTGGCGGGTCTATTGGCAGAGCGAGGAATTTCGTTTCTACCTCACTCTGGTGGCAGTATCCAGCCTGATTATTGTTTTTGCCAACCAGGGCCGTATATATCAATCATGGCTCACCAATATCCGGGACTCCATCTTTCAGGTAGTGTCGATTATTACCACCACCGGCTTTGGCACGGCTGACTTTGATAAATGGCCGGCACTCAGCAAGATTCTGCTGGTAGCCCTGATGTTCATCGGCGGCTGCGCCGGTTCCACTGGCGGCGGCATTAAAGTGGTGCGCCTGCTCCTCTTTCTCAAATACGCCCGTCTCCAACTCCGCAAGCTGGTGCATCCCAATGAAGTGAACACCATTAAAATGGGTAATATCAAGGTACCGCAGGAGGTCATGCTCGGGGTATTAGGCTTTCTGGCGATTTATATTGTTTTCTGCGCCCTGGCCTGTGTGGCGGTTACCGCTCAGGGGGTGGATATGGTCACTGGGGTAACGGCCGTTATCGCCACCCTTAACAACATAGGCCCCGGATTGAACGCGGTGGGTCCTGTTCAGAATTTTGGCGCCCTGCCCGCCACTGCCAAGGTAATATTAATTATCTGCATGCTGGCCGGCCGCCTGGAACTTTATACGGTAGTGGTCTTACTGACCCCGGACTTCTGGAAGATGGCAAGAAGACCGAAATTCAGAAAATTTAAAAGGTTATCATTAAGCAGATGAATTACGAATATGATCTGATTGTGGTGGGTGCCGGTCATGCCGGCTGTGAGGCGGCCCTGGTTGCCGCCCGTATGGGCTGTAAAACCATGGTGGCAATTATTAATGCCGACGGTATCGGCGCCATGTCCTGCAACCCGGCCATCGGCGGTCTGGCCAAGGGCCATCTCGTCAAGGAGATTGACGCCCTGGGCGGTGAAATGGCCAGAAATATTGACGCCACCGCCATTCAATTCCGGCAACTCAACACCCGTAAGGGCCCGGCGGTCTGGTCTTCCCGGGCTCAGGCCGACCGCCTCCTCTACCGCCTGCGGATGAAGAAGGTGCTGGAAAACCAGCCCGGCCTGGAGATTCGCCAGACGGTGGTAGACGGCCTGCTCCTTGATAAAAACCGCGTGGGCGGGGTCATCACCTCCCTGGGCGAAGAAATTACGGCCCGCAGCGTAGTTATTGTTACCGGCACCTTTATGAACGGACTTATTCATATCGGCTTGAAGAATTTTCCCGCCGGCCGTCTTGGCGATGCCCCCTCCCTGCGCCTGCCGGAACATCTGCGTACACTTGGTTTCAATATGGGCCGCATGAAGACCGGCACCACTCCCCGCCTGGACGGCAAAAGTATTGATTTCAGCGAGCTTACCCCGCAGTACAGCGATGATCCGCCCCGCATGTTTTCCTTCACCAGTAAAGGCACACCGGCCCTGCCCCAGCGCCCCTGTTATATTACCCATACCAACGAAGAGACCCACGCCATTATCCGCCGCGGCTTAGACCGCTCACCCATGTTCACCGGTGTTATTGAGGGGGTTGGAGCCCGCTATTGTCCATCCATTGAGGATAAGGTAGCCCGTTTTCCAGACAAGACACGGCACCAGATATTTCTTGAACCGGAGGGCCTGGAGACGGTGGAAATATATCCCAACGGTGTTCCCACCAGTCTACCCCTTGATATTCAGCGTGACATGCTGCACAGCATCAAAGGCCTGGAGCGGGTCAAAATAATCAGGCCCGGTTACGCCATTGAGTACGATTATATTGATCCCCTGGAACTGAAGCCGTCTCTTGAGACCAAGCGCATTGACGGCCTCTTTCTCGCCGGGCAGATTAACGGTACCTCCGGCTACGAGGAGGCGGCGGCTCAGGGCCTCATAGCCGGTATAAACGCGGTGAAATATTGTCGGGCTGAAGAACCCCTGATTCTTGACCGCTCCCAGGCCTATATCGGGGTTTTAATTGATGATCTGGTCACCCTGGGTACCAAAGAGCCTTACCGCCTGTTTACCTCCAGGGCCGAATACCGCCTTCTGCTGCGGGAAGATAACGCCGATCTGCGCCTGCGGGATATCGGCCGCTCTCTGGGGCTGATTGATGATGAGACCTATCACGATTTCTGCCGGAAACGGGACGAAATTACCGAAAATATGACCTGGCTGGGCAAAAACAATCTAAGACCGACAGCCAAGGTAAACGAGGGGCTGGCAGCCCTGAACAGCTCGGCATTGCGGGAACCGGCCCCCCTGGTCGATCTCCTGCGGCGGCCTGAAATCACCCTTGCCGCCCTCATCGAGCTGAGCGGGGATAATCACGAAATAAGCCCCCAGGCCGCCCGTGAGCTTGAACTGCGGGTCAAATATCAGGGATATATCCAGCGCCAGAATGAACAGGTAGCCAATTTTAAGAAATTTGAAAAATCCCTGCTGCCCGCTGATCTGGATTATACCGCCCTGCATGGCTTATCCAACGAGGTGGTGGAAAAGCTTCAGGCCATAAGACCCCGCTCTTTGGGCCAGGCCTCCAGGATTTCCGGTATAACTCCGGCGGCCGTTGCCATTTTGCAGGTTCACCTGAAACAACAGGGCCTGCTTTGAATATCGAGGGTGCCGGCCGCAAAAAAAATTATCTTATGACGCTTAAATGAAGAAAATGCCCAAAGCCGGGGCCTCCCCGGATATCAAGCGGAAAAGAGGACATAATCATGCCTGATCTAAAAATTATAAACGATGAAGATCTCAGTCGGATATTAACCGCTACGCAGCGTATCGCGGTGGTGGGGATGTCCCCCAAGCCCAGCCGCCCCAGCAATCAGGTGGCCGCCTATCTCATGGCCGCCGGTTTTGAGGTGATCCCGGTAAATCCCGGCCAGACCATAATTATGGGGCTTAAGTGTTATCCTGATCTGGAGAGTATTCCCGGCCGGGTGGATATTGTTGATGTCTTTCGGCGGGCCGCCGAGGTTCCGGCCATTGTTGACAGCGCTCTGCGGATCAGAGCCAAAGTCTTATGGCTGCAATTAGGGGTAATCCATGCCGAAGCGGCCCTCCGGGCCCAGGCCGCCGGACTCATCGTAATTATGGATCGCTGTCTGAAGGTGGAGCATCAGCGTCTTCAGGATTCAGGCCTTTTGTAAAAGCAGACGGCGCAGAATATCCAGGCCGGTCTGGGCGGCAATGACCTGAATCTGGGCCCTGGTACCGGAGAATTGATGGAGATAATGGCGGCATTCGCCCAGGTAATCACTGCCGAAATAGACCGTACCCACCGGCTTTTCCTCACTGCCGCCATCCGGCCCGGCAATACCGGTCACCGCGAGCGCCGCGTCGGCCCCGCTTAATTCCCGCATACCACGGGCCATCTCAGTGGCCGTTTCAGCGCTCACCGCCCCGTGCCTCTCCAGGGTTTGCGGCCTGACCCGGAGAATATCCATCTTCAATTTATTACTGTAAGCGACAACCCCGCCCAGAAAATAAGCGGAACTGCCGGGAACAGTGGTAATATTATGCGCGATAAGACCGCCGGTGCAGGATTCGGCTACCACCGCCGTCTTCCCCTCACGGCGCAGCAGGGTACCAACACAGCTGGCCATGGTCTCATCATCAAAGCCGTAAATATATGCACCAAGAGCCCGCTTTATACGTTTGTCAAAGACCTGCAAAAGGGCCTCGCTCTCGGCGGCACCGGCCCCCAGGGCGGTGAGACTTAAATGCACCTCCGGAAACACGGGGTAATAGCCAATCCTGACCATGGAGTTATCGCCCTCAAGATGCCGCACCCGTTCGTTAACCTCGGTTTCCGGCAGCCCGAAAACCCGATACAGACGCTGCCGCACCTGACGATGCTGCCGTCCGGGCCATTTACGCAGCCGGGGCAGAACATAGTTCTTTAATAATTCCTGCATTTCGCGGGGCACGCCGGGCAGAAAAAATATTGGCTTTTCTTCATGCACCAGGACATATCCGGCCATATTACCCTTGGGATTCAGGGCTTCGGCCCCGGCCGGCAGCCAGGCCAGTTTTTCGAGATGAACCCCCTTTGGCGGCGTTTTCCCCTTACAGCGGGAAGCCGAACTATGTTTTATCTGGGCCAGGATTTCCGGATGAAAGGTAACCGGCCGTTCCAGCACCCTGGCCACGGCCTCGGTGGTAAGATCATCGGTCGTGGGGCCCAATCCCCCGGTAACAATGATAAAATCAGCCCGGTTTAAGGCCTTTTTAAGGGCTGAGCCGATCAGTTCAGGTGAATCACCTATGGTGGCCATGGCCACTATTTCATGGCCCATGGCAAAGAGATGATAGGCGGCAAAATTACTGGTCTGATTCAAAATCCGCCCCGAGGTCAATTCATCTCCAATGGCAATAATCTCTCCAATCATCTGTTAAACCTTTTTTGATATTCTTGCTTGTATTTTAGACGGTAAAGGTTCCGCTGTTTTCGTGCTTATCAGGCAATAACGCCTAAAACACCCTCCCCCCGCACCTCACGCGCCTCAACCTCAAGCACGGTATTGGCCGCGGCGGCCGGGGCCTTGAAATAAATCGGTACATAATTCTCGCTGAACCCCTTCATCAACCTGAATCGATTACCACTGTTCTCGGCCAGCACCCTGTGGGTTCGACCCAACTGCCGCCGATAAAATTCAATCCGTTTTTCCCGGCCCAGGGAGCGCAGTATGGCCGCCCGTTCCTGCTTTACGGCAGCTGGAACCTGATCCGGCATTTCAGCGGCGGCAGTACCGGGCCGCCGGGAATAGGGAAAGACATGCAGATAGGTAATGGGCAAATCCGCAATTAATTCACAGGTGTGGCGAAACATCTCCTCGTCTTCACCGGGAAATCCCACCACCGTATCCAGGCCAATCGCCGCCTCCGGCATAAGGCGCTGAATATTTCGTACCACATGCCGGAAATCCTCCACCGTGTAACGCCGCCGCATCCGGCGCAAAATAAGGGGATCACCACTCTGCAGGGGGAGATGAAAATGGGGCATAAAACAGCGGGACGCGGCGAGAAACTCCAATAATTCATCATCCAGCTCACCGGGCTCAAGAGAGCTGATGCGATAACGCAGATCATGCTCCGCGGCCTCAAGCTCCCGCACCAGCCCGGTAAAGGAAGAAGCGGGCCGTAAATCCCGGCCGTAATGACCGACATGAATACCGGTAATAACCAATTCCCGATACCCCTCTCCGGCAAACACCGCGGTCTGCCGGAGAACCTCGGACAGTGGCAGGCTGCGCACCCGCCCTCTGGTATAAGGCACGATGCAATAGGTACAAAAATTATTACAACCGTCCTCCACCTTCAAATAGGCCCTGGCACGTCCGGCAAAACGGCGTACCGGCAGGCTGCATATCCGGCGCTGAAGGCCAATGTCGGGCAGCACCTCAGAGCCCCGCCTCTCACTACCCAGGGCGATATCAACCAGAAGGTGCTTCTGGTCATTACCCACGAGACAGACATTATCGCCGGCAATCTCCCGCACCCTGGCGGTTTCCACCTGGGTATAACAGCCGGTGGCGATAATCCGGGCCTCAGGGTTGGCACGCCGGGCCCGGCGAATCATCTGCCGCGACTGCGCCCCGGCCTTGCCGGTAACCGCGCAGCTGTTGATTATATAAATATCCGCCGCCTGTGAGAAGGGTACTATCCGAACTCCCAGAGCCCGCAAACGGCTGATAAAGGCGGCGGATTCATATTGATTAACCTTACAGCCCAGGGTAGTAACGGCCGCTGTTATCTGAGCTGATTTATTCATCCGCGCCTAAGATTCGGCCGCTGCCGATCACCTCATCGTCCTGATATAAAACCGCGAACTGGCCGGGAGTAACAGCCCGCTGCGCCTCGTTGAATTCTATTAACAGTCCGCTTGCCGCCGCCCTGACCACGGCCCCGGCCCCCTGATGGCGGTATCGTATCTTGACGTCAAACTCTGCCGGTAACTCCGGGGCCTGACCGGTAAGCCAGTTTACATCGCCCACCATCAACCGCCGCCGCCACAAATCACCGTCCTTGCCGATTACCACCTCATTGGCGGCGGCATTCAGGGCCACAACATAATAGGGCGTCACATCCGGAATACCAAGCCCCCGGCGCTGACCGATGGTATAGTATCTTATTCCCCGGTGCCGCCCCTTGCGCTCACCATTCAGGGTGACAAAATCACCCGCCGCCGCCAGTGGCAGACAAGTGGCAAAATATTCATCCAAACCACGGCCGGCCATAAAACAGACATCCTGACTCTCCGTGCCATGGCGGCCCTTGAGGCCAAGCTCGGCAGCCATTTTATAGACCTCACTTTTATGAGCAGCAGCCAGGGGAAAGAGGGCATGGGTCAGCTGGGGCTGTTGCAGACGACAAAGAAAATAAGACTGATCCTTAGTGGCGTCCGCCCCCTTTAAGAGCCGAACCGGGCCGCCATTATCACGGCAGAGGCGGGCGTAATGACCGGTGGCGAAATAATCCATCCCCCGTTCCAGGGCGTAATCCATCAAGCGGCCGAATTTAATGGTTCGATTACAGACGGCGCAGGGATTAGGGGTAAGCCCCTGCTCATAGGTCTGCTGAAAATAATCCAGCACCTCTTTTTTAAATTCAAGGCTCAGGTCAAGAACAGTAAAGGGGATGTTAAGGAAATCGGCAATTTTCGCGGCCCGCCTGGCGTTCCGGTTGTCCTTATTCCCATCCAGAGTCATGAAAACGCCATGCGTCTCAAAACCACGCTGCTTCAGAAGAGCGGCGGTAACCGAGGAGTCAACGCCGCCGCTCATGGCTGCCATGATTTTGGCCCGCGGTGAAATATTATGAAGGTCTAACAAGGCCGTTATCATTGATAAAATTATGATTAAATAGTAATTATGCGGCATCTCAAAGCAGACTGCCCAAGATCAAAAATTAATATACATATAATCCATGGAAAATTCATATAAATTTGTAATCGCGCCCCGGAACCTGTCTTATTGTCCCGCACTCCCTGCCGCCTGGAGGAATTATGCCGCCTGCTAATACCGGCCGCTGCCGGCCGGAACTTCTGGCCCCGGCCGGCAGTCTGGATAAATTGAAGATCGCCATTCACTACGGGGCCGATGCCGTATATATGGGCGGCGCGGCCTACAGCCTCAGGGCTCATGCTGTTCTGGGAATGGAGGAGATCGCGGCGGCGGTGCGCTATGCCCATAAACGGAGGGTACGGGTCTTTATCACCATAAATATAATGGCCCATAATAGTGACCTGCACGATTTGCGGGATTATCTTTTCCGTCTGCGGGCTCTGCGGGTGGACGGCCTGATTATCTCCGATCCGGGCATCTTTGCCCTGGCCCGCAAATGGGTACCGGAGATAAATATCCACATCAGCACCCAGGCCAATATCACCAATTCAGCCAGCGCTCTCTTCTGGCGGGAGCAGGGGGCCAGCCGGGTCAACCTGGCCCGGGAATTAACCCTGGCCGAAATCAGGGAAATAAGAGAAAATACAAATATCAAGCTGGAGGTCTTTGTCCACGGCGCCCTTTGTATTTCCTATTCCGGCCGCTGTTCGTTGAGCCTGTACATGACGGGCCGGGATGCCAATCACGGCAATTGTGCCCACCCCTGCCGTTACCGTTATATCCTCGAGGAAGAAAAGCGGCCGGGCCAGTATTTCCCGGTGGAGGAAGACGGCCATGGCACCTATATCTTCAACAGCCGGGATTTATGTCTGCTGCATCGTCTGCCGGAACTAATCGCGGCAGGAGTAGACAGTATCAAGATTGAGGGCCGGATGAAGAGCGTCTATTACGTGGGGGCAGTGGTTCGTCTCTATCGGGCGGCCCTGGATTATATCGCCGCCCAGCCGGAAACAACCACTCCGGCCGCCATCACCCTGCCAGCGGCCATGAACGAAGAATTGGCCAAAATCGGCTCCCGGGGTTACACGGAGAATTTTTTTGACGGGCCGCCACAACAGCGGGATATGCTCTACAACGGCATTAAATACGCCCAGACCCACGCCCCGGTGGGGCTGGTACGGCAGGTGGAGGGGCGGATATTGATCGAGGCCAGGAATCAGATAATGACCGGTGACTGGATAGAATACCTGGAACCGGGGTTTAAACAGCGGCAGGCCCAAATTGTCAGGATTAACAACGAGAAAGGTGAGATGAAGAAGGCCAACCCCGGAAACATGGTGGAGCTGCAAACCGAGCCGCCCATTGTGGACTGGCAGGTTAACGGCCTTCTGCGCCGGAAACAGCCGGAAGACAAGACCGGCCAAAATAATTAAAGGGCTGCCGGAAAACCGGCAGCCCTTTAATTTATACACATCACTGGTCGGGGCGAGAAGATTCGAACTTCCGACCTCCTGCTCCCAAGGCAGGCGCGCTAACCAGGCTGCGCTACGCCCCGACTCAAAACTATACTGTCACAACGGCAAAGAAGTTTGTTAAATAGCATTATAAGACAATTTACACAAGTAAAATTTTGTCGGGCAGCAGACCATTATTACCTAAAAAGATGTTGACGGCCTTGGGTTGAGTTGCTATATTGTGCCGATAATTTGATTACCTTTTGTGTTCCTCGGTAGCTCAGTTGGTAGAGCAGGTGGCTGTTAACCACCTTGTCGCTGGTTCGAGCCCGGCCCGGGGAGCCAGAATTTTTCTCATCTTACAGATGTTTATATATCAACAAAAAGCCCGCGGGAGTAATCCTTCGGGCTTTTTGTTGTCCTTTAACTACTGAATTTCACCCCGCAATTTTATACGCCCCCAGCCGCCAGCAATTTACAGCCTGTTTTGAGGTCCCGGCCAGTAGTATCTTCAAACGTGATATATCTCATTTTCCGTGACTGTCTCGGCGCTCCAATAGACGACGTAAGCACTCCATGAACACCCTGCTGCACGCCACTTAAATCCCCCGGGTAAGCGAGCCTGCGGGACTCCGATATACAGGTATTATCGGGGTACTTAATTACGCACAACTGGGGGTTCATGGAACATTTACAGAGATACCGAACGGCAATGCAGGATAGAAAAATTATGGACACCACAAGGGGTGCCCCTACGATTAATCCAACAGGGTATCAACAGCAGTCAGGACATCATCAACCTTAATATTCTCCATGCAGGCAAAGTTATTCTGCCGACAATGGGTTTTCATGCACGGGCTGCAGGGTAAAGGCTGGCGCAGGATAATATTGTTTTTTGAAAAGGGGCCGGTAGTAACGGGATTAGTGGAGCCGAATATTACCGCCAGCGGGGTCTTCAGGGCCGCGGCTACATGCATTAAACCGGAGTCGTTGGTAACAAATACCCGGCAGCGCTCAATAAGGGCCATAGCCTCCGCCAGACTTGTCCGGCCGGTTAAATCTATAATATTTTTACAGCGCCGGGCAATAACCGCGGCGGTCTGCCGGTCATCATTGGTGCCGAATACCATTACACGGGCCTGGTAATTACGCTCTACCCTGTGGGCCAGATCAGCGTATTTCTCGGCCGGCCAGCGTTTGGCCGGGCCGTAGGCGGCACCGGGATTCAAGCCGATTAAAGGCCCTTTTTGTGCCTTAATAAAACGGGCTGCCGAATCTCTATTCTCCTGGGATATTTGCAGAAATAATTCATCCGGCCCTAACTCCAGACCAGCATCGGCCAGCAGCCCTTGATAATAATGAACCTGGTGGATTTTTTTTCTCTGCTTTTTAAGGGTAATGGCATGACTCAGCAATATTCCCCGGCAGTCACGGCTGTAACCCAGGCGAAGCGGGATACCGGCGAGTTTGACTATTAAGGCGGCCTCAAAGGCATTTTGCAATAAAACAGCGAGGTCGAAATTCTGCCGCTTTAATTCCCGGCTTAAACGCCACATACCCGGCAGACCGCTATGAACAGATTTTTTTTGATAGAGAATAATATGATCAATATATGGGCTGGCGTTAAAGACATCGGCCACCCAGGGATGAACCAGAATGGATATCTCGGCTGCGGGAAAATTCTGACGGATTGTCCGCACCGCCGGGGTGGTCATTATGGCGTCACCAATCCAGTTAGTGGCCCGAATCAGTATATTACGAGGCTGATATTCTTTGATTTGCATGGATGAAGAAAGGGAAAATTCAGGATAACTCTTCTTTTTGATCGCGGCTTAAAAGATCATATACCGCCTCAGCGCAGGGTTTATCGGCATAAATGACCTGATATATCTGTTCAAGGATGGGCATATCAACCCCAAGTTTACGGGCCAGGAGCCAGGCAGACTTAGTGGTTTTAACCCCCTCAGCCACCATTTTCATCTCAGTTAGAATGTCGGTGAGGGTCTTACCCTGGCCCAGCATTAATCCCACCTGGCGGTTGCGGCTCAGATCACCGGTACAGGTCAAGACCAGATCACCCATGCCGGCGAGACCGGAAAAGGTCAGGGGGTTAGCTCCCATCTTTACTCCCATACGGGTAATTTCGGCCAGACCTCTGGTTATCAGAGCCGCCCTGGTGTTAGTACCATAGCCTAAACCATCACAGATCCCGGCGGCAATGGCGATTATATTTTTTAAAGGGCCGCCCAACTCAACACCAATCACATCAGTGCTGGTATAAACTCTAAAAAATTCGGTAAAAAAGGTCTGTTGAAATACTCTGGCCTGCTTTATATCGGTTGAAGCCACCGTGACGGCGGTAGGGATATCAACCGCTACTTCCCTGGCAAAACTGGGGCCGGAAAGAACACCTACCGGCAGACCTTTTCTTATATCCTCTATAACCATGGTCATGGTCATCAGGGTATCGTTTTCAATACCCTTAACCGCCGACAGTACATAGGTATCGTTATTCAGGAGAGGGGCCAGATTCTTAAATACCCCCCTGAAAACATGGGAAGGGACTACCATAACCACCATGGCGGCCCCCTTAACCATATTTATATCGGCGGTGAAGGTTATATTCTCAAGTTTTATTCCGGGCAGATAAAGTCGGTTTTCGGTCTCACGCCGGATTTGTTCAATATGTGCCGTACGATGACCCCAGAGAATCACCTGTTTACCTTTGTCCGCGAGGAGTTTGGCGAGGGCTGTCCCCCAACTGCCGGCCCCGATTATCAGTATCTTTTCAGGAGACATCATCCTCTTCTTCATCCGCTGACGATGCCTGTTCGGCCAGTAAATCAACGGCCACTACTTTTTCATCATCATTAAGATTAAACATCTTTACCCCTTGGGTATTACGGCCTATTACCCGCATATTATCCATCCTGATCCGGATAATTTTACCGCCATTGGTAATCATCATAATTTCATCCTGATCGTTAACCTGGAGAGCGGCTATCACCTTACCGTTACGGGCGCTGGTTTTAATGGCTATAACCCCTTTGCCGCCCCGATGACGCAGGGGGTAATCTTCGGCTGAACTGCGTTTGCCAAAGCCATTCTCCGTTACCGTCAGAATGGATGATTCATTATTAATTACCACGGTACCGATAACCTCGTCATCAGCATCTAATCTTATACCGCGGACTCCGGCTGCCGTTCTTCCGGTGGGTCTGATATCACTCTCTTTAAAACGGCAGGCCTTGCCATTTTTAGTGATTAAAAGAATATCATCTTTACCAGAGGTAAGAACAGCGTAAATAATCTCATCGTTTTCCCTGATAGTCAGGGCTATTTTCCCGCCCCGCCGTGGTTTATTAAATTCTTGAATCCTGGTTTTTTTAACCACGCCATGCTTGGAAATCATCATTATAAAGCGTTCTTCCCCCTCCTCGACATCAAAATTCTCAACCGGCATTATAGCCGCTACTTTCTCACCTTCGGAGAGTTCTAAAAAATTGACAATAGCCTTGCCCTTGGCTGTCCGGCCCGCTATTGGTATCTGATATACCTTACGCCAGAACACCTTTCCCTTATTAGTGAAAAACATAAAAGTGTCGTGGGTAGAAGGCAGATATATATTGGCGACAAAATCATCATCATTAATATTGGTTCCGGCAACCCCTTTACCGCCCCGGCGCTGGGCCCGGTATAACTCAATGGAATTCCGTTTGATATAACCCTTATGGGTAACAGTAACCACCATATCCTCTTTGGTAATCAGGTCTTCGGGCAGAATTTCATCGGGAATACTTATAATTTCTGTACGGCGTTCATCACCATAGGTATCTCTGATTTCAATAAACTCATCGCGGATTATCTTGATTACCAGATTTTCATCACTTAAAATTTCCTTAAAATAGGTAATTTTTTTCTGCAACTCCTCGTATTCATGAATAATTTTATCACGTTCCAAACCGGTTAAACGCTGGAGACGCATTTCAAGAATTGATTTTGCCTGAATCTCTGAGAGATTGAAACGGGCAATAAGAGAAGTGGCGGCATCACTTGGACTGGCAGATTTTTTAATTATTTCCACCGCCTCATCAAGATTGGTAATGGCAATTTTCAGACCTTCCAGGATATGAGCCCGTTCCTGGGCCTTATTAAGATCATACTCGGTACGACGGTAAATAATTGTCTTACGATGTAGAATAAAATGTTCAAGTATCTGTTTAATATTGAGAATTTCAGGCTTATTATTGACAATACTGAGCATGATGATGCCAAAACTTCTCTGTAAAGGGGTCAGTTTATAAAGCTGATTTAAAATAACCTCGGCATTGGCATCCTTTTTAAGGTCCATAACCACCCGCATACCGTGCCGGTCCGATTCGTCCCTGACCTCAGATATATTCTCAATTCTCTTTTCCTTAATCAGAGAGGCAATTTTTATGATTAAAGAGGCTTTATTCTGCTGGTAGGGAATTTCATCGACAATTATTGATTCCCGCTTGGTTTTTTTATTTTGTTCTATGTGGGTTTTTGAACGAATCAGCACCGAACCACGCCCGGTTTCAAAGGCGGATCTGATACCACCCCGCCCGCATATATAGGCTCCGGTGGGAAAATCAGGACCGGTTATATGCTCCATAATCTCATGAACAGTTATATTGGGATTTTCCAGAGTGGCAATAAGACCATTCATAACCTCGGTGAGGTTATGGGGTGGAATATTGGTGGCCATACCCACGGCAATACCAGCTGAACCGTTAACCAAGAGTAGTGGAATTTTGGTGGGGAAGATAAGGGGCTCGGTTAAACTGTTATCGTAATTGGGGACAAAATCCACCGTTTCTTTATCAAGATCAGCAATTATCTCCTGATCCAGTTTGGTCATTCTGGCCTCGGTGTAACGCATGGCGGCTGGTGAGTCGCCATCTACGGAGCCAAAGTTACCCTGACCATCCACCAGAATATAACGCATGGAAAATTTCTGGGCCATTCTGACAATGGTGTCATAAGCAGCCGTGTCTCCGTGGGGATGATATTTACCAATTACATCACCAACAATCCGGGCTGATTTGACAAAAGGCCGGTTATGAAAAGTTCCTAATTCACGCATGGCAAAAAGGGCCCGCCGATGAACCGGCTTCAGGCCGTCACGCACATCTGGTAAAGCCCG
The DNA here is from genome assembly GCA_024275235.1 of Deltaproteobacteria bacterium. Lineage (GTDB taxonomy): Bacteria > Desulfobacterota > Desulfobulbia > Desulfobulbales > VMSU01 > JAADIV01. Next base: position 22,958 of record JAJRZN010000019.1, read on the forward strand.
GCCGATGATAACGCTCATGGCATAATCAAGATATGAATTCTGCAGTTCCTTCTCAATGGATATGGTTAATTCCTGGTTTTCTGTTTCTTCAATCATTGTTTTATAATAACTTTTTGGTAACTATGAAATTAATGGTAGTTTTGAATAATTACTAAATATCAAGATCGCTTACTTCAAGAGCGTGATTTTGGATAAACTCCCGCCGAGGCTCTACTTTATCACCCATAAGGGTAGTAAACATATCATCAGCACTTTCTACATTATCTACTTTGACCCTTATCATCTGCCTTTTCTCGGGATTCATGGTGGTCTCCCAAAGCTGTTCCGGGTTCATTTCTCCAAGACCTTTGTATCTCTGTAAGGTACTGCCTCGAAATGATTCTTTTTTTACCAGGGCGATTAACTCCCGCCAATTTTCCGCTCTGATTATTTTATTACCATTCTCTATTACAAAACTGCCTTTAATATATTTTTTAATATTAGGATAAAGACCAATAGCCTGACGATATTCTTTGATAAGCGGAATTTGCGGCCCAACGGTGGCGATCATATGTGATTTATCCTTAATCGCGGCACTGAACTCATAACAGTCCGGTTTCCATTGGCAATTACGAATAGGTCCTACGTTTACCTGATTACTTTGCAGATCTGCCCGCAGAGAATTAACAAATTCTTCTTTAAACTGGTCGGCTGAAACTACATCTTTTTCCAGTAAATAATTATTTAAATTCTCCCATATATTCATCCTGGCCAGATAATCGTTTATCCTTAAAAAAGATGTAAGTTGTTTTAATAACTTAATTAATTCATCTTTAACAATCACTTCACCGTTATCAGTTTTAATAGTGACAGCGGCCCCGGCCTGCTCAAAGAGATAGTTATTGAGTAGATTATCATCAACAAAGAATTTTTCGTTTTTACCCCGTCCAAGACGATAAAGCGGCGGCTGACCAATAAAAATATGTCCATTATCAATGAGTTCCGGCATCTTACGATAAAAAAAGGTAAGTAATAAGGTTCGGATATGAGCCCCGTCGACGTCGGCATCGGTCATAATAATAATTTTATGATAACGAAGTTTTTCTAAATCAAATTCATCCTTGCCAATACCGGTTCCCAGGGCGGATATAATTTGTTTTATCTCCTCGCTGGAGAGAATTTTGTCAAACCTGGCCTTTTCAACATTCATAATTTTACCACGCAGGGGTAAAATAGCCTGACACGATCTATCCCGGCCCTGCTTGGCGCTACCGCCGGCCGAGTCACCCTCGACAATAAATATTTCTCTTTTTACCGGATCTTTAATCTGGCATTCCGCCAATTTGCCGGCCATGAGTAAATCAATTCCGGAAGTTTTCTTCCTTGATAACTCTTTGGCTCTCCGCGCTGCTTCCCGGGCCCTGGCTGAATCAACCGCCTTGGATAAAATTTTCCGGGCAATTTGGGGATTTTCCTCGAGATAGCTCGATAATTTTTCGTTACATATTGATTCAACTATGGATTTAACTTCAGAATTACCCAGTTTAGTCTTAGTCTGTCCCTCAAATTGAGGATTGGGAACCCGTACCGATATAACACAGGTAATACCTTCTCTGACATCATCACCGCTTAGTTTAGCCCGTAAATTCTTGGGTATATTATCATCGTTGGCGTATTTATTTACACATTTTGTCAGAGCGCCTCTGAAACCGGCTACGTGAGTACCGCCCTCTCTGGTATGAATATTATTGACAAAGGAAAACAATCTTTCAGCATAGCCGTCAAAATACTGGAAACAGATTTCTACCTGAACATTATCCTTTTCACCGCTTAAAAAAACCGGCTCGGGAAAAATTACGGTTCTATTACGATTCAGATACTCCACATAAGAGAGAAGACCACCCTTATAATGAAATTCATCCGAGGCCCCGCTCCTTTCATCCTTTAAAATTATTTTTACATTCTTATTTAAAAAGGCCAGTTCTTTTAATCTGACCTTGATTATTTCATAATTAAATTCTGTGGTCTCGGTAAATATCTCCGGATCCGGCATAAAGGTTATCTTAGAGCCGGTTTGCGAGGTATCGCCAATTATTTTAACATCATCTATCTTGATACCCTTCTCATAATGCTGCTGATAAATATGACCCTGGCGTTTAATATCGGCTGTTGCCCATGCACTCAAGGCGTTAACCACCGATACCCCGACTCCATGCAGACCGCCTGACACCTTGTAAGTGGAATGATCAAATTTACCCCCTGCATGCAGGGTACCCATTACCAGTTCCAGGGCGGAAACTCCTTCCGTGGGATGTATATCGGTGGGTATTCCGCGGCCATTATCCTCTACACTTACAGAGCCGTCTTTATTAAAAACTACCTTTATAAAAGAACAATAACCTGCCAGAGCCTCATCAATACTGTTATCCACCACTTCATATATCAAATGATGAAGACCTTATTCTGCCGTATTACCAATATACATTGAAGGTCTTTTTCTTACCCCTTCAAGACCTGAAAGAACTTTTATATTACTGGCGCCATACTCTTTATTTTTTTCCACTTTAAAATACCTTTTTGTAACTATTCACCGAAATTTCATAAATTATGAAATAACCAATATACAATATAATTTATATCCTCATGGGCATAACAATATTTAAATATCCTGGATCTTCATCACCTTCTATTAAAAAAGGCGTATTATTAGAATTTAAATAACCTTTTATTTTTTCAGAATTCATTACCTGTAAGGCATCAATGAAGAATTTAACATTAAATCCTATTAAAACATCTTCACCTGAATATGATACTTCAATTTTTTCCTCACCACTTCCTATATCCATATTTGCCGAACTAAGTGTAAGTAAATCTTTAGTAAGATTAAAACTTACTGAAAAATATTCATCATCACTAAATAAATTAACCCTTTTTAATGCAGACATAAATTCTATTCTATCTATTTCAATAAAATTTTCTTTATTAATAGAGTTAATAATATTTTCATATTTTGGAAATTCTCCACTAAGCAGACGAATTATCATTAAGGTGTTTTCTGTTTTTAAAACCGCCTGTTTATCATCAAAGCCTATTTCTATAAATTCATCTTTTTCACATAATTTTTTAATTTCGAGAACACCTCTTTTGGGTATTAAAATAATTCTGTCACAATTAAGTTTGCTTATATCTGTATCTACCTCTCTCTCCATAAAGGCTAATCTATGTCCATCTGAAGAAACAAGTCTTATATAATTTTTATCGTCTCTTATTTCCTTTTCAAATAAAGCCCCTTTTAAATTAAATTGACTTTCATTTTCTGAAGAAATAGCAAATGATGTTTTTTCTATGGTATCCCTTAAGACATCACTTGGTATACTTACCAATATTTCTTCATCAAATTTAGGAAATTTAGGATATTCTTCATTATCTGTTCCTGCTAATTTATAATTTCCGGAATTAGTATTTATATTTATCCAGTTATTATCAGATAATTGTAATTTAATATTACATTCTTCCGTTTCTCTGATTATTTCAAAAAGTTTTTTGGAAGGAATAGTTATAGATCCTGGTTCTGTAATCTCAGCAGGTATAGTTATTTTTACCCCTACCTCTAAATCAGTTGCTGTAAGAATAATAGAATTATAATCCGTTTCAAAAAGTATATTAGCCAATATAGCTATAGTAGTTTTTTTATTGGTAATATTCTGTAAAAAATTTACAGCGGAATACAAATTATCTCTTGTCACATTGAAAATCATAATTCGTCCTTTTATGTAGGGGTTATGAAAAGTTTTCAGTGGTGGTAATATATATATTTATATATTTAAAAGATTATTTTTATTAAGGGTGTTTATATGTTAAAAATACAGGTAACCAATTATTTTTATTACTTTTTACTACTTTAAAAAAATAGATGTTAATTTTTTAAAACTGAGCCTGTTTGGGTTTTCAACAGATTATCAAAACAGTAATGTTATTAAAAAATATCACTGTTCATGGTTATTTATCCATTTTGGACTGAATGGTTTGTTTTTACTAAAAAACAAACCTGTTTCATAATTATCCGGTGAAACATTACCAGTTTAAAAAGTGGTAAAAAAAATATTTTTATCAATCTGTTATATTTAGTTTAAAATTGTTAAAAATACAACCAAAATAGACCTGAACCGCCTTTCAGCTATGGAAAATTTAAATATATTTACAAGGATTTATGAAGATTTAGGCTTGTTGTTTAAGAAGGCCTGTAATGAAAGAATTTTTCCTGGCGCGGTGGCAAGTGTAACCATTGAAAATCAAGAAAAAAAATATAGTTTTTTTCTTTCCTCTGGTAATCTTACCTATAAAAAGAAGGAAATAATGAGCCGGGATGTTTTTTTTGATCTTGCCTCACTGACCAAGCCTCTTGCCGCGGTTCCGGCAGTATTATCATTGTTGAAGAAAAAAATAATTTCTCTTGATGATTGTCTGACTGATCTTCTGACTATACAGGTTCCGGATGATAAAAAAAATATAACCCTGAGACAGTTGTTAAATCATACGTCAGGTTTACCAGCTCATAGACCGTATTATCAGGATTTAAAAAATAACAAAAAAAAACAAGGTGTTATTGATAAAATACTTTGTGAAAAATTGGTATATTCCATAGGAACAGAGCAAATATACAGTGATCTTGGTTTTATGCTTATTGGAGAAATAGTGGCAGAAAAGTCTGGCCTGAATTTCGAAGAATATGTAAGTAAAACAATATACCAGCCACTTTCTCTTAATAATTTATTATTCTTCAGCAATAAAAATAAGAATATTATTTACGCCCCCACAGAACAATGTCCCTGGGGGTATAAATTGTTAAAGGGTGAGGTGCATGATGATAACGCCCGGTTTTTCGGGGTGAGTGGACACGCGGGATTATTTGGTAATATTTACGGGGTAACAAGGCTGATTAATTATTTTGTTGATATTATAAACGGTAAAATAAAATCCCCTTTTATAGACCAAAACTGTTTAAAACAGTTTATAAAAAAAGATGATGACCAGGGGTCTTTTGTCTTGGGGTTTGATACTCCAAGTCCGGGAAAATCAAGCAGCGGTAAATATTTTTCAAGTAATAGTTTTGGTCATCTTGGTTTTACCGGTACCTCTTTCTGGGTTGATCTAATCAAGGGGGTATCAATAGTGTTGCTGAGCAACCGGGTGTATCCCAGGCGTGATAATAATAAAATAAGGGAATTCAGGCCTCTTTTTTATGATACAATAATGAAGTTATTAACAGGAGAATAAATGAAAAATTCGATTAAAGGGGCCTTGCTTTCCGGACTTATCTTTCCGGGTTTGGGGCAGATTATTCAAGGAAGGAATAAAGCCGGTATAATTTTTATATCAGGAGCTGTTATTGGTTTGTCTGGAATAACTTACGCGGTTATCCATAAGGCAATGCTGGTGATGCGGCAGATAAAACCGCTTATTGCCCAGGGACAAAGTATAAGCACTCACGATATTATCAGAACAGCCGCTCATATTCCCAATGGTATTATTGGCAATACAGCGCCATTTATTTTTATTGGCTGCTGGATTATATCCACTATTCACGCCCTGAGATTTAAAGATGAATGAAAAATACACTATAACCTTTTTACCCTATGGCCGGAAGATAGAGGCTGAGAGCGGAGAATCATTAATAAAGGCCGCCCGCCGGGCCGGAGTTCATATTAACGCCTCCTGCGGCGGGGCGGGGCTCTGCGGAAAATGCAGAATTATAATTGATGAAGGTGAAGTAGAGGGGGGCAGAAGTGAAAAATTAAGTCAGGAAGACTATAATTCAGGTTATCGGCAGGCCTGTTTATCCACGATAAAGGGTGATGTGGTTATTCGCGTTCCGGTGGAATCCGGCATAAAGGGCGGTGTTTTATCCACAGAAATTCCAGAGCGTCATCAGGCTGGAAAGCATGTCTTTGATATAGACTCTCTTAAAAAGGAAGGTATTTTTTCTCCCTCAGTGGAAAAACTATGCCTTGAACTTTCCCCGCCGGATAAAAGTGATAATCGAAGTGATGTGGGACGGGTTGTTCACGGCCTGGCAGACCAGTATGATAAACACGGCTTAAATATTGATCTCTCTGTTTTAAGAAAAATAAGAAGGGTAATAAGAGAAAAAGATTTTTTAATTACCGTTACCCTGGAATTAGCGGTAAACAATAAATTTAAAAACAGAATTATAAATGTTCAGTCCGGCTGCTGGAGTTATCGAAATTTCGGTATAGCCATTGATATAGGAACCACTACGGTTTACGGCCAGTTAATTGATTTGAACAACGGGGTTATTTTGGCCGAAAAAGGTAGTTATAACGCCCAGATAGCCTATGGCGAGGATGTTATATCAAGGATAATTTACGCTGAAAGAGAAAATGGTCTCAAAGAGATGCGGGAAAAGGTTTTAAAGACCATTAACGATATAATCAAGTCATTATTAAAAAAGAAGACCCCGCCCTACGGTTTGACGGAGGATGAGATTAATCTTGATGAAATAAATTCAATTACCATTGCCGGTAATACCACAATGACCCATCTGTTTCTCGGTATGGAACCGGATAATATCCGCCGGGCACCATATGTACCGGTGAGTACATTTTTTCCGCCGTTTAATGCCGCGGAGCTTGGCCTTGATATGCCGTCTCATGCCGTGGCTCTGGTGTATCCCGCTATTTCCAGTTACGTGGGCGGTGATATTGTGGCCGGGGTTATGGGTTCCGGCATGTATCGAACCGACCTGCTGACCCTTTATATTGATATTGGTACCAATGCCGAGATTGTCATCGGTAATAAAGAGTGGCTGGTCTGTGCAGCCTGTTCAGCCGGCCCTGCCTTTGAGGGGGGCGGTATAACCCATGGAATGCGGGCCGCGCAGGGGGCTATTGAGGATTTCAGCCTGAATCCGGTCGATTTTGAGCCCATGAATTTAACTATCGGCAATAAACCGGCTCTTGGTATCTGCGGTTCCGGATTATTGATTATTATCTCTACCCTGTTCAGGCATAAGGTTATAAATCAAAACGGTAAATTCAATAAGATTGATTGCGCGCGGATCAGAGAGGGTAAAAATGGTCGTGAATATGTCCTGGTCTGGAGTCAGGAGGCTGGAGTTGACTATGATATTGTCATAAACGAGGTTGATATTAATAATTTTATCAGGGCCAAGGCCGCTATTTTTGCCGGAGTAAAGACCCTGGTGGAAAATATTGGCTTGAGCATGGCTGATCTGGAACAGATTATTCTGGCCGGGGCCTTTGGTTCTTATATTGATCTTGACAGCGCCATGCTGGTTGGTCTTTTACCGGAAATTGAAGCGGATAAGATTATCTACGTGGGTAATGGTTCTCTGATGGGGGCCAAGATGAGCGAATTAAGCAACCATATCCGCAAAGACGTAGTGGAGGTGGTGAGGAGAATGACCAGCTTTGAATTATCGGAGATAAGTGAATTTAAGGATAATTATATAGCCGCTCTCTTTCTGCCTCATACCGATATAAATCTTTTTCCTCATGCCGCGGATTATATCTGATAGTTTTCCTCTGCTCCATGGGGATGGAAAAGATGGCTGTCCAGCCACTATTATTTTTCAGGATGGCACAGAATCCCCTCTGTTTTCCAGTGGTATAATAAGCGCCGAAAAAATTAATCAGCAGGCGGAACTGGTGGCGGCAAAAATCAGCGCTGATTTTCGCCGCCCTTTAATTGTCGAGGTACTGGAGGGGGCCAGAATGTTCTGCTCCAGGGTCTGCTCTGTTTTGAATAAGATGGGAGAGACTTTTAAAAGAGCGGAGATAAAGGTAATCAGCTATTCCGGCACCAAGGCTGGAAGTCATAAAGTCATAATCCCGTTAATTGATGACAGAGGCCGGAGACTGGATAACCTCAGTCAATATGATGTGGTGATTATTGATGATTTAATGGATACCGGAAACACCATGATCTGGCTGATTGATAATTATCTGCCCCAATTTAAACCCCGTTCACTAAGCGCTGCCTTCATGCTTGAAAAGGATAGAAAACGAAGCGGGGAGGTGGATAAATTTATAACGGCCAATCATATCATAAGAGGTCAACGGACAGTGGATGAATGGTTGGTGGGGTTTGGTCTTGATATGTCTCTTGATGGTCCGGATAAATCAATCCACCTGTTCAGAAAACTGCCCGAGGTTTATGCCTTTAACCGAAGTATTGAAAAGCGATTTTTTAAGGAATATAACGAGAATTCCTTTTTTTTTATCAGGCAGATTAAAAACTATATAAGTGAGGAGTGATTTTAGAGCCCTGAATATAGGGTGACTGAGTACAGCAAGGATCGATAAAAAAATGGCGGAGAGGGAGAGATTCGAACTCTCGGTGGAGTTTAACCCCCACACTCACTTAGCAGGCGAGCACCATCGGCCTCTCGGTCACCTCTCCACGCCAAAATTTATATAACATATTTTATTAAAAAATCCA
>JAJRZN010000235.1 GCA_024275235.1 Deltaproteobacteria bacterium
GCCTTATTTTCACCACGACCTCCCCGTAAACCTTGTTCTTGTCCAGGGTTGGCCTGTAGCTTGGCCGTAGAGATTCCGGGCTTAATCCGGCCTGATGGAGAAGATTCTGTAATTGTATCTGCAGGGCCGAGGTAATTTCGTGGGCCGAATTTCCCTTAAAAAGACGGGCGTCGAACTGGTGCTGCCGGACTTCAAGCTGTTTAATCCTGCTTCTCAGCTTAGCTAAATTTTTGGTATTTGCCTGATATTGGTCGAGCAGGGCCCGTTTACTGTGGATGCCCATCATAATATTATCATACTTGCCGACGGCAATCCTGCCAATATTCAAGACGGCGAGCAGCCCGGCAATGGCAATAAGACCGTTGCGGGAACGCAGTTGGCTTAAAATCCGGCTGATTTGATTCATGGAGTCATCTCCATGCTGAAATAGGTCTTGCCGCGCCGGCGGCTGGTGGACTTTAAACGGGCATCTCCCACCTTCTGCAGTTTTTTGGTCAAGGCGCTTACATCCTCGGTGTAACCCATAATCTCGACAATACCACTCCTGGGATTAAACCTCAGCTGGTCAATATAGGAGGTCGGCGGCATGACGCGGGTTAATCGGGCCAGGAAACCGATAAGGTCAATATTCTTACCGCTGCTTTTTATCTCACTAATGGCCTTTTGTATCTTCTCCTCCCTGGCTTCTAAACTTTTCAATTCATGAACCCTGGGCATGATATTCTCAATGGCTCTGTTGATATTGTTATTGTATTGCCATAACTTATAGGTTTTAACCACCCCAAAGGCGAGAAAGGTGGCAATGTTTAAGACCAGGAGAGCACCAATGATTATTTTCAGGTAATCAGGCTGCTGGTATGAGGCCGGTAAAAGATTATACGATTTTAACAGGGGGCGCTGCTGTAGAAGGAGACGGGCGTCGAGATAATCAAAATAGGGTTTGGCCTCCGGTTCCGGTTCAACCGGCGGTGCCTCTCCCTCCCATTGCCTTAAGCGGTATATCTTGTCGGTGCGGCAGACCTCCACGGCCTCCTGAAAACTTGGTTCGGCGCTGCACAGCAGCCGGTCTTCAAGGTTGGTGCCGTTAAAGACATAGGCCTTCACAAAGCGGCCGGGCAGCAGCAGGCCCCATTGATTTTTGCGGTTCAGGCGGCAGACAAAACGCTGGCTCTCCGGATAGAGGCCGCTGACCTGAAAGCCCGCTTCAATCATCTCCTGGATATAGACATCAATATAACCGCTCTCGGCGGCATAGAGGGTGATCTGATAACGGCCGGGAGCCCGTACCGCCTCAAAATTATACCAGGGGGTCTCGTCGTTGAAGGGGGTGGTGAGCTCCAGTTGATAACTTACCGCCTCTTTGAGATCGGAGGTATCAAGGGGCAGTTCAAAGGCCTTGAAAAAAAGGAGCTCCTCAGCCACAAAGAGGGTAATTGTGTTAGTGGCAGCATTGGCGAATTTGATGAATTCACCAATGCTGCCGCCAATTCCCTTCTCGTCTCTGGCGATAAAGGCTGATTTCGCGCAGTCGGTGGGATGGCAGAGGGTTATCCCCTGTTTGCTGATGATTATTTCAACAGGTTCTTTCATAAATTATTCGGGTCGGGTTGTAAACAGTCCTCTGTCTCCTGTTTCCTGACTGCCTGGGTTCAACGGTAACGTTCCTGCCACGATATCCTGGTAAAATTGCGGCCGTTTTTTCTGATCAGCAGGCTGTCGATGACAGCGGTGTGATGGGGCTTAACGGCACCTGCCGTGGCCTCGTCCTGTTGCTCCATGTCCGCTTTCACTTCATCGGCATAACCGGTACCGACAATAAAATAATATTGATTCATGCCGCGGTTATAGTTCAGATAGTTATGCAGAAGACCATATTGCTTGTCACCCATGATCTCAGCGGCAACAGCTTGAATATTATAACCGTATTCCTTTTTAGCCGCCTGATAGGCGGCCGCGGCCTCCCTGCTGCCGCCCGTCAAAAAATCCAGCATGGCGGGGGTTATACTGTTAAAATTAATTTTACCGGTCGGATTATGAACGGTAAAGATATCAGCAGCCGCGAATTTACCGGCCAGCTCCCCGGTGCCCTTGATTAAAAAAAACTCGGACGGGTCTTTAATGGGGCCGTTTCTAACAATATAGGGGGAGTCCAGGTTACTGTAATACTCACTCTCGGCCCCGTTCAGGCGGTGCATATCATCGGAATCCCGCCAGTCGGCAATGGAATCCATGATCGTGTCAATTCGTATATCATCGGCCCCCGGTTCCAGCCCCAGTTCATAGGTTAAAAAAAGACGCATGAGCCCGGGGGGGGCGTGGTTTAAATCAATTTTACCGGATTCGTTGCTTACGTAATAGGTAACCCGGCCAGTGGGGAGAAACAGGGCATATTTATAACCCTGATAAAATTTATCCCAGTCCTCCTCCGGCCCTATATTGACCGGGGTATCCAGGGGACGGTCCAGCAGCCGGAATAAGCCCAGATTTATCCCGGCCTCGGCCAGAAAATGACCAACGGCGCGCGATTTTATATTATGGGATATCTTTAATTCGGTGCGGGTCAGCATGATGAGCTGGGAGGCCAGAACGCTGGCCAGAAGCATAACCAGAATCACCACCACGAGGGCAAAACCGTTCTGGCCCGCCGCCCTCACCTGGCGTTTGTTAATTATTAGATTAGCAGACATTATTACTTTTTGTCCAGCTTCAGGGTCATAAAAACATTATTTTTACTTGCGGCCCGGGATAATTTATAGAAGGCCCCCTCGGCCACTACGTCGGCGCCGGAATCTGCCGTCCCGTTGTTTAACTGCTCGGGAATCAACAATTGCCGTTCAAAATTCAGAGAATTAACCAGGAGGGAGGTGCGTTCTTTGTCGAGGTGGGCGATATTGCGGCTTGAGAGGGAGAAACTCTGGAGAATGGCCACATAGGCCAGCCCCATAATCACCACCGCCACCAGAATTTCTATGAGGGTAAAGCCTTTATTCCGCATTTTCCTGTAATTTGCTCAGCGCCCTGGCATCGGCGCATTTAGGTACTATGCTGTAATTTTGTCCCTCGTAGGTAATATCGACCTCGGGGCCGGTATCCTGATCGTAGGTTACGGTGAAAGAGTCCACCCCGCGGGCCAGAACGGTCATTTTATCAAAATCCGGCACGTATTTATCATAGGGATAATCCACGTTATAATAATCACGTTTTTCAGTATAATATATGGCCTGTTCGCTGCTGTTATAACGATATACGGCCAGCACGATTCCGGCGTTCTCAAAGATATAGGGGTTGCGGGTGACCAGGCGAAAGATATCGCCATCGCTGGAAATGAGCAGCTTTTTGGTATTGTAGTTATAGACGGCACTGCTGATCTGGCTCTTGAGCAGATTCAGGAGGCCGTATTCCCGTTCCATGGCCAGCAGCCGGCGGTTGCCCTGGGCGGAGAATTTGATCCCCACGTTCAGTACTGAATAGAGCATGACCGAGACCATGGCCAGCACCAGAATGGCAACGATAAGCTCAAAGAGGGTGAAACCTTGTCTTTTATTCCCCATTGTCCACCTCCAAAACAGGCAGCCCGGAAAGGGAATCGATAATTATCTTCTCGCTGCGGTCATCCCTGCTGAAGGATATAACGGCGGGTGTGGCATGGCCGTCCGGGGAGAATTTTATAATTTCCGGATTGAGGCTTATGGTATCATCGGCCGCAAGTTTCAGATCGCGCTCCTCCTGCACGGCTCCCTCGTCAAGGCGCAGGTTATTACTGCCCGGATTCAGGGTCATAATTACAGCCCGGCCGTTGGTCACCGCCTTGAGGCGGGCATAGCGGACTGCCGCCATTATCCGGCCGCTTTGTCTTTTAAAGGCCAGGGAATCCATGAAGCGTCCCACCGAGGGGCCTGCCACCCCGGCCAGGATGCCCATGATTATCATGACCACGAGAAGCTCCAGGAGCGAAAACCCCCTGAGCCCGGCACCTTTTTGTTTAACCGGCAATATCATTAATACTGAGAATAACCGTCAGCATGGAGATGACCACATAACCAGCCACCAGGGCGATCATCAGGATAAAGGCCGGTTCGATCATGGCTATCAGACGTTTAATACGCAGGCGCAGTTCCTGCTCGTAATGCTCGGCAATCTCGCCGCATACCTCGCCGACACTGCCGGATTCCTCACCAATGGCGAGGAGATCCACGGCGAGATCAGGGAAGAGTCCCCCCTGCAGCTTGGGGGCAATGCGCTGCCCCTCCTTCAGGGCGCGGGTGGCCTTCTGCAGTAATCTTTGATATTCAATGTTTCCGGCAACCCCGCTGCATATCTTCAGGGCGACGGCGAGATGGACGCCGTTTTTGACCAGCACCTCCAGGGTGCGGAAGATACGGGTGGTCTCCAGATCCCGGATAAAGCTGGAAATCAGGGGCAGGGTGATGGACTTTTCGTCCCAGATTCTCCGACCCTGGGGGCTCTTGATAAAATACACCAGCCCGATAATGGGGGTGCCGAGCGCCAGGAGGGCCAGGAAAATATGGTTGGAGAGGAAGGCGGAGGCGTCCATCATAATCTTGACGTTTAAGGGCAGTTTGTGACCCATCCCCTGAAAGAGCACCTGAAAACGGGGCAGGATGGTGGTCACCAGGATACCGATGGCGACTACCCCCACCATGAGCAGGATGATGGGGTATATGGAGGCCGATACGACATATTGGCCCAGCTCCTGAAAGGTTTTCTGGTAATCGGCAATCCGGGCCAGCATACTGGGCAGGATACCGCCCTCCTCACCGGCCCGGGCAATGCTGACGTACATGGAGGAAAACATCGGATAGTCGGCCAGGGCCTCGGAAAAAGATTTACCCTCCTTCAGTTTACGTTCAATCTCGGCGGTAAATTTTTTAAAGGCTGGTTTCTGGCTGTTTTGCCGCATGGTGCGCAGGGCGGCATCAAGGGAGAGGCCGGCCTTCAGGAGCAGGGCTATCTGGGTGGTAAAAAAATCAATATCGGCCTTGGTGAGTTTGTCCTGCCGCCAGGCGCTCATGGAGAAATGGAGGGATTTGCTCTCGTGATGGGGCTTTATTTCCAGGGGGCGCAGCCCCTTGTCCAACAGGCTGCGGGCAGCACTTTGTTTGTCAAGTTCGTCAATAATGCCCTTGCTGAGCTTGTTAGAGGTATCTAAGGCGGTGTAGTTAAACAGACTCATGCATGGAACTCCTCGTTACCCGCATAACTTCAGCAAAGGTGGTGATCCCCGCCCTGACCTTCTCCAGACCGTCCTTGAACATGGTCTGGAAGCCCTCAGCCTCGGCAATTTTCCGGAGGTCAATGAGGTCATTGCCCTGAGATATGCCTTTACCCATGTCTTCACTGATGGGCAGAAATTCATAAACCCCGATCCGGCCGATAAACCCGGTGCCGGAGCAGGTTGGGCAGCCCTTACCTTTATACATTAAAAAATCATCTCCCTCGGGCTTGTAATCGGTGTATTCAGACAGATAGCCCTTCTCCACCCGGCATTCCCGGCAGATGCGGCGCACTAAGCGCTGGGCCAGAATGGCCCTGAGCGCGGAGGAGATAAGAAAACGCTCCACCCCCATGTCAATCATCCGGGCTACTGCCGAGATAGCATCATTGGTATGCAGGGTGCTGAAAACCAGATGGCCGGTGAGTGATGACTGGACTGAAATCTCGGCTGTCTCCAGATCACGGATTTCACCCACCATGATGACATCCGGGTCCTGACGGACGATGGAGCGCAGGCCCTTGGCAAAGGTCAGGTCAATCTCCGGCCGCACCTGAATCTGATTAATGCCCCGCAGCTGGTACTCCACCGGGTCCTCCAGGGTGATAATCTTGTTGCTGCCCGAGTTGATATGATTCAAGGCGCAATAGAGAGTGGTAGTTTTACCGCTGCCGGTGGGGCCGGTAACCAGAACAATGCCGTCGGGCAGAGAAATAACCTTGCGGAATGATTTCTCCAGGTCGGCCGGCATGCCCAGCTGGCTCATCTCGATAATGATATTTTCTTTTTCCAGGATACGGATAACCACGCCCTCGCCATAAATGGTGGGCATGGTCGAGACCCGCAGGTCGATCTCCTTGCCGGAGATCCGCAGGGATATTTTACCATCCTGGGGAATGCGGCGTTCCGCAATATCCAGACCGGCCAAAAGCTTGGTACGGGAGACAATGGCGGCCTGCATGGACAGGGGGGTGATCTCATACTCATGGAGGATGCCGTCAATGCGGAAGCGGATATGAAAGCCCTCGTCAAAGGGCTCCATGTGAATATCACTGGCCCGCCGCTTCACCGCCGTGTCGATCATGGTGTTGACGTATTTGATGACCGGGGCCTCGGAGGCCATGTCCTTCAGTTTGTCGATATCCGCTTCGTCGGAACTTAAGGCTTCATCGCCGATTTCATCGGTGGAGAGGTTATAATGCTCCCTGACAATATTCTTCATCATCGTTTCCGGGGCCGCCTGGACGCTGAAGGTCTCGGGAAACAATAATTCAGCGGTGGAGAGGACATCGCCGTCCAGGGGATCGTTCACCACCATGATGTACATTTCGCCGCGCTTGAGCATGGCGAAGAGATGTTCGCGGTGAAACATCCTGGAGACGGCAATGGGCAGGAATTCATCGGCCGGATCCGGTTTATAGACCTCAATACCCACCTGCTCGGCCAGGGTCTCCACCAAGTCGTCTTCACTGATGAACCCCAGGGAGATTAGAATCTCGCCCAGTCCCTGGGGGACGGTTTCCATATGGGCCAGGGCCCGTTCTACCTGATTCTGCTGTATCTTGCCCTTGCGCACGAGGAGCTCGCCAAGCAGTTCTTTTTTCTTGAAAAAAACCGTGTTTCGTATCATCTGTTGCCCTCAATGGCATCCTGCAGCTGGTCGGCGAGACGGCGGTCTAAGTGTTGCAGCCATTCATATTCCTGCCGGGCGGCCCGCCAGTTACCCCGCACGGCATAAACAATGCCGAGATTAAGATGGGCTCTGGCAAATTTCGGCTCAATATTTATAGCCTCTTTAAAGGCCGTCTCCGCGGCCGGCCAGTCATCCATTTCCACCAGGGTACGGCCCAGTTCAAAATGGGCAAAGGCAAAATCAGGCTGTAGTTTAACCGCCTCCCGCAGGGTATTAAGGGATTTCTGCAGACGCCCCAGTTCCCGCCAGCTCACGGCCAGATTGCATCTCGCCAGGGCATCGTCCGGCCGCAGGAGAGCGGCCCGGCTCAGGGCCTGAGCCGCCTCCGGCAACTGTCCTGTCTTGTGGAGGCTGGTGCCTAACAGATCATGGGCGTGGCCATTGTCGGGGGCAAGTTCTGTCAGGCGTTTATAGGCCGCGGCCGCCTCCTGCCAATGGCCCATTATGCTGTGGCAATAACCAATGTGAAGGAGGGAATCAAGATGATCCCGGTGCTGCTGCCAATCATGTTCAAAAAGGGGCAGAGCCGTCTCGTAGTCACCGGCAAGAAAGGCGCATCTGCCCTCGTAGGCCTTCTCCTGACCGGTATATGCTTTTTTGATGGCCATTCTGTTCATTACACTAAAATTATTCCATTGCCAGATATAAGAAAAAA
The DNA here is from genome assembly GCA_024275235.1 of Deltaproteobacteria bacterium. Lineage (GTDB taxonomy): Bacteria > Desulfobacterota > Desulfobulbia > Desulfobulbales > VMSU01 > JAADIV01. Next base: position 7,582 of record JAJRZN010000235.1, read on the forward strand.
TTACCTGATTTGTTTATCATCACCATTTAATCAGGTCTTTGTCAAGCCGGTAAAGAAGAGTTATCTGGATTTTTCAGGGAGCCGCCGCTGGCGGCCCTAATATATAAAGTGGAGAAAGACCTTTACCCCCAGATTGCGCAGTCGGGCGTGAAGATTACGGAAGGCGGCAATGGGATCGGCATATCCCAGATTAACGAGATAACGCTGCCGCCCCTCCAGGGGAGTCAGGCTGTTAAAACTGATTTTGTTGGGACGCACCTCCGCCCCCTCATCATACCAGCGCTGAAAGCCCCGCTCAATACGGGGCATATTCTCCGGTGCCGCTTCACTGCAGTCTAAAAATATTTCCACATCCATAGTTATCCATCTATTGCCAGGATTTTGTAAATGGCATCCTTATATTGTTCCAGGGCGTTTAAATACTGGTCGTTCATCTGTTCCAGCGTTTTTTGCCATTCCTTCTGAAACTCCGGGTGCTGAGCCGGGCTTATTTTCATCTGCATCCCGGTTTGCTGGGCCAGGTTTTGTTGCAGCTGGGCTGCCTGCATGGCAAAGTTATCCTCTAACTGCTGGCGTAATTGTTTTTTATGATCCTGATAACGGGTGAGAATGTTTCTGATCTCGCCGGTTATCCCCCCTAATTTCGCCCTGGTGTCCCGGCCCGCCAGGGCCATTATACCGCTCAGAGCCCCCTCCCAGGCTGGTGTACCGTCATCCTCATGGCGGGGCAGGTTGATATTGCGCATAAATGAGCTGGTGAGTCCCTGGCGGAAGGCCTCCCCGGCCGCGCCCTGATATGTACCTGTAAGGGCGGCAAGATCCACGGCTTCCCCGGCGACAAATTCACCGCCGGCCTTCATTCCGGCCCGCCGGGCCTCCTCGTTATCATTGCCGTCAGCGGCCTCTTCACACATGCGGGCCGCCCGGGCCATTACCATTTCCATAGTACTCTTAATCTCGGCCATAATTTTTCTCCATCATTTCATCCTTGAGTAAAAATCATCTTTGGGATACATTTTAACGCTCTTGAGAAAGATATAAAAGGATAATAATTATGCGTGTCGCAATGTATTATAATAACAGCGATATCCGCCTGGAAGAGCTGCCCCGGCCGCGAATCGGGGCCGGGGAACTGCTGGTTAAGATTGAGGCCTCCGGGATCTGCGGCAGCGATGTCATGGAGTGGTATCGGCGTGATAAGGCCCCCCTGGTACTGGGACATGAAATTGCCGGTGAAGTGGTGGAGGCCGGGGATGGAGCCGGTTTTGAGCCCGGCGACCGGGTTACCGCCACCCACCATGTTCCCTGCCTGGCCTGCCCCCGCTGTCTGTCCGGTCATGAGACGGTTTGCGATCTGCTCATGAGCGGCACCCATTTTGATCCGGGCGGCTTTGCTGAATATGTGCGGTTGGCGGCAGTTAATGTTGAGCGCGGTACCTGGAAAATACCCGCTCATCTGAGCTATGAGGCTGCCACCTTTGTTGAACCGTTGGCCTGTGTTCTGCGGGGGCAGCGGCGGGCGGGGCTGGCGGCGGGGAGCAGCGTTCTGGTTTTGGGCAGCGGCATCTCCGGGCTGCTGCATGTCCACCTGGCAGCCATGAGCGGAGCCGGGTTGGTGGCCGCCACTGATTTCAGCACTTTTCGTCTGCGGGCGGCGGCAAGATTCGGAGCCGATTTTACCCTGCGGGCCGACGCGGACGTCCCGTCTCTTTTTCGGGCGCACAACCAGGGCCGGGGGGCTGATCTGGTGATTGTCTGCGCCGGAGCCGAGGCGGCTATGCGGCAGGCCATGGCCGCCGTGGGCCGCGGCGGCACCATTTTACTCTTTGCCCCCACCATGGAGGGGGTTACTCTGCCCCTTTCGGTGAACGATCTCTTCTGGCGCCGGGATGTAACCATGACCACCACTTACGCCGGCGGCCCCCGTGACTGCGCGGCGGCTCTTGAGCTTATCAGCCATGGCCGCCTGCGGGTTGAGGAGATGATTACCCATCATTTCGGTCTGGCCGATACCGTGGAGGGCTCGAAACTGGTGGCAGCGGGCGGTGATTCAATCAAGGTGATTATCCATCCGCAGGAATAAGAAATGCTGAACTGTGTTATGGCTATGAGTTGAGGGCAATTTGCCGCCTTCACTGAATAAGTTACAATTTAGAATACAAGGGAGAAAATTATGCCGGAGCCGGATAAGGAAGGAAAACAATTTCATCAGGATGTTCCCATGTCAAAGGAAGGATTTTTCCTCAAGGGCTGTAATTCACTGGATTGGGGGATGAAGAATCGTCTGGCCCGGATCTTTAACCCCAAAAGCGGCCGGACGGTGATGCTGGCCGTGGATCACGGCTATTTTCAGGGGCCCACCACCGGCCTGGAGCGTATTGACTTGAATATTGTGCCCATCGCCCCCTATGCCGATACCCTGATGCTGACCAGGGGAATACTACGTTCCACGCTGCCGCCCTCATATAATAAGGGCGTTGTGCTGCGGGCCAGCGGCGGCCCCAGTATTTTAAAGGAACTGTCCAACGTGCATCTCGCCATGGATATGGAGGATGCCCTGCGCCTCAACGCCTCGGCCCTGGCGGTACAGGTCTTCATCGGCGGTGAATATGAGACCCGCTCGGTAAATAATATGACCCGTCTGGTGGATATGGGTATGCGCTACGGAATGCCGGTGTTAGCGGTAACCGCGGTGGGCAAGGACATGAATCGTGACGCCCGCTATTTCCGCCTGGCCTGCCGCATGTGCGCCGAGTTGGGGGCCGCCTATGTGAAAACCTACTACATTCCCAAAGGCTTCGACACGGTAACCGCAAGCTGTCCGGTACCCATAGTGATGGCGGGCGGCAAGAAGATTCCGGAGCTTGATGCCCTCACCATGGCCTATAACGCCATTCAGGAGGGGGCGTCCGGCGTGGATATGGGCCGCAATATCTTTCAGTCCGCCACCCCCGTGGCCATGCTGAAGGCGGTGGGCAAGGTAGTTCACGATGATATGCCGCCCAGGGAGGCCTATGAATTTTTCCAGGAGACCGCCAACCGGGAACAGCAGACAGGCCCGGTATCATAAACCAGCCTGTCACCAGGCAAAGAATACGCCGCTTGCAGGGGCGTATTGCTATACGCCCTTTGCTGCCCGCAAACGCCTGCTATCCATATTTACTGTCAGCCCTCGTCGATCAGGCGATAAAAAGCATATAACCAATATATAAAATCAGCAGCAGGGCGCCATAAAGTCGGCCCAGTTTTTGCTGCCGCCAGAGCGAGGCCGGCAGAATAAGCAGGACAAAGGCCGTCATGACGGGTATATCACGCTGGAGGGCTGTAGCGGGAAGCTTGAAGGGGATGATAACTCCGGTACAGCCCATAACCATCAGCAGGTTAAAAAGGTTGCTGCCCAGAATATTCCCCACGACTATATCGCCCTCCCGGCGGCGGATGGCGGAGATGGAAGAGGCGAGCTCCGGCAGTGAGGTACCAATGGCAGCCATGGTGAGGCCGATGACCATCTCCGGAAGCCCGAAAAAGCGGGCCAGGTCAACGGCTCCCTTGATAAAATAATCCGAGCCGAACCACATACAGAGCAGGCCGCCGCCGCAAAGCAGGGTTATCTGCGTAAATCCGGCAGCTGCCGCCTGGTTCCCGGCTTCAGATGTCTGGTTTTTATGTTTAGCCTGTTCGACCCGGCAGGCCCGGATGGTATAGGCGATCAGGATTACAACGAATAAGATCCCTAACGGGCGGGGGAAATAACCATACCAGGCGGCAATGAGCAGAATAAGGCTGACGGTGAGGAGTAGATACAGCTCTCGCGCCAGGTCTTTAAAGCGGACAGTTAGGGGGTAGAGAAGAGCGGCAATGGCCAGAACCAGGCCGATATTGGCAATATTAGAGCCGACAATATTACCAAGCATGATGTCGGGATGCCCCCGCAAAGCGGCTCTGAGGCTGACAAACAGTTCCGGCAGCGAGGTGCCGAAGGCCACCACGGTGAGGCCGATGAGAAAGGAACTCATCCGCAGCCTGGCGGCTATCTTTATCGCCCCGGAAATCAGCATCTCACCGCCCAGGATAAGAACCGCTAAACCGCCGAGAAGTGCTGCTCCCGCCAGAGCGGAAGACGAAAAATTTACCACATGCTGCACCTTGATTCCCCTTGATTTGATAAAGATTTATCTAACTGTTAACCACTGCCCAAAATTATGCAATACGATGAAGAGATCATTCAGACGGTAAAAGATGCCGCTGATATTGTGGAAATTGTCGGCGAGACGGTTAATCTAAAGAAAAATGGCACGAATTACAAGGGCCTTTGTCCATTTCATTCTGAAAAGACCCCGTCCTTTAATGTAAATCCAAATCGTAATTTATTCTATTGCTTTGGCTGTGGCGAGGGGGGTGATCCCCTGAAGTTCGTCATGCTGAGCCAGAACCTGAATTTTGTTGAGGCTCTGAAGTATCTGGCCGGTCGTTATCATATCTCCCTGCCGGAGCGTGATCTCTCGCCCCAGGAGTTGGAAAAAAAACGACGTAAAGATATTCTTTATGACATAAACCAGCAGGCAGCGGCGGTTTATCATAAACTGCTGCTGAATGATCCCAGAGCGCTCAAGGCCAGGGAATATCTTGTCCGACGTGGCATCGGGGATGACATTGTCCGGGAGTTTGAGCTGGGATACGCCCCGGAGGGCTGGTCATTTATCCGCCAGGCCCTGGCCGGTTTCCCGGAGACCGATCTGCTGGCCGCCGGTCTGCTGACGGCTAATGAAAAAGGCCACACCTATGATCGCTTCCGTGACCGTCTTCTCTCGCCAATATTTAATCATAACGGCAGGCATCTGGCCTTCAGCGGCCGTATTCTCGGGGCCGGCGAGCCTAAATACCTGAACAGTAAAGACAGCCTGATCTTTAATAAGAGTAATGTTCTGCTGGGGCTCTTTCAGAATAAAAAGGCCATTCGGGCCGCCAGGCGCTGTCTGCTGGTGGAGGGGAATTTTGATATTCTGGCTTTGGCCTCGCATGGTATACGTTACGCCGCCGCCCCCATGGGTACGGCTCTGACCGCGGTTCATGTCCGGGCCTTAAAGGGTTATGCCGAGGAGGTCATCATTCTCTTTGACGGCGACACGGCGGGTATTAAGGCCGCCGGCCGGGCTGTGCCTATATTCCTCTCTCAACGCTTAACGGCCAGGGTGGTGGTGCTGCCGCCGGAGCATGACCCTGACAGTTTTGTCCGAAAATTCGGGGCTCCAGCCCTGGAGAAGAAGCTGGATAAGGCGGTATCATTACCGGAATTTATCTTTAACGACCTGGAAAAGCGCTATGGCTTAAGCCTGGAGGGCAAGGGCCGGATTGTTGAGGAACTGCAGCCGATTATCCGGGCCATTGCCGATGATTCCCTGCAGCGTACCCTCTTTATATCGCATTTCAGTGAGAAACTGGGGCTGCGGCCCGAGCAGTTGTCGGAGCGTTTTGCCGCTACACGGTCATTATCACCTCCGGCGCTTAGAAAACCAGCGGTTGTGGACAGCGCCCCTTTTATGCTCTCCCGGGTGGAGGAACAGCTTTTGAGCTTTCTGATTATTTATCCGAATTACTTAGATTCGTTTTTAGCCGCCGGTCTTAAAGATAGCGTCTCCAGTTCCGGCGGCCGTCATATCATCGAGGCCATGGTCGGTTTAGCCGAATCGGGGGCCGCCGCAGAACCGGAACGTTTATTGGACTTTGTCGAAAGTCCGGCCCGGCCCTTTATCTCCAGAAAACTAATCAATGCCCCTGTTTTGGGAGATGAAGAACTGCAAACAGAGGCGGAAGAGAAAATTAACTGGCTAAGGGAAAATAAATTACGCCTTGAGATGTATGGGCTGACAGAGCGGATTAATGAGGCCATAAAAAATAACGATAATGAGAGCCTGATGAAATTGTTAGCCGCCAAGGATGAAATGCGAAAAAAAAACCAACAAAAATAATTATTTAGTGGTAATTTGTCATAAAATTTAATATTTTCCAAGTCGTGATTCTTATAATTTCGACTTTCGTCTTAAATTTAAGTCTTGCCCGCTGCTTAGGTTCCATGGGGAAAATGACTTAACCGTCGTTTGTTAGTGATGGACTTTTTCGAGTTCGTCAAAGTTGATATCTAATCGGAAACCGTGAGCGTAGACCGCCATATAAATTAATCCACCAATGGTAAAAAAAGAAAAGTCTCCCGCGCAATTCTCCAGCCCCTCCGGTTCATCTGCCAGGAAGGATACCCCTCGGGATTCCGAGACGGGTAATGTTGAGCCGTTTGTGCCTGGTGATGATGATTTTACACTTCCCGATATGACGGCGGATGACAGTGATGAGGTAGAGCTTCTGAGTTTCGATACCGACGGCATAAATGTTGATCCGGTAAAGGCCTATCTCAAGGAGATGGGGACGGTGCGGCTGCTCTCCCACAAGAAGGAGGTTAAGCTGGCTGAGCAGATAGAACTTGGCGACCGGCACGTCCAGAATATTCTGCTCTCACTGCCCAATGCCGTTGACTGGCTTCTCGATATCGGTGACAGGCTGCGTTCCGGCAGTATGAATATCTGTTCCCTGATCCGCGGCCTGGATAAAGAGGCGGAAGATGACAATATAGGGGTAAAGGAGGAGTTTTTCTGGAAGCTCTCCGAAGCGGTGCGGATTGACAATGAAAGACGCGCCCTGCGTGATGATCTGCAAAATGTAGGAGACGATCAGGAACAGGCCGTGCGGCTCATGGTGCGGGTGGAGAGGAGCAGTCACGCTATTGCCGCTCTCTTTAGCGAGTTCGTCTTTAATAATATCCATCTTGAGAAGATGGCCAAGTCCCTGCAGACCCTGGAGGAGCAGATGGAAATGGCTCGGCAGGCCATTACTGATGGGACCTCAAGCCATGCCGAGAGTTTTCTCCTTGATTTGGAGAACAGCAGCAATATGGACTTTGATACCGTCAGGCAGGCCCTTACCGCTATGCTCCAGGCTCGTAGTTTCAGCCAAAAGGCCAAAAATCAGTTGATTCAGGCCAATCTGCGTCTCGTGGTCAGTGTGGCCAAGAAATACGCTAACCGCGGGATGCAGCTCCTGGATCTGGTTCAGGAGGGCAATATCGGTTTAATCAAGGCGGTGGAAAAATTTGAATATCGGCGGGGCTACAAGTTCAGCACCTATGCTACCTGGTGGATCAGGCAGGCCATTAACCGGGCCATTGCCGATCAGAGCCGTACCATCCGTATTCCCGTTCACATGATTGACACCCTTAACCGGCTGCGCAAAGATTCCAAGGAGTTTGCCTGGGAATTCGGCCGGGATCCCAGCCCTGAGGAGATGGCCGAGCGTACCGGGATTAACCTTGATAAAATTAAAAATATTATCAAGGTCTCTCAGGACCCCATGTCCCTTGATTCACCCATTATTGAGGGTGAAGATTCTCAGCTGTCTGATTTTATTGTGGACACCAATTCCGAGGCCCCTGATGAGGCAACTATCAGGAACAGTCTCAAAGACAATCTGGATCGTGTTTTAGGTACCTTGTCTCCCAGGGAAGAGAGTATTCTGCGAATGCGTTATGGTATTGACTCCGCGGTTGACCTTACTCTTGAGGAAGTGGGGCGGACTTTTGCTGTTACCCGTGAGCGTATTCGTCAGATTGAGGCCAAGGCCCTGAAAAAACTTAAACACCCTTCCCGCCGTAATCAGCTGGCCGCCTTTATGGTGGATTAAGCGCCTGCAAAAGGCTCTTGCGCTAACTGGTAGATATCTATGATATTATGCTTTACCGCTAATATGATTTGTTGGTAACTGATCAAAACGCATTAAATCATGGACGTCCCCAATATCCGCCCTAATATCCCGCAATTATTCAATTGTAACTTTAATATTACATGATATATTCAAGTACTAACTTTGATATCGCCAGGCCATGCTTAACAGAAAATTACATTTACCCCCCAAAGGAGAAGAAACATTTTTCTTATGGGGGCCGCGTCAGACCGGCAAATCAACACTTCTTAAAAAATGCTATCCCGATGCGGTCTGGATTGATTTATTAAAAGCGGACGAATTTCGCCGTTACCTCGATAATCCGGAATTACTTCGACAGGAATTGCCGACCAGGGGCGATATGCCCTTTGTTGTTATTGATGAAGTTCAGAAATTACCCGCTCTCCTTGATGAGGTTCATTGGCTTCATGAAAACCGGAAGATTAATTTTGCCCTTTGTGGTTCGAGCGCCAGGAAGGTGAAACGGGGCCACGCCAATTTATTGGGTGGCAGGGCAATACGTTATGAGTTGTTTGGCTTTATTGCCGGGGAACTGGCAAAGGACTTTAATCTCATCAGGATTATCAACCATGGATATCTCCCCCGTATATATCTCTCTAAGCAGCCCAGGCGATTGCTGAATGCCTATGTGGCAAATTACCTGAAAGAGGAGATAGCGGCAGAGGGTTTAGTCCGCAATCTGCCGGTATTCTCAAACTTTCTCAACCTGGCCGCCCTCTCCGACACGGAATCCGTGAATTTTTCTACAATTGCCCGGGACTGCGGGGTGTCAAGCCAAACTATTAAAGAGTATTTTCAAATTTTAGAGGACACCTTGCTTGGCCGCTGGCTGCCAAGTTTTCGCAAACGCCCAAAGAGGCGCGTCACGGTATCCTCGAAATTCTATTTTTCAGATATCGGAGTTGTTAATTTTCTTGCCAGGCGCGGATATTTGGAACAAGGCTCCGAATTATTTGGCAAGGCCTTTGAGAACTGGTGCTTTCATGAACTAAACGCCTACAATATGTACACGGAAGCCTTTGCGGAATTTTATTATTGGCGGCTGGCGGGAGGAATGGAGGTCGACTTTATAATCAATAATATGGATATTGCCATTGAAGCAAAATCCGCTCAAAAAATTACATCCAGGCATCTGAAAGGGCTGCGCAGTTTGAAGGTTGACCATCCCGAAATCAAACGGAGAATTATCGTCTGCTGTGAAAAAAAATGGAGAATGACTGATGATGAGATAGAAATCATCCCAGCGGCACAATTTACCACGATGTTGTGGCGAAAAGATTTTTTCTAACACCTTAAGCGCTCAATAAACCATACTCTTAATTTTCTTATGAATATTTTACAATCTGCGGTATTAGGACTTGTTGAAGGGGTAACTGAGTTTTTGCCCATCTCCTCCACCGGCCATCTGATAGTGGTCAGCAGCTGGCTGCATCTTGATCAGACTGTGACCAATAAGGCCTTTGAGGTTATTATCCAGCTGGCGGCCATTCTGGCGGTATTCTTTAATCAACGCGATAAATTTACCCTGAACCACATTGAGCTCTGGAAAAAAATTATTCTGGCCTTTATTCCCATCGGGGTAGTGGGGCTTTTGCTGCACCGACAGATTAAGGCCCTGTTTTCCGTTGAGATAGTAGCGGTCATGTTCATCGTTGGCGGAATTATATTTCTAATTGTGGAATATTTTTACCAGGAGCGAACCTCCACGGTACGGGAGGTGGATTCCATAAGTTATAAACAGGCCCTGTGGATTGGTATTGCCCAGGTCGCGGCTCTGATCCCTGGAACCAGCCGGGCGGGATCTTCCATTATCGGCGCCATGCTGGTGGGCCTGGATCGGCGTGCCAGTGCTGAGTTTTCCTTCCTTCTGGCCCTGCCGGTGATGCTGGCAGCCAGCGGTTTTGATTTTGTAACTCACTACCAGGATTTCTCCGGTGCCAACCTCGAAATATTGGCGGTTGGATTCGTTACGGCCTTTATCTGCGCCTATTTTACGATGAAGATTTTTATTGATTTCTTGAACCGCAATAAATTTGTGGGCTTTGGCATATACCGTATTCTCTTTGGCCTGATTTTATTATTTTTTGCCACTTGAGCAAAAAACTCCGTCCCCAAAGCGTTTATCAAAAAGCAGGGGGAATTAATCCTGCGGCTGTTTCGGGGATAATTTCATGGCAAATAGCAAAAACAGGGTCCGAGAACTAAATTGAAACCATATGCGTTACCACGCGGGAGCGTGGGAACGAGGGTGATGAATATATCCGTGGTGTCAAACAAAAAAAGGCGCCGGAATTAACCGGCGCCTTTTTTGTCCCGCAAATTCAGCCGCGGGAGTTCTGTTTTCTGACTTCTGTTCTCTGACTTCTGGCTTAAAACCAGGCCTCAAGAGACAGATAGAACTGACTCATGTGGTCAACAGGGGCGTAGAACTGAGCGTTAAGAGGATCCTTGGCCACGTCATCAATCTTGACCGGGGCGCCTAACCAGAAGCCGCTGCCGGTGTAATCATACTTGTAGTACTGATAACCAAGACGGATAAAGGCCTTGCTGAAGCGGCTGATTTTCTCACCGGCCGGAATATCCCAGATAGTATAGGCCTCGATAACATCACCACGGGTGGCAAGTTTGGAGGCATAAAGATCATCGTTACCGGGAGTAAGGGCTATCCAGTTTTTGGTGCCGTGGTTATACTCCAGACCAATCTTGAAGGGCTGATTCGGCAGGTCATAACGAACACCGGTATAGAAGGAATAACCATCTTTGGTGGTGGGCTGATCCCACCAGGAGGTCAACAGTCCGGTACCCATCTCGTCCACACCCTCGCCAACTGTACGACTCCAGCCGCCGGCAAAGAAGTAATTCAGGTTGTTGTACTTACTCATATAGACGACGTCGGTATGGTAGAGATTACCGAGGTTGGCGCGGTCTAACTTGAGGTTGTGATCTTTCTGAAGAGGGTTGTATACAAATTTATCGTCGCCATTCTTTTGAGATTGTTCCCAGAAGGCATATTCCAGAGGGTTAACAAAGGTCACGCCATCAGGAACATTGAAGAGATTGAAGGCCCCAAAAGACTGAAAATTGAAGAAGGTGTTACCCTTGTGATAGACATCCCAGCTCAGACCGCCAAAATCAACATTGTTTAAAGCGGTGGTGTTTAAATCTGAATTACCATCGGAGCCAGGGCCGGCATCAAAACCACGGCCGTAACAGAAGCGGACACGACCCGGGAAATTCTGCATGCCAAAGAGACTGTCATAGGCATAGCCAATACTTAAACCATCAAAGGGCCAGTCCATAAAGGCCACCGGAGTAGCCATTCTCTTGTCGGCGCCAAGCCGCAGCTGGGCAGGGGGGCCATCGGAGGTGGGGCGGCGGCCGATGGAGAACCAGACGGGCTCACCGGCAATATTATTCCAGTTAATAAAGGCCCGGTCAACCCGGAGGATATTCCCCTGAGGCTGACGAGTGGTGCCGCCGTCATAACCGGTCATGGCCGAATTCAGCATAAAGGCTCCGCCGCCGTTAAAATTGTCGTAGGAGGAGTCCACCGCATTGCTTTCCATACCCCAGATCTTATACATGGCAAGACGGCCCTTAAACTCAAGATTTTCGGTGGCCTTGACCCGCATATTGATTCGCAGGCGGTTGGTCCACATGGCGTTGTCATTATAGTCGGTGGCAGGATTAGCGCTATACCCCATTGCCTTAAATGCTGCTACTCTGCCTGCTGCTGTATATGTTTTAAATCCAGGAAGGACATTGTCTCGAACGTATGAATCTACATTGGTCGTCTGTGTTATTCCCGCATATGAAGCAGTGACAATCCCTCGAGACACATTCAAGGCATTATAATACTCCGGTACCTTGGCATGAACAGATTCCAGCATAGTCCGGAAATCACCGGACAACTGAAAACGGCTGGCAAAATCCCATTTCTCAGATTTTTCATCCAGGGTATCACTCACATCCTGAGTGTCACTCTTGAGTTGGCTCATCTGCTGTTTTAATTGATTGAGTTCCTTGGTCAGCTGGTCGATTTTAGCCCCGAGATCCGCGGAACCGCCGCCGGCTAATGCTGTGACCGGTAAGGCGATAACCGCCGCCAGGGCCAATACTGAAAATTTCTTAATCATTCCCTTCCTCCTTTGTTTTGGATTGTCTTACTTCCCCATTTTGGACAATACAGCTCCCGCTTACGCAGAATATTACTTTTCGACATATCCCAAATTATTTTGTTTGTCAATGAAATAAAAAAATACTACACGGTAGTATGATTCAGGAAGAAAAACAGAAGAATCATCTCATTCCCACGCTCCCGCATGGGAACGGTCTGTGACAGCCTTGACAAATGCGGCAATATCCTCGTTCCCACGCTCCTGCGTGGGAATGCACCGCAATGCATATAGTACTTTGTTTAGGGTAGGCTGGATACGTTCCCACGCGGGAGCGTGGGAACGAGGGAGAGGGAACAAATTACCTTGGCAACAGGGATGGGCTCAAACGATATCCAGCAGAGTGCCCAGCATTTTATCCTGGGCCTGAATGGCCTTGATATTCGCCTCGAAATAACGGCGGTTCAGTTTAAGGGCAGGCAGCTCCCCGGTGAGATCGACATTTGATTTTTCAACCAGAGTCTCACCCTTTGAGGTCTGTTCATAGACCTTGGGGCCGGGGGTGTTAAGCCGCTGAACGTAGGCGCTTACCGTTCCGCTGCCCGGCGCTCCCGCATGGAGAGTTACCCGTGTTTTTTTAAAGCCGTCGGTATTGACATTGGCCGTGTTATCGGCAATGGAGTTGGTTTTGACGGTTAGAGCCTTGAGCGCGGAAAGACCTGATGAGATACCGGAAATCATTTTTTTGTCTCCATCCTCGTTCCCACGCGGGAGCGTGGGAACGAGGGATAGCCTGGCATGGCCGTTACTAAAAATCACAAATTTATTGTAAGCATAAAATCTGCCCATGGCAAATAAGGATGTATTGGGGACGGGATGTATTGGGGACGTCTATGATTTCAGGCGTTTTGGTCAGGTAGTAACAAATCATCTTGGCAACAAGGCATAATATCACGTCCTCTTTTAGCCTCCCTTGTGGGTGCCCTTAATTGCTTTGGATTGGCTGTAGTTCGTGATATAGATGAATTGCTATTATAATTAAGTATCGGTATAATCATTTGGTTCCCGTCGTGATGTATGATGCCGTGGTAAATTTACAGCCTTAATTAATTTGGGGAAAAGAGATGAATAATAAATATCAGCGTTTATGGGCAGGTCTTTTTGTTTGCTTTCTGTTGTTTGGTTTTACCGCCTGTTCCAACAAAAAGGCCAGTCTCAAGGAACATCTACAGAGGGGGCAGCAGGCCCTTACCGCTGGTAAGATCAAGACGGCGGTTATTGAGTTTAAGAATGCCGTCCAGTTAGCGCCCAAGAACGCCAAGGCCCATTATCTGCTCGCTAAGGCCCTGCTCAGAGCCCGGGACGGCAAGGGGGCCTTTCGCCAGCTTTCCATTACCACTTCTCTTGATCCCGCTAATATGGATGCCCAGTATAAGCTGGCAACGGCTTTTTTGCTGGGCGGTAAGTATGATGAGTGCCGCAAGCGGTTGAAGATAATTATGGCCAAAGAGCCTGATAATCTGGAGGCTATTGTTCTTCTCGCTAATCTTAATATGGCCACCAAAAATTTTGATTCCGCCCTGAGCGGGGCGGAGAAGGCCATTAAAATTAAAGCTGATAATCCCCGTCTCTGGGTTTTGAAGGCCAAGATTCTGGAGCGTCAGAAGAAGTTTGGAGCCACCGAGGAGGCCCTGCGTAAGGCCCTGAGTTTAAAGCCTCAGGCCCTTGACCTTCATCAGGCTTTGGCAACTTTTTATCTCAGTCGTAAACGTTTTAAAGAGGCGGACGCGGCTTTTGGGGCCATGGTGCGGCAGGCGGCAGATAAAGATAAGGCCCAGGCCCTGATGATCCAGGCCGGTTTTTATGAGGATATGAAGAAGACGGCTTTGGCGGAGAAGGCCTTGCTGGCTGCCGTGGCCAAGTCTCCTGACGCCGTCCCCCCCCTGGTGGCCCTGGCCAATTTTTATCAGCGCCGGAAAAATTTCTCCCAGGCCGAAGGATTTTATAAAAAGGCCATTAAACAGGCGGAAAAGCCGATTAATATCCAGGGACTTCTCGCTAATCTCTATTTTAATTTCAGACATTTTTCAGAGGCCGACAAACTGGTTAAGGGGATTCTATCCGCTGATAAGGGCAATCTTAATGGTCGAATTGTCAAGGCCAAACTCCTGGTAAACGATAAAAAATATGAAGCTGCCCTGACTTTAATCACCGGGGTTCTGCGGGATCAACCTCGTTCGGTGGAGGCGCATTTTGTCAAGGCATATGCCTATTATGAAAAGGGTAATGTCGAGTTAGCCAAATCCGAAGCCCTGGCGGCGGTGCAATATTCTCCCCGTCACTATAAGGCTCGCCTGCTGCTGGCGAATATCTATCTGCGGAACAACGCGGTGTCGGATGCCAAACGTCAGGCCCTGGCGGTCTTGCAGATTGATCCCACCAATTTACAGGGTGCCATGATTCTGGCTGAATGTCTGCTCAGAGAGAAGGATTATAAGGATGCCCGCCGCCTGCTCGGCAGCATCCAGAAGGCGGTGCCCAAGGCACCACGGGCCTATCAACTGATGGGTCTGGTCTATGCGGGCAGTAAACAGCTTGAGGCGGCCCGCGGCCAGTTCGGCAAGGCTCTGGCCCTGGCCCCGCAGTCGGCCAGAACTCTGGCTTATATGGTTGGGGTCATGCTCCAGCAGGGCAAAAAGGCGGCTGCCTGGCAGCTGGTTCAGGCTCAGGTGAAGAAATTCCCGAAGAATCCGGCTCTGCTCATGCAGCAGGGGCTTCTGGCCCTGCGTCTTAATAAAGAGAGGGCGGCCGCACAGAGTTTTGAGCAGATGAAAAAACTGGCTCCCCAGAGCGCCGCGCCCTATATTCTCCTCGGCGGGATGCTGCAGAAGCAGGGGCAGGTTGCCAAAGCTATCGCCCAATACCAGGGGGCGCTGAAGGATAATCCGTCTCTAATCAGCGCCAGGATGCAGCTTGGTATTCTTCTGGAGCAGCAGGGACGTGATGATGAGGCTGCCAGGAATTATCGGAAAATCCTGGCCGGCAAACCGGGATTTGGCCCGGCGGCCAATAATCTGGCCTGGTATCTGAGCAACCACAGCAAGGATCTCGGTGAGGCCCTGCGTCTGGCCCTGGTGGCTAAAGCAGGGGCGCCGGATGACCCCTATGTGGCGGATACTCTGGGCTGGGTTCATTACCAACGGGGTTCTTATTCTCTCGCCAAAACTCAATTTATGCAGGCCCGGAAGAGTCTGGCGGATAATCCCACGGTTAATTATCATCTCGGACTGGCTTACATGAAGCTGCACGACAAGAGCCAGGCGGTTCATTATCTGCAACAGGCGGTGAAGCTGGCTCAGGGTAAGGAAGGGACTTTTCCGGGATTGAAAGAGGCGCGGCAGTTTATTAAGACCTTGGGGGGCAATATAAAAGAGTGATAATTTTTGAATTATGCGTTCCCAAGCGGGAAACAACAGGTGAGCAGTGAGCCGCAAATCCTCGTTCCCGCGCTATCCTCGTATCTTCGTCCTCGTTCCCACGCTTTCTCGTTCCTCGTTATCCTCGTACTATGCGTTCCCACGCTCCCGCGTGGGAACGCATAGTATTTTGTTTAGGGTAGGCAGAATACGTTCCCACGCGGGAGCGTGGGAACGAGGGAGCCGGGAGCCGGGAGCCGGGAGCCGGGAGCGTGGGAACGAGGGACGAGTGCGTGGGAGCGCGGGAACGAGAAACGAGAAGTTACCGCGCGGGAACGAGGGGATTCTTCAAATCAATATTTGGCCTCAGGTCTGACAAATCAGCTCTGATGTGAGGCGGCAAATAACAAACTCTGACGTACCTCTTCCTGGAAATCCGGGCTGCTGATTTTTCGGCCTTTATTGTCCAGGATATAAAAGACGTTTACCACCTGGTCGGAACGGGTGCCGATCTTGGCTCGGAAGATATTGATTCTGAAATCGGCCAGGGTTCCGGCAATGCGGTAGATCATTCCCACCTCTTTATCGGCGTAAACCTCGATGATGGTGAAGGCCGCGGAAGTTGCGTTATCAAAAATCACCTTGGGCGCGGCCCCGGCGATTTTTACCTTTTTCAGGGAGACCGCCGGGCTGCCGTTAAGGCGGTAGTCCAGGCCTAAGCGAAAGGTCAGGGCCTTTTTAAGATCCGCCCGCATATCAGCCCATTCCTGGTCGCCGAATGTTTCATTATAGAAGGGGCAGACGTCGATAGTGTCAACGGCGATCCCCGTCGGCCAGGTAAAGACCTGGGCCGCCAGAATCTCTAAGCCGTGCAGGGCAGTGACCCCGCAGATTTTGGTGAGCAGGCCGGGGCGGTCTCTCGTGATGATGAGCAGAGACCAATGGGCTCCTTTGTCGCGGGGCTGGAGGATAAAATTATCATCGTCCAGTTTCCGGCTCATGGTCAAATGAGTAACAATATCCTCCGGGGCAAAATTGAGCAGGTAATCATCCGGCAGGCTGTCCAGGTCGAAGGTTTTTTTATCTTTCCCGGATAACTTCCGCACCTGTTCCTTGATCCAGGCAATTCCCTGACTGAAACCATTCTCCTCCTGGCCGCTTTTTTCAAGAAAGAGGGCGATTTTCAGATATAACTCCATGAGCAGAGCCGCTTTCCAGTCGTTCCAGTTGGCCGGGCCGGTGGCCATGGCGTCGGCAATGGATAGCAGGTAGAGGATGGCCAGTCTCTCCGTTGACTGAACGATTCCGGCGCAGCGGGCAATGAGATCGCTGTCCTCGAGGTCCCGGCGCAGGGCGGTCTCGGAGAGGAAGAGGTGCTGGCGGACGGCAAAGACCAGGGTCTTTATCTCCCCGGCGTTCAGCCCCAGGCGGCGGCCGGTTTCTTCGGCCAGTCTGGCGCCTTTGGCGGCGTGGTCGGTGCCGTAGCCTTTGCCGATATCGTGCAGGAGGGCGGCGAGGAAAAGAATTTTCGGGTTCTGGATTACGCTGAATATATTGTGGCTGTCAGCGGTTATATCTTTTAAGGCGGCAACGGTCTGGATGAGATGATAATCAACGGTGAAGATATGATAGACATCATGCTGGGCCAGGGACTTGAGATGGGAGAATTCCGGCAGGTAGGCGGCCAACACGCCGCATTCCAGCATGGCTTCCAGGGTGGCCGGCGGTTTCTGGTCGGCGGATAATATCTCGAGAAAGGTCTGCCCGGCGGCGGCTGAGCGCTGAATCTTGGCCAGCAGGTCAAGATTGGCGGTGATGAGCTTACGGGTCTGGTGATGGACTGGAAGACCGGTTTTGGCGGCCTGGAGAAAGAGGCGGAGGATGAGAACGGGCCGGCGGCGTAATTCCTGACGGCTGCCAAGGTGAATACAGCCCCGACGGCTGAAGATACCGTTTTCCAGGGTTTTGTCGTCCTCTGCCGAGCGCGGGGGAATAATGGTTTCCTGGACATGGGCGAAAAAAAGGTCGGTGCTGACGGCAATGGTCTGCAGGTTGTCGTAGACCTTGCGCATGAACTGTTCAACCGCCCTGATTCCGGTGCTGGCCCGGTAATGAAATTGCTTGCTGATTTCCTCCTGATGTTCAAAAAAGAGCTGATCATTTTTGCGGCCGCTGAGATAATGGAGGCGGTTGCGAATCTGAATCAGATGCTCCCAGGCCCCGGTGATCTCTTTATACTCCGCGGCGCTGAGGATTCCGGCCTCGTGAATGGCGGCCATATCCTTGAGACCGAAGAGTGTCTTTGCCGTCCACATAATGGCCTGAATATCCCGCAGGCCGCCCCGGCCTTCTTTGATATGCGGCTCTAAAAGATAGCTGTGCTTGGCAAAGGTCTTGAGACGATGTTCGCGGTGCTGAATCATCTGCTCCAGGAAATTCCGGCGCTGGCCGTTGATGAACTTTTGCTGGTAGTCGCTTTGCAGTTCCTGAAAAAGCTGATTGCTGCCGGCGATAAGTCTGGCATCGAGAAAAGCTACCTGGAAAAAAAAATCAGCGGCCGCGTCCCCGATACATTGCTGCCGGGTGCGAACGCTGTGACCCACGTCTAATCCAGCATCCCAGAGGGGGTAAAAAATGGCTTCGGCCGCACTGTTTAAGGCCGCGTCTCCAGCTCCCTGGTGGAGGAGGAGGAGATCGATGTCTGAGAAGGGGAAAAGCTCCCGGCGGCCATAGCCGCCAACGGCGATAAGGGCCATATCGGCGGCGGCCGGGCATTGTTTGAATTGCTGCTGGAGGTGCGAATCAATGACCTGGGTATGTTCACGAAGCAGGGCCTGACCGCTCAGGCCCCGCCGCCATAATACCTCAAGAACCTCACGTCTGGTACGGAGCTCGGCAAGTTGGGAAGTGACAGGCATCTTACAGGGAGAGTGGTTTAGATGGCGTTAGTACCTTTTTCTCCGGTTCTAACCCTGATGACCTGTTCAATGGGCATGACAAAAATCTTGCCGTCGCCAATCTTGCCGGTTAAGGCCGCGGTGCGGATACATTCGGTTATTTCCTCCACCTGGGCGGCATCGACGATGAGTTCCATTTTGATTTTGGGGATAAAATCCACCTGATATTCCGCGCCGCGGTATATCTCCTTATGCCCCTTCTGGCGGCCGTAGCCTTTAACTTCAGAGATGGTCATGCCTTTAATGCCAATGGCGCTCAGGGCCTCTTTGACATCATCTAATTTAAAGGGTTTGATGATGGCTTCTATCTTCTTCATTTTATTCTCCTTGTAATGGGGCTTATGGCGGTACGCCCCGGATAAACAGGTACAGGCTTAATTACTTGCAGCAGGGGCGTTCATGGAGCGCTTACCTTAATTATTGTAGGCGGTTTCATTATGCAGGCTCTGATCAAGCCCGCTGATTTCATCTTCCTTGCTTACCCTGAGACCCATAACGCTGTTAACTATCTTTAAGAGCAGCCAGCTTACCACAAAGGCATAGCTTCCGACAACTAAAACCGCAAAAACCTGGGTGCCAAGGAAACCGGCATTGCCGGCCAGAAGGCCGTTGGCCCCGCCGGCGTTAACGGCCTTGCTGGCAAAGATTCCAAGGCAGATGGTGCCGATAACCCCGCCA
>JAJRZN010000236.1 GCA_024275235.1 Deltaproteobacteria bacterium
CGTCTTTATTCATTGCTCCCGCCGTCCCCTGCGGGAGATTATTCGGGCCATGCTGCTTTATTCCAATAATTTCATCGCCAACGAGATTTTCCTGACCTGCGGGGCGCGCCTTTTTGGCTGGCCCGCCACCTGGGCCAAAGGCCGCCGGGCCCTGGATATTTTTTTAAGCCGCCAGGTACATCTTCCCAAAGACAGCTATGAGGTTGAAGAGGGTTCCGGGCTCTCACGCCATAACCGCATTACCCCCAAAGCCATGCTGACCCTGCTCCGTTATTTCCAGCCCTACGCCGATTTACTGCCTGAGCATAAGGGCGGGCGCCTGAAATCAGGCACCCTCACCGGGGTTTACAACTATGCCGGCTATTTTCTGACGGACGGGCGCACCGACCCCTTTGTGATCATGCTCAATCAACCCCGGAATAACCGTGATGCCATCTTAACGCGGCTCCTTCATCTCCACAAAAAAAGGGCGGCGCGTAAATCCGCGCCGCCCCGAGAGGAATAAAGTTACGAATATTCCGACTCAAAACTGTACTGCCAGCTCCAGCGTGGCCTGGTTATCATGATCGTTGTTTTTGTATTCATCATGCAGATACTCAAAGATGATAGAGGTATCATCCCATATATCATAAAGCAGGGCCGTACCATACTGTGCCTGAGCCAAGCCGGTATTGGCATGATCACCGGTATCACTGCTGCCCCCATAACGGAGAGCAAGCTCCAGCTTAGGCATTATTTTGGCCGCGGTCTCAATATTCCAGGCGGCCGGTTTGGTGCTGCCAGGGGCGGTAAATGACAAATCATCGCTGGCAAAATTATCAATTGCCCCTAAATACTCAAGATCCACCGTAAAGATATTATATTCCATGTGGGCAAAGGCGCTGAAGCCGGCCGCCATATCATGAACCTCGCCAGCTGTAGTCACAACCCCCTGCAGGGTATCGCTGGCCGCCAGATTGGAGGTGTAGGATATACCGCTGCGCAGATGCAGCCCGGAAACGATATTGTCCGGCAGAGTAAAGGTGACGTTACTCACGAAAGAATCAATTTTATTATCATCACCCGTCTTCTTTACCTGACCCCGGAAGGCCCCGACATTAACATCCCACATGGAATTACCATAACCAACAATCAGGGCCGTATCATTGGTACGGCCTAAAACCAGAGTCTGGGGATCGGTAATAAAATGGCTCTCAAAGGAGCCAAAGGGCAGATACATCTTACCGGCCTTAAGGTACATGGGACTGGTATCAGCACCCTGAATGTTAATAATAGCCTCGTCAATTTTTATGCCGCTGCCGTCACGGTTAGAGTCATCCTCTTCATAGAGAAATGCCACATGGCCGCCGACATATTTATTGACCTGAGCGTCAACATCAAGTTCCGCCGTATTAATGAGGAGATCACTGCTCTCAGTGGCCGTACCATCCGCCGCCTTTTCACGACTGACTGTGGCATCCACAGCCAGAACGCCGCTTAGATTAACTTTATTCAGAGGCCTGACACCAGACTTAGCCGCCTGCACTGATTTTTCCAGTTTCTCGATACGCTGAGCCATACTCCGCACGGAGTGATAATGATCGCC
The DNA here is from genome assembly GCA_024275235.1 of Deltaproteobacteria bacterium. GTDB lineage: Bacteria > Desulfobacterota > Desulfobulbia > Desulfobulbales > VMSU01 > JAADIV01. Next base: position 1,586 of record JAJRZN010000236.1, read on the forward strand.
GGCCTCTTCTTTCTTTTCCCTGGCGGCCATGGCCTTATCAATGGTCTGCTTAAATTTTATGGCATCCGCCGGGGTTATAACCCCTTTATTCTGCAACAACTGCAGAAGCATCGCCGTCTCCTGAGATACAGCCTGAACCGGTGGCACCCACGAGAGACAGACAAGTCCCAGGGCCGCGGCACTACATAAGATTTTTTTCATAGTTCCTCCTCTTTGTATTTACCTGTAGCACTAAAAAAAATTACGTGCCACAACTAATACAGTTGTGGAAGAATGTCAATATGAAAAAACGTGAGAGGGATTTTTTTCGGCCCGCCGCCTGCCCCGTCCTCTGAAAAGAAGGAGGTCAGGCGGCTTTACCGTGTTTCAAGAGCAGATTATCCAAGGCGTTAAGCTGAATGGCGGAGAGATCACCAAATTTCACCCCATAACGCTGGTATTTGGAGGACTGAGAATTTACCCTGCTAACAATAACGGCCGGCAGCGAAAAGCGGCCGCCGTTATGTTTTATGGCAATAGTCAGCTTGTCACGTTGGGCGGCGATAGACGCCATGGAGGTAAAAGACATCCCGGTTCGACTGATGTCAACAACTGGCATGGACTGGGAAAATGGATTCTGGATAAAAAAAGCCAGGGCCTGATCCTGAAGTTTGAATCTTCGTTCCTGGCGGCGGTCAGTGGTGGTCAAAAGGGGACATGGAGCAGAGGGAGGTAAACGACAGGCAAAAATAGCGGCGATATCAGCCCTGTCAAGTCCATTGGACTGAGTTTTGAGGAGATAAACCAGACAATCTTCACATACCCCCAGTTTATGCTGAAGGCGTTTGTAATCCCTGGCAACATCCCAACAAGGTCTGTCCTGATGTTCGCGAGCCGCGCAA
>JAJRZN010000237.1 GCA_024275235.1 Deltaproteobacteria bacterium
GCATAAGCATACCCTTTTCAGTCAGGCATGGTTTCTTTATAATATCAAACATTTTCATGACAACAGCCTCTTTTCCAGTTGTTCAATAGTGGACTGCAGAATAATCAGATTCCGGTAATGCAGAATATCATAGACATTGACACCCATGGTGGGAAGAACCTTAAACCCCGGTACATTTCTGGCTGATTTTTCCAGCTTATCATCTCCAGACGGAATAACGATGAGGGCATTATCAACCCCTAAGTCCTTCATTACAGAGATAAATTTCTTGGTCTTAATCTCATCGAGCTGGAATTGATCCAGGACAACCATATTTTCTTCCGCGAATCGAGTACTTAAAGCCATTTTCAGCCCTAAACGCCGCACCTTCTTGGGCAGCTTATAGGCATAGCTTCTTGGCTTGGGGCCAAAGACCACACCGCCGCCCCGCCACAACGGAGAACGCCGATTACCAGCCCGAGCCCGGCCGGTTCCCTTCTGACGAAAGGGCTTAGCGGAACTGCCGCTCACCTCAACCCTGGTTTTAGTACAAGCCGTACCTGCCCGCCGGTTAGCGAGCTGCATCTTCACAACATCATGGAGAATATACGGTTTAACCGCCACCGCAAAGAGATCATCATTCAACTCAATCTCTCCCACCTTCTCCTTCTTGGTGTTATATAAATCTGTAACCGCCATTTATGGCACCCCCAAACGGTCTAAAAGGCCTATCAAAAAGCCTATTTTGTAAATATCTGTAAAAGTCCCTGTTTGGCGCCCGGCACTGAACCCTTGACCACCATAACATTGTCTTCGTTACGAATATCAATAACTATCAAATTTTTCTTAGTAACCACGGCGCTGCCCATATGGCCAGGCATCTTATTGCCTTTAATAACCCTGCTGGGCCAGGCGGAACAGCCAATGGAGCCTGGGGCACGATGAAACATTGAGCCATGACCACCAGGGCCGCCTTTAAAACCATGGCGCTTCATAACCCCCTGAAAGCCTTTACCCTTGCTGGTTCCTTTTATATCAACGAGGTCACCGACCTTGAAAATATCATTAATATTAATCGCCTGCCCTACCTCATAGCGGCCTGGGTCATCAACTCTAAATTCCCTGATATGATAGAATCCACCTTGTTGACCAGAGGCTTTGGTGTGACCAATCTCCGGCTTTATCGAACGACTCGCCTTCTTAGCGGCAAAGCCAAGCTGAATGGCATTATAGCCATCGCGCTCAACGGTCTTTATCTGTAACACCGTACAGGGACCAGTTTCCAGGGCGGTAACCGGAACGGCCTGGCCCTCTTCATCATAGACACGGGTCATTCCAAGTTTTTTTCCAAGTAATCCTATTGTCTTTGGCATAGTACCAATCCGTTAAAAAATTTTAAACATGGAGTAAAACGAGACAATTAAAGCTTGATCTCGACATCCACTCCGGCAGATAATTCAAGCTTCATCAGGGCATCAATCGTCTGTTGCGTGGGCTCTAATATATCAAGCAGCCTCTTATGGGTACGCATTTCAAACTGCTCCCTGGATTTTTTATCAACATGAACCGAGCGCAGAACACAATACTTATTGATTATGGTAGGCAAGGGAATCGGGCCGGCGACCATGGCACCTGTACTCTTAGCCGTATCCACAATCTCCTGCGTTGATTGATCCAGTAATTTATGATCATAGCCCTTGAGCCTGATGCGAATTTTTTGAGTCTGCATCTTGATTGATTCCCTTATTATTCAATAATCTCGTTAATAACCCCGGCACCGACAGTACGGCCGCCCTCTCTGATTGCGAAACGCAGACCCTCATCCATGGCAATGGGAGTAATCAAGGCGCCCTCTACAGAGACGTTGTCACCTGGCATTACCATCTCA
>JAJRZN010000238.1 GCA_024275235.1 Deltaproteobacteria bacterium
CCACGCCGTTGGCCGCCAATGAGGTGAATATTTTTATATTGCCGCCGCCGGGGATGCCGGCCAGTCTTGCCGGCCGTAAAATTGACGGTTATATCGTTGCCGAGCCCTTTAACGCCCTGGCTGAGCTTAAAATTGGCGCCAGGATCATGCGTTTCACCGGCGATATGTGGAAGAATCACCCCTGCTGCGTGGTGGTGATGAAGGACTTTTATCTTAAAAATGACCCGATATTTACCCAGAAGGTTATTAATGCCATTGTCAGAGCCCAGCTCTGGAGCAAGAAGCACCGTCTTGAGACGGCCCATATTCTTTCCCGGCAGGGTGGTAATTATCTGCCGGTATCAGAGAAAGTACTGCGCCGGGTATTTACCAGGTATGATCTCAAGACTTACGGCCGCCCCAATAAACCAGCCGCCATTCAGCACCCGGAATGGCAGAGCAGCCGCATAGACTTTCAGCCCTGGCCCTATCCCTCGGCCACCCGCTTTATTACCCGTGCCATGCGGGATACTCTGGTTGAGGGGGATCACAGTTTTTTGTTCCGCCTCAAGCCGGAACAGGTCGCTTCGGAGCTGGTGGATTATAAATTTGTTAAAAAGGCCATTGAATTGATGGGTGGTATGGGGCATTTCAGGGAGCTTGACTTTACCAGGCCCTGGGAACGGGAAGAAGTGATTGCCATATGAGCATGTTACATCTCTGGCGCCAATATTTTATTAAACACAGCCGCCCCTGTCAGGCGGAGGACTGCGGTCAGATATTTGGCCGCTGCCGGATTTATTATATTCTGGTAGGGTTGGCAGTGTTTTTTGCCATCTGGATTGTTGGCGGTTATCTGATCTTCAGTCGTCCGGACTTTAAACAGTTTTCTGGTTTTGAACCTCTACCCACCTGTAAAGCTTTTATTAATCTAATGGGGGACAAACAGTTCTGGGGTTCGGTGCTGGCCAGTCTGCGGCGCATCGGGGTTGGAATCGGTATTGCCTTTATCATTGGCATGCCCAGCGGTCTGCTCATTGGCTATTACCGTAAACTGCAACTGGCCTCCTATACCCCAATTCAGTTTATCCGGATGATAAGCCCTCTGTCATGGATGCCCATTGCCCTGCTTATCTTTCCATCCTTTGAAACGGCCATTTATTTTCTCATTACCATGGCCACGGTATGGCCCATCATGCTTAATACCACCATGGGCGTTTCCAGGGTTAATAAACAATGGCTGCAGATGGCCCGTATTCAGGGGGCGGGCTCCAGGGCGATTATTCAGCGGATTATTCTGCCGGCCTCAATCCCCTATATCCTCACCAGTCTGCGTCTCGCCCTGGGGGTGGCCTGGATTGTTCTGGTACCGGTGGAGTTCCTCGGGGTATCCAGCGGCCTGGGTTATCTGATAAATGATGCCCGTGATACTATGGAGTACGACCGTCTGATGGCTATTGTGATGGCCATCGGCATCATTGGCTTTCTGTTAGACGGCTCAATTCAATTATTGCGGCGTCTCTTCCGCTGGCATTGGGTATAACTAAAGGCCCGCAGGGCTGATGTGATTAACGTGAAATAATTTTGCCGTTCTGGTATTTAAAAATCTGGGGGCCCATCTCCTCCCGCAATAATAATTTCTGCTCACCGAACTGGATGGTACAACCAGCGAAGATATGTTCAGTAATCCTTATTCTGGCATCCTCTAAGATGCGCTCTATCTCTTCATTAATCTGCCGTCGTTCTTTTTTTAACGCTTGAGCCTCCTTTAATATCTTATTAAAGACGGTTAACAATTTTAGAAATGGTTTCTTCTTCTCGGCGGTGAGGGGGGCAAGAAAAGACTTTATTTCCTCCTCATGGGTGAGCTCTAAGGGCAGTGTCCGTGAGATTCTGGCCATCCCCTCCCGGCACTGATTGATTCTGTCCTCTATCAGCTCCTTTTTACGGAGCAGTTCCGGCTCTGGTTTGATGGCCAGGGTGGTCTCGGCATTGGAGGGGCTGCCGGCGGTACTGGCTTGAATTTCTTTGGATGAGCAGATAATCCCGCCCGCCGCGCGGCCGCTTTTTTTGTACTGCCCCTTTAATATTGAGATAGAGCCAAAGGCGCGAATTATGGCGTTAAAGGCGTAGCTCGCGGTTACCGCGTCGCCGCGCACCAGGATCTCGGCATCCTGAATAAAGGCGGTATGAAGATTACCCATGACAATAATCCGGCTGTCGGAACCCATAATACCACGGCCGATAATGAGATCGCTCTGGGCTATGATCTGAGCGCCGTTTTCTACCCCGCCCTTGATCTCGAGATTACCCTGGGCCTGAACCTTAAAGCCGGGAAATACAGAACCCGTGATTACCAGGGCTGATTTTACGTCAAGATTGCCGGTTTCATAATTAACGTCACCGTTAACCTTAAAGATATCGGTAATAGTGAGATTATTGCCGATAAAATTTACATTGCCGGTACGGGCGGCGTAGTAGAGGGCGTTTTCCTCATCCATCTCGACCCGGATACTGGCATCGGTACTTATTTTTAAATCCCGGCCCTCGTAGGCCTTGATGGTCTTGGCAAAGAGATCAAGGCCGTTTTTACCCTTTTTGACTAATTTCTTGCGGGCCACCAGCATGCCCTCATTCACACTGACCACGGCGTTTCTTTCCCGGAGATCAATGGAACCATCGGCCCGCAGCTCTCCAGCCTTTTTATCCATTGCAATCTCGAGGCTGAATTCAGCGTCCCGGCCGGGTTTAGGGGGAATGGCGGCGGCTATTTTCACCATTTTTGCCGTTTTTTTACCGTCTTTTAGGCTCTGGCAGAGTTTATGAATAAGGAATTTGACCCGACAGGCCTCAACTACGCCAATATTTTCTAATAATAACTCAATATCTTCCGGCTCAGGATAACGGGGGCCGCCTATCTGAGGCAGGTTGACGTAGAAGGCCAGCATCTTATCGGGCGTGATCCAGATGGGCGGCAGGAGTTTGAAGACCTCGTTTTCCACCAGGAGATAACCATAGGTCAGGGCCCGGAGAACCATATCCTTGTGGTCGAACTCCACATTTTGCCCGGCCTCAGGCATTGGATCTTCTAAGGGCGCTATTTCCTTACCCAATATATTCACTCCTGGCTCGGCCTCGAAGTTCTCTTCAATATGGGCGATAATGTCGCCGGGTTTCAGGGCCATTACCCGCACTGAATCATGGGCGACTATCTCCCTTTCTCCTGCCGTCAACAGGGCAAGAAGTCGGACAAAATCGAACTTAAAGCCGCCTGCCGTCCAGCTGCCGTCGCTTAATCGCTGTAATTCGTTGTAGATAACCGTGCGGCGGCGGCCCGGCCGGCGGCCCTGGGCGATAATCATTGCCTTAGGCTCTCCAGCGACAGGTGAGGCCAGGGCCTTTTGCAGGGGCTCCAAATCAATTCCGGTGTTGATCCCCAGCTTTTTCAGGGCCGTCTCAACCTCAGGCAGGGCCGGCAGCCGCTCCGCCGCCCCCACCCTTAAAATAGCCTCCATTTTATCGGCGCTGAGGCGGAGATTCAGCTCACTGAGCGGGTTCTGCTTCTCTTCCGGTAACAGGCTTGGAGACTTATAATCAGCGCCGTTATTCTTCTTTTTGATGCTTTCGAGATATAGATCATCAAGAGAATCAATGGATTTCTTTCCGCAACGGGCACTCAAGGGCTTAGGCTCCGATATTATTCAAAATATTATCGAGGGACGACTCAATATCGTCATAACTCTCATAGAGCCGGCAATCCTTAATGCCAATGGCCGCCTGCACACAAAAGATGGAAAGGGTGTGCAGTTCAGCGGCGCTTAAGGGCCGGGCTGCCTCTCTTTCCACTGCGAGGACGCCAAGAGCTTCATCATTTTTTTTAATTGGCAGCAGGCAGTAGAGGACGCCGTCCGTCTCTAAAAATATCTTTTCTTCATTGTTCTCTATTAATTTGCCGGCGGTCCTGGTTAGAGATAAACCATCCACCTCTTTTTCAGTGAAATTGATCGCGGTGTTGAGCTTAATACCGGCACCGTTCTCCTGGAGATAAAAGGCTACTCCCTTTACCTCGCAGACCTTTATAATTACCTCTGAAATTTCATGTAACAGTTCCTCTAAGGAATGAATTGTCATGAGAAAACGCTGCACCCGGTCCCGGCCTTTAAGCTCCCGCACCTTACTCTCTAATTCGGCGGTTCGCTGGCGCACCTTTTCCTCAAGATGCTCGTTTATCTGCTCAAGCTCAATGTTTTTATTCCTTAATTCAGCGTTAAGATGTGCGTTTTCAGCTTTAAGAGCCACCAGATTTATTGCCTCGCTGATGGTCTTTCTCAGTTCTTCGTCATCCCAGGGTTTAAGAATATAACGATAGATCCCACCCTGATTAATGGCCTCTACGGCAGAATTTATGTCGGAGTAACCGGTGAGTACCAGGCGGATACTGTCGGGCAGCAACTCCCTGACTCGGCTCAGAAATTCCGCTCCGTTCATCTCCGGCATGCGCTGGTCGGAGATGATGACCGCGGGCCGCAGACCGTTATTAATCAGCTCAAGGCCCTCCCGGCCGCTCATGGCGGTATGAACTTCATAGTCTTCATCTATAAAGAGCCGGGCCAGGGCCTTTAAGATATTTTCTTCATCATCGACAAATAAGATTACTGGTGCCATTGCCGGCTCCTTTAAGTTTTAGACCTCTTTAGCTTAGGCCCCTGGAATGTATTTGAGCCAGTAAGCCGCGGTGTAAAATCGCAGAATTAAGAGTTGTTTTTAATTTTCCGGTTTTGTGCTTTGCGCAACGGGCTCTTTGGGCTCAGGCATCTGCCGGGGAAGTTCTATGATAAATGTTGTCCCCTCGCCTGTTTTACTGCTTACCTCTATGTCACCGTTATGATTCTTGGTAATTATATCATAGACAATGCTTAGACCAAGACCGGTACCCTCTCCAATATTTTTAGTGGTAAAAAAAGGTTCAAAAATATGGCTCAGGTGCTCCGGGGCTATTCCCGCCCCGGTATCGGTGATTTTGATATAAAGATAATCGGCCTTGGCCCAGGTTTTGAGATGAATCTCGCCCCTGTCGGCGATAGAGTGAGCAGCGTTCACCAGGAGATTCATGAAAACCTGATTAAGTTGCTGGGGATAGCAGTCTATGAGCGGCAGATCTTCAGCATAATCTTTTTTTAAATCCACCTTATATTTAAGTTCGTTCCAGACCATATTGATGGTGGTGTCAAGGCATTCATTTATATCGGCGGCCTGTATGTCACTGTCATCCACCCGTGAAAAGCCTTTAAGATCCATGACAATTTTTTTGACCCGCTCACAACCGTCTAAGGATTCGTTTATAAGATCATTTATATCGGTCATGATAAAATCTATCTTCAGGATACGGCGGCTCTCGGTAATTTCACTCCCCTGGCCGCTTTCCTGGAGACGTTTTTCCAGAATGGCGATAAAGTTGTTAATCTTGAGCACGTATTTCTTCATGGTGTTGATGTTACTACCGATAAAAGCTACCGGGTTATTTATCTCATGGGCTACCCCGGCGGCAAGCAGGCCGATGGAGGCCATTTTTTCCTGTTGCAGCATATGGCTCTCGGCCTCTTTTAATTCTTC
>JAJRZN010000239.1 GCA_024275235.1 Deltaproteobacteria bacterium
GGCATAAATTTGAATCAGGGTCGGGATGTAGCGCAGCCTGGTAGCGCACTTGAATGGGGTTCAAGGGGTCGGAAGTTCGAATCTTCTCATCCCGACCAGTAGCAGCAAGGGGTTTTAAGATTTTCTTAAAACCCCTTTTTTTACGTCTTTTGCCTGCCGGCTCTGCCGACATCCAAATCTTTCTCCCAGGGCGCATTGTTAAAACACTACCTAAGATTTGGCGGACACTTGCAAGAAATCACCTCAGGTAACAAAAAGGGCAACAGATGAGAATTCTCATAGTCGAAGATGACAAGCAGACCGCCCGGTTCATTTTTAAGGGGCTTCAACAGGAAGGATATGCCGTGGACCGCGCCTCTAACGGCAAAGAAGCTCTTCGCCTTACCCTGACAGAGCCCTACGACGCGGCGGTAATTGATATTATGCTGCCGGAACTGGACGGGCTGACGGTAATTACCGAAATGCGCCGCAATGGCATCAAAACCCCCGTTATCGTCCTGAGCGCCAAAAGTTCAGTGGACGACCGGATTAACGGCCTGCGGGCTGGTGGTGACGACTACCTTGTAAAACCATTCGCCTTCTCGGAATTAGCGGCACGTATTCAGGCGCTTATAAGGCGGGCCACCAACGCCGGTGAGCCGACAACGCTCTCCGTCAGTAACCTCAAAATGGATCTGGTAAGACGAAAGGCCTTCAGGGATAATATTGAACTTGAACTACAGCCCAAGGAATTCGCCTTACTGGAATATCTTATGCGGAACAGCGGCCGGGTAGTTTCAAAAACCATGATTATGGAACATGTCTGGGACTATAACTTCGACCCGCGGACAACTGTAGTCGAATCGCGAATATGCCGTCTGCGGGATAAGATAGATCGTTCGTTCAAAAACAGTCTCATCCATACGATACGAGGTGTCGGCTATGTTCTCGAGGAGAAAGACTAATTTTTTACGAACCACAACCTTCCAGCTTACCATCTGGTACCTTGGAGTATTCAGCGCCTTGTCATTGGCGGTATTTCTGGTTGTTTACATATTTCTCGCCGCCCACCTTCACGACCAGACAGATAATGAAATCATGGACAAGGCCAGAGAGTTCAAAACCCTTTACGAGGAGCATGGCGTACAGGCCCTCCAGGCCGAATTCACACGTGAAGCGAAAGCACAGGGAACAAAACGGGTATTTTTCCAACTGATTTCGCCCAGGGGAAAATTGCTGGCGGCATCGCCAGAGAACCGCTGGCAGGGGCTTGCGACCGCCAAAATAAAGACACCAGGCCCTGCCGCTAAACAACCGTTTTTTCTCACTCTCACCCTGCCCGGACATCAACACCGGGTAAGAGTAATTTGCAAGTCCGTCACTTACGGTAATATGATTATCATCGGCAGCACCCTGCGGGGCGACGAAATCATGTTGGAGAGATACCGCGAAACCTTCGGCACCGCCTTCATGGTTATGCTGATCTGCGGCGGCCTTGTCGGCTGGCTCCTGGCCAGAAAAGCGATGGCAGGGGTTCAGAGAGTGACAGACACGGCAGCCAGAATAGGGAGGCATGATCTCGGCCGCCGGGTAGAAATATCCGGCGAAGGGGAGGAGATAAACGCCCTGGTTCAGGCGTTCAACGACATGCTGGAGCGGATAGAATCCCTTTTGAATGAGCTGCGGCAGATAACCGATAATATCGCTCACGAGCTGCGTACTCCTGTTACGCATATCCGCGGCATCGCCGAGACGACCCTGAAGAGCGGCGGAAATATTGGAGAGTACCGCGAGATGGCGGCATCGGTCATTGACGGCAGTGATGACTTAATCGAGATGATTAACACTATGCTGGCCATAGCAAAAACCGATTCCGGAGTCACCAGACTCAACCTTGTACCTCTTGATATTCGAGAAATTGTCGAAGAAGCGGCAGAGCTGTTTGCTCCCGCGGCCGAAGACAGAGGTATTAACATCCTCTTAAACAAACCGCCGCAGACCATAATGATTATTGGTGACCGCCCCGGACTGCAACGCGTGGTGGCAAACCTCCTGGATAATGCCATTAAATACACCCTGCCCGGCGGCACAATAACCATGTCTGTCAAGGCGGAAACAACAAAGGTCAAAATAACAGTCAGCAATACCGGCCCGGGTATAGACAGAAAAGACATTCCCCGGCTCTTTGAGCGTTTCTACCGCGGTGACAAAAGCCGTTCAACACCAGGCAGCGGACTCGGACTGAGCCTGGCGCTTGCCATTATCCAGGCCCATGGCGGTAATATTACTGTAAAAAGCAACAATACAAAAAATACTTTCACCGTTTCCCTGCCTGACAAGCCATCCCTTCGATAACCCCTTCCTCCCTTACCAAAAAGTAAAGTTCAGATCAAGTTCCGGTAAACTTTAAACTGTATATTGGTTTCCAGGTGTACCGCTTTGAGGAATTTACCTCTAAGGAGTTGTTCCACTTTTACACAGCGGCTTTCAACGGCAAGGCAAAATGAAGTGTGAAATATCAACATCAGGGGATTTGCAGAAGGCAATAGTTTTCCTGCGAAAAGGGTGGGCTCTCATCATCATTATCGCGGTCAGCGGCTGCGCCGTTTACCACCCCATGCCCATCACCCCGGAGGCGGTGCGGGCCAGATTGCAGCCTCCGGATATGGCTGAATTACGTATCCTGACAGGCAAGATATCCCATCCCATTCTCCATCCGCTGAAAATAAAACCGGGCAAGGGCCTTTCCCCTGACGGCGCTGCCGTACTGGCGGTTTTGTTAAACCCCTCTCTACGGGCGGTTCGCGATCAACGGGCCTTATCAAAGGCCCAACTTCTCGAGGCCGGCCTCTTACCCAATCCGCGACTGGATTACAGCCTTGATGTGCCGACAGGCGCCAACACAACAGATAAGATAAACGCCTACGGCCTGGGATTGACCTATGAGGTGACCTCTCTTATTTCCCGCGCCGTCAGAATAAATACGGCAAAAGCCCATAGAAAAGCAGTTGATCTGGATATAGCCTGGCGGGAATGGCAGATCGCCCAGGCAGCCAGGGCCGCGGTCTATCAGGTGGCGGCTCTGAGAAACCAGATTACTCTGACGGAAGAGGCCCGCCGCCACATGAGCCAATATTTGGCCCGAATTCATAAAGCCGTCGCGGCTGGTTCCCTGAGGGCTCAGGTCTTAAACAGCGCCCAGACGGCCAGCAGTCATATAAACGCGAGTCTGCTCGATCTTAAAAAACAGGCTGACCAATATCGCCTGCGGCTGATGCGGCTCATTGGTTTACCCGCCGCCACCCAACTCCGCTTGAGTAAAGATATCAATTTGCCATCTCAGGTCAAAACGCCTGCCGTCGCCAGACTGATAAAGGGGCTGGAACAAAGACGGCTTGACCTTATTGCCCTGCGGCGCGGCTACGAAAGTCAGGAGGAGGCAGTGCGCGCGGCCGTCATGGAGCAATTCCCGCGCCTCAGTATAGGGCCTACCTTCAATAGTGATACGGACAATCTCAAAACAACGGGCTTTGGGCTGAATATAGAACTGCCTGTTTTCAACCACGCTCAAGGTAAGATAGCGCGGCAAAGGGCGACTCGGCAGAGACTTTTTGATGAGTATGTGAACCGGGTGTTTAAGGCCCATTCGGATATCGAGTTGCTCATCTCAAAGATTTGCTTTACGAATGAGCAAATCACTGCCGCCAGCGCGATGCGGGCCAAGCTCAGCAGGCGCTTGAAAAATTACCGCGCCGCCCTGACGGCCGGCCGGACTGATGCCCAAACCTGTTACACAGTTTGGAGCGCCCTGATCAGCGCCAGGATGAAGTTAGCTGTCCTTAAAGGAAAATTGATGCAGGCTGTAACAGCACTCCAGCTCGCAACCGGCTTCTATAAGATCCCGCCACCAGGCCAGGCACCGGCAAGCGCACCAACCAAGTTCACAAAAGGGGGAACCACATGAAGGGCAGATATTTTGCGATATTGTTGGCGGGCGCCCTGATTGCCGGGACGTTCATAACCTCTTGGTATGCCGAAATATCCTTAAAACCAGCCGAGGCCTACGTTACCAAGGGCAATCTTTCTGCTGCTCCGCCCTTAATTGTTACTGCCCAGCCAGTCAGGCGTCAGTTCTATCGTCATATACCCTGGAGCGGAATTGTGGAACCTCGCGCCTCCGTTACCCTGATCGCCCAGACAGCCGGCCGGATCACAGCCATAGAGGCTGAAGACCAGACCAGGGTCGTAAAGGGAACACCAATGGTGAGAGAGGGCGGCCCTTTGCTTGAGGCCCGGCATGCCAGACTTACGGCTAAAATCAAATCCCTTAAATCTCAGCTCGTTCTTGCCCGGCAGACAGTGAAAGAACTTCAACAGAATCTTCAGGCCCGGCTGACCACCAACAATGAGGTGGCGGCGGCTCAAGAGGCTCAGCTCAGACTGAAGGATCAACTACGCCAGACCAGGCTCAATTTGGCAGCCTTTGAAAAACAAATTTTGATTCGCGCCCCCATGAGCGGCATCTTCACCGGCCGGCTGGTCAGCGTGGGGCAGGATGTCAGTAACGGGCAGATAGTCGGCAAGATTATCGACACTAACCGATTGCGGATTACCGCCGCCCTGTTTCCACCGCCCGGTTTTGATCTTCAGGGCAAAGAGGCAACCGTTCATCTAAGACAGGGCCGGACGGTATCAGGCATCATTCAACGCCTCCTACCCGAGGCCGACAGTACAGGGGCAGCTATGGTGTGGATAGAAGGCCCGCGGATTGACAAACAACTGCGCTCAGGGCAGATGGTCAGCTGAGTTATCACGGCCGAAACCGGGAGAACAAGACTGGCGGTACCGCAGTCAGCCGTCGTCTATAACTCAAAGGAACGACCGTACCTCTTAATTAAAAAAGACGGCACTTATAAGCCTCATCGTGTCCGCCTTGGTTTGAGACAGGGGGGCTGGGTCGAGATACTGTCCGGCTTGAATAAAAACCAGACCATCGTCAGCAAAGGGAGTTATGAGCTTTTTTATAAAGAGTTCACCCGCCAGTTCAAGGTGCAGGACTAATGCGAAAATTTCTTGCCCTGACCATTGCCAACCCCATTGCGGTTATCCTGTTAGTAGTCATCGCCGCCTGGGGAGGAATCTTCGCTCTCTTTCATCTGCCGGTGGGGCTGTTTCCAGGGCTGGACGTACCGGTAGTGAATGTTATTTCCCATTATCCAGGCGTTAGTTCCGAGGACATGGAACTGCTTATCACCCGCCCCATCGAGGATCGTCTCCGCGGCATTCCAGGTGTCCAGCGCCTATCGTCCACCTCCATTGAGGGGGTCTCGCAGGTTACGGCTCAATTTGACTGGGGCACCCGATTGACGGATGCCCGCCAACTTGTCCAGGCCGAAATCGGTACCGTACAGAGCTTTCTACCGGCCGGGGTCAGACCGCGCCTGGAGAGCATTGGAACCACATTACAGGAAGTCGCCGGCTACGTGGTTTATGGGGGAGGCAGCCCGGTGGATTTACGCACAACGGTGCGGATAGATCTGGCCAGCCGTTTGATGAATGTTCAGGGCGTTTCACGGGTAGAGGTAATCGGCGGTGATGAAGCCGCCTTTATTGTGCGGCTCCGAACAGCAGCTCTGGCACATAATCACCTGACCATCGACGACGTAAGCGGCACTCTGCGTAAATATAACCAAGTGGCGGCCTCCGGCTTCCTGGACCGGGGCTCACGGGAATACCTCATCCGCGGCGACAGCCGGCTGCGGACAATCAAGGATGTCCTCGCCGTACCGGTGGCGGCCCACGGAGGCAAATCCGTACTGCTGCGAGACATAGCGACGGTCAGCCCCGGCCGGGCTCCACGCCACTATCAGGTGCATGGTAACGGCTTACCGGCCGTTGCCTTCATGGTTTTCAAGCAGCCTTCAGCCAACACCATCGATGTGGTTCACGGCGTTGATCAAAAGCTGGCCAGGCTGAAAGCGCTGCTGCCGGCCGGGGCCAGAATCCGCAAGTTCTACGATCAGGCTGACATCATCAGCGAAGCCCGCGATTCCCTCTTTCATGACCTGATCATGGGAGCACTCCTCGCGGCGGCGGTACTCTTTTTTTTCATGGGAACATTTCGGGCTACCCTGATCGTCACCGCCGCCATCCCCATCACCCTGCTGGCAACGCTGGCAATGATGCGGGCCTTTGGCCAGACCCTCAACGTGATCACGCTTTCAGCCTTAACTCTGGCGGTGGGCATGGTGGTTGATGATGCCATAGTTGTGGCCGAAAGCGTTGTCCGCCACCTGCAATCGGGCAAGGAGCGGCAGGCCGCCAGCCTGAATGGAGCGGCGGAGATCGCCGGACCGGATGCCTCCGGCACCTTCACCACGGTGGCGGCCTTTGCGCCACTGTTATTTTTAGGTGGTATTGCCGGACTTTTTGTGCGGCCCTTCGGCCTGGTAATCAGCGTGGCGCTCTTTGCTTCGCTCATTGTATCCCTGACTTTTGTACCAATGCTGTTTGGCCGCACCGGGGTCAGCGGTCAGCGGCATGCCATGGGGGCGCCGCTGCTCGCCTGGCTCGACCGTGTCCTGTAGCGGGTGCTCCGCTTTACCTTTGCCCATCGGGGCATAACTGTTCTCCTGACTATCCTGGCACTGGGGCTGGGCAGCCTGGCCGCCTGGCTGGGTCCGATGAATGTTTTGCCTCATATTGATGAAGGCGCGATTCTCATCGAATATGTTATGCCGCCGGGTACATCTTTAAAGGAAAGCGACCGTATCGGTGACATACTTGAACGCGAGGCCCTCGCTCAACCAGATATCCAGACCGTCTACCGGCGTACCGGCTCACCGGAACACGGCTCTCAGATCGAGGGAGTCAACCGCGGCGAACTTACCATGAAACTCTTACCACGTTCATTAAGAACACGTACACTGGATCAAATAATGGCGGGTCTACGCCGTAAATACAGTAAAATCCCCGGTGTGGCATTTCTCTATCACCAGCCGACGCAGGAGAAAATGGACGAAAGCCTCTCTGGTCTGCCGGCTATGTTCGGGGTAACGATTTTTGGCCCCGGCCTGCCAGAATTAGTGGCACTGGCGGCTAAGGCCGAGAAAATTATGGCCCGGGATCCGGCCATTTCCAACATTATTAACAACACCAGGATCAAGAGTCCGCAGATCATCGTCCATCCCTATCCCATGGAGCTGTCCCGTTACGGCCTGACGCCCGCTGCTGTTTTTAAAACAATTCAGGCTGCCCACTTCGGACTGCGAGTGACAACCATTATACGTCAACGGCAGCAGGTACAGGTTATCATCAAGACGGGCTCTCCGTCTGAAACAACACTTGCCTCACTGCAGAAACTCGCCGTATCCACCCCCTCAGGACAGAGTATCCCCCTGGGGCGGCTGGCCGGTATCAGCATTACTCATCTGCCGGCGGCCGTTACCCGCCTGAACGGGCAGCGCGAGGTCACTATTCTGGCAGAGGTGAATGGCAGTATTCCTGCCGCCGTCGGCCGGCTGCGGCACAAGTTTTCCGCCATCTCTCTGCCCGACGGCTACAGCATTGCCTTTACCGGCCAATACCAGGTAATGAGACGAACGGTTATGGACTTTATGTTGATTGGCCTGGCCGCCATTATGCTGATCTATCTGATTATGGCCATGCAGTTTCACTCCTGGCACCAACCGCTGATCATTCTGCTGACTGTACCTGTAGCCTTAACCGGTGCCATCATACTGTTGGTAATAACCAGGGTCGGGCTCGATATCTCGGTGGGGATGGGAGTTATGACTCTTATTGGTATCGCGGTAAACAACGCCATCGTCCTGCTTGATTATGCCAATCATCGGGCGGCGGCCGGCGGCGGCATGGTCGAGGCACTGCAAACCGCGGTTTCCGTTCGTCTGCGGCCCATAATAATGACGGCCGCTACCACTGTTTTTGCCTTAATCCCGGTGGCGGTTAATCCGGCCGTCGGCTCGCGGATATTCCAGCCCTTTGCGATAACCGTAATTGGCGGGCTGCTTTCAGCAACCGCCGCCACCTTGATATTAGTGCCGACCCTTGCCAAAAGGGGATAAAAAACAGGTAAGCACTCCATGAACACCCTGCTGCACGCACTTAAGCAGCCCAATATACAGGGGTATTATCGGGGTGCTTAATTACGCACAGCAGAGCGTCCCTGAAACGCCTACATTTCGAGATGTTATAAAGTCAAGAGTGTGGTTTATCGAGCGCTTACAAAAACAGTTCCCTTACAAAAATAAAAAATAATTTTCAGCCATTCATCTTTCTGTAATCTAACATGTGTATATTGGTGATTTTCAGCCCTTTCCAATGAAAAATCTCCAGGGAAGAAGACACATGAAGACACCTACACCTAAAGAGGCAATGCGGATGTTAAATAAAGTTCCGGAAGTTACGCTCTACTTCTGGATCATCAAAATCATGGCGACGACCGTTGGCGAAACCGCGGCCGATTTTCTTTCAATCAATTTACATCTCGGCCTGACCGGCACCTCTTTTATAATGAGCGCCCTCTTGGCCGCTATGTTGTTTATACAACTCCGCGCCAGAAAATATGTCCCCTGGATGTACTGGATGACGGTTGTTCTCATCAGTATTGTCGGAACACTCATTACTGACAATATGGTGGACAACTTCGGCATTGCCCTGGAGACAACAAGTATTATATTCGGCCTGGCGCTGATAACTACTTTTATCGCCTGGTACACCAACGAAAAGACACTTTCTATCCACACGATTTACACTACAAAACGCGAGCTGTTTTATTGGGCGGCCATTTTATTCACCTTTGCCCTGGGTACGGCAGGCGGTGATCTCATGGCCGAAGGTTCAGGGCTGGGCTACGCGACATCAGCGTTCATTTTCGCCGCCTTAATCGCGGCCATAACCATCTTCTATTACCTTTTCAAGACCAATGCTATCCTGGCATTTTGGCTGGCCTACATCTTGACACGCCCCCTGGGAGCATCATGCGGCGATTATCTGTCACAACCCATTGCTAATGGAGGCAGCGGCCTGGGAACAGTTAACACCAGTATTATATTTCTAACAACTATTGCGCTTTTAGTAAGTTACCTGACTTTCAGCAAAAAAGACACGAAAGAAGGGCATCCTGAGCATTTGATAAGGAACTGACAGATGCAGGATTTTTCCCTAAGCGCCAAGTTACGCCGTAACCTGTGGTATATTCTGTTGCTGCTGCTCTCCACTCGGCTGATATCCCTGGCACTCCTGCCCATAACCGATTCCACTGAAGCACGCTACGGAGAAATCGCCCGCAAGATGCTGGAGACCGGCAACTGGGTGACTCTTCAATATGATTATGGGGTGCCTTTCTGGGCCAAACCCCCTCTATCAACCTGGCTGTCTGCCGTTAGTATGGGGGTTTTTGGGGTCAATGCCTTTGCCGTCCGTCTGCCTGAGCTGTTTCTTGGCTTAAGTGTCTTGTGGATGGTCTGGCTCCTGGGGAAAAAACGCCACAACCAGGATTTCAGCCTGCTTAGTGTGGTCTTATTGTCATCGATGCCGCTTTTCTTTGTTGTCAATGGCGCGGTAATGACCGATGCCAGCCTGGCCTTTTCCACCGCTCTTTCTTTTACAGCCTTTTGGATGGTAACTGTTGAAACCAACAAAGGCCGGCAAATGCTCTGGGGCTATATTTTCTTCGTCGGCCAGGGATTGGGGCTGTTGGCCAAAGGGCCAATTTGCGGTGTATTGACTCTTTTCCCCATCTTTTTATGGAGCTGGAGCCAAGGCGGTAAATGGCGGCTGTTGTGGAACCGTCTGCCATGGATTAAAGGTTCCGTGCTCATGATTTTTATCGCCGCCCCCTGGTATATCATGGCTGAACACCGCACCCCGGGATTTATTGACTATTTTATTGTCGGCGAACACTTTAAGCGTTTCCTGGTTCCCGGTTGGCAGGGCGATAAATATGGCCACGCTCACCAGACACCCATTGGCACAATCTGGTTTTACTGGCTTATCGGAGCCCTGCCGTGGTCATTAATCGCGCTTACATGGGCCGCGCGGCGCTTAAAATTTTTAAAGACGTTATTGGCGGATAAAGACGGCTGGGCCATGTATCTATTCTGGTGGGCAATCTGGCCAATGCTGTTTTTCACCATGGCCCACAATATTCTCTGGACCTATACCATCACCGGTCTGCCTGCATTCGCGCTCCTCGCGGCAGAGATATGGCACCGCTGTTTAGAACGCCAATCTTCCGGCAAAGAGATGCCGTACCGGCACCGCTACTGGCTTTTCTGCAGCCTGCCGGTGATAGCGGCCTTATCGGCATCCCTGCTAATGTTTTCTCCGCCCGCAAAGATTAAGAAAATAACCCAAAAATATGTGGCCCGGAAATACCTGCAATTGCGACCATCAGCCAGAAGTGAGCTGTATTACGTTTTTTGCCGCTATTATTCGGCGGAATTTTATGTTGGGAGACAGGCTCACCACACCAATGACCTTAATGTTGTCCGCGGACTGTTGAACAACAATTCCCGCGACTTCCTTGCGGTACAGAAACGAAACAGACGCAATATCCCCAATAAGATATTAAGGCATTTCACCAAGGTTGGAACAATCGGCAATGTTCTTTTATTTGAAGAAAAAAGCCGGGTTTTTTGAGGAAAGTAAGTTAAATGCCAGCCACAACCTCTAAGATCAGCGACAGACAGTTCCAGCAGCTTGATCCGCAGACAGGACAGCAAAAAGTCCATACCAGGGCCGACGGCAAAACGGCTGGCACCAGCCTGCTGCCAGCCTGGCGCAAGCCTGAACCGGTAATTTGCTGTGTGCTCCCGGCCTTTAATGAAGAGGATAATCTCACGGCATTAATCCCCAGATTATGCGAACAACTGGCAGAACTGTCACCGCGTCATGAAATTCTGGTCATTGATGACGGCAGTCAGGATAAAACCTCTGAAGTCGTAGTCAAACTCTCTACCAATTACCCGATTCGCCTGTTGCAGCTCGCCCGTAATTTCGGCAAAGAAAGTGCCTTGACCGCTGGTTTAGATCATACCCGCGGTGACGTGGTAATTTTAATGGATGCGGATTTTCAGCATCCGATTAATATTCTACCTGAATTCTTTGCTTACTGGCGGCAAGGGTTCGATATGGTATACGGTATCCGTGCGAGCCGTAAGGATGAAAGTGCCTGGAAACGTCGCTGCAGCAACTACTTTTACGCCTTTATGGCTCATGGAGCGCTGCCCATTGAGCCCAATGCCGGCGACTTCAGACTGCTGGACCGTAAGGTTGTGGATGTTCTGCGTACTTTACCGGAACGTACCCGCTTTATGAAAGGTCTTTACAGCTGGGTGGGTTTCAAAACTATCGGCATCACTTACCAGGTGGAAAATCGCCGAGCAGGCAAGTCCGGTTTCAATTTCTGGCGTTTAACGGAACTGGCAATCACTGGAATTACATCATTCACCAATCTGCCCTTGAGATTCTGCTCCGGTTTTGGGGCATTGGTTTCAATGCTGTCTATTGTTTACGGCCTTTATATCGTTATAAAGACCTTAGTCTTTGGGGTAGAATTACCCGGCTGGGCGACCCTGGTAGCGGGTATTTCCTTCTTGAGCGGCATGCAGCTGCTATCCATCGGCATTCTCGGTGAATACATAGCACGAATATTTATAGAGGTAAAACAACGTCCATCCTATATTATCGGCCGTCGCCATGAATATCAGGATAACGGGGCAGAGGACAAAAATGATTGATCAACTGTTATTGTTTATCAGGACCTGCAATAAAAGATGAAACCGATTGTTTTATGTGCCGATGACTATGGCATAACCCCGACGGTGGGCGCGGGAATTCGAGAACTGGCCGCCAGCCGGCGGTTGTCGGCCGTGACCTGCATGAGTAGTACTCCAATATGGCCGACAGAGGCAAAATTACTGCAACCCCTGCAAGATAAGATTGATGTCGGCTTTCATTTCAATCTAACCTTGGATTTGGGATATTCTTCAGTAAAAAATCTGCCCGTCTGGATCATAAGCGGCCTTTCAGGACGGATAAATCAAGATTTAGTTGAACGGGAGTTTCTCCAACAATTAGAACGTTTTGAGTTCTGCTGGGGCAAACCGCCTGCTTTTATCGACGGCCATCAACATGTGCATATATTTCCAGGAATCCGCCGTCCCCTCCTGCGCCTGCTTGCCAGACGTTATCCTGAAGCCGAGAGGCCATGGCTCCGCCGGATAAACCCTTTATTGACAGGACATGACGCACCAATCAAGGCCTTAATGTTAAAAATGCTGTCAATCGGTCTGACCAGGGACAGCAGGCAGGCCGGGCTGCTTCTATCCGACAATTTCGCGGGTCTCTATTCTTTAACCGCCACAGCGGACTTTCCCGCCATGATGTCCGGCTGGCTCCGTCAATCCCAGCCGGGAACAGTACTGATGTGCCACCCAAGTATCAGCGCCGCGCAGACCCCTGACGGTAACGGCCCGGCCCGTAAGCGTGAGTTTCAATATCTACGAAGCAGGGAATTTATCAGGGTGTGTGAGAATGAGGGGGTTGTCTTAACGTCTTTCTCTACCTGGCAACAAGAGTTAGACAAAGCACGGACAATTACATGTCACAAAAGGCATAAAATGTAAAGTCAGGTTTGACGCGGCACCAGGCAAAGACAACATGACAAAACGTGACTATTCAGCGCACCCCATCCAGATTCTGCGCTTTCCCGAAGTTACGTCTATTTCTGCTTAAGATGATTACCATTACTTAGAAATTCCAAGGTAACTTTAAGTTCCCCTTTATTATACAGATATAAAGTATTCCCTGCCTGATAAATTCTGCCGCAATCTGCGAACTTATGCTTATGAATTTTTCGATGGAGACAATACTTCCCCTTATCATCAACAGACCACTTACCGTAATCAATCACGGCAGTCGTAGTAGAAGTCGGATAATACAAAGTAAAAAGCCCGTCTCTGGAGTAATAAATACGGTAGTTATATTGTTCTTTCAGGCTATGGGCCAGGAAGGTTTTATCCTGTAAGGCGTCTACTGCTTCAATTTTGGTAAGAGGCCGCAATCCAGCATAAACAACCCCTGACAGGAAAAAAGACCACAGAAAAAATGTAGAAAAAAGCAGGATAATCTTTTGCATAACATTCCTTTTTACAACTATTCAGGTATGGCCCAAAAACTACCCAGAGCTATGAATCGTAACTGTTTAGCTAACTAACTTAGAAGCATAATCTCTAAAAATAACAATAACCATCAGAGTATAACTTAATATATTTTTTTTGGGTATTCATCTTCCTGTAATCTGGCGCAATTATACTATCACCATAAATCTCAATAACTGAAGGTGCAGTTTACATTTAAGGAGACAATTATGAAAACAATCAAGACATTAACCGGGCTGGTCTGCGGGGCAGTCATCA
>JAJRZN010000240.1 GCA_024275235.1 Deltaproteobacteria bacterium
AATTTAAGTGACTTTGAGCCCCGGCAGCGGGTTGCCTACGCGGATTTACCGGAAATCGACCGCTGGGCTCTGTCACAGTTTGAGCAGCTGCGGGAGCGTTTTGTCAAGGCCTATGATGACTTTGAGTTCCACATTATCTTTCATGGGCTGCAGAATTTCTGCGCCGTGACCATGAGCTCCTTTTATCTCGATATTATCAAGGATCGTCTTTATACCGCGGCGGGCAGCTCTCAGGAACGGCGGGCGGCCCAGACCGTGCTTTATGAACTGACAGAGGGCCTGCTGCGTTTGATGGCCCCGGTACTGGCCTTTACCGTGGCCGAGGCCTGGGGCTATCTGCCGCCTGATCCGGAGCGGGAGCAAGACCCGGCGATGGCTGCCTTCCCGGCCCCGCGGCCGGAATATCGGCAGCCGGAATTGGACGAAAAATGGGAGCGCCTGATTCTGATCCGCCGGGAGTTGACCAGGGCCCTTGAGATTGCCAGGGTCAACAAGGTTATCGGCCATTCCTTAGAGGCCATGGTGACCATCTCCGCCAGCGGTGAATTGGCCGGGTTCCTTGCCGATAAACGGCAGCTGTTAGAGGATATTGCCATTGTCTCTCAACTTGAGTTCGGCGAAATCAGCGATGGTGAGGTCTATGAAAGCACCGAACTTGACGGCCTGCGGGTACTGGTCTCTCCAGCCGCCGGTCAGAAATGCGAGCGCTGCTGGACTCGCAGTATCAGCGTGGGTGAAAATTCGCTTCATCCCACCATCTGTGAGCGCTGCACCAGGGTTATGCTTGAGCTGGAAGGCGCTTGATGCCATATCTGATTATCATCATGGTAGTCGCCCTTGATCAGGCGACTAAGGTCTGGATTGCCAAGACCTTCACCCTCTTTGAGAGCCGTGAGGTTATTCCTGGACTCTTTAACCTGACCTATCTTACCAACAGCGGGGCGGCCTTCGGTTTTTTGAATGGTCAGCATGGTATATGGCGGCAGGTGTTTTTTGTCGCTACCGCGCTTATCGCCCTGCTGGTAATGATTATTGCTCTGCGCCGTTTGCGGGGCCAGAGCAGGGCCGTCTCCTGGGCCGTTGCGCTCATTGCCGGGGGAGCGGCCGGTAATCTCATTGATCGTCTGCGCCAGGGGGCGGTGGTGGATTTTCTGGATTTTTATTATCACGCCCATCACTGGCCGGCCTTTAACCTGGCGGATTCGGCGATAACCATTGGGGTAACGATACTTATTCTGGAGCAGTTTATAAGCGGGAGGCACAAAGATACAAAGTAAGCGCCCCCATGAACGGCTTGAGGGTAATTTACAGCCCTCGCTGAGAGTTACATGAATTAAAGGAAAAATATGAACAAGACAAAAACAGCGGTTATCTTTCCCGGTCAAGGCTCACAATATGTTGGTATGGGGCGGGAGTTAGCCGAAAATGATAGCGCGGCAATGAAGATTATGACTATGGCTCAGGAGGTCAGCGGCCTGCCCATCGTTGATTTATGTTTCAACGGCCCCATGGATGAGTTAACCAGGGCGGAGAATCTGCAGCCGGCGATGACGGCAGTCAATATGGTCTGCTGGCAGGCGGTCAGCAAGGCCGGGCTGCGGGCCGATTATTTTGCCGGTCATTCATTGGGGGAATATTCCGCCCTGTGGGCGGCCGGGGCTTTGAGCGCCGAGGATGCTATCCGACTGGTGAGCGACAGGGGCCGGATAATGGCGGCGGCTGGTGCCGAAAATCCAGGCGGTATGCTGGCCGTTCTTGGCCTTGATATCGAGACGGTGGAGGCAATTCTATCTCAAATGGATTGTCTCTCGGAAATCAGTATCGGTAATTATAACTCCAGCCGGCAGATTGTGGTCTCCGGGACGGCGGCGGCGGTGCGCAGAGCCGGGGAGCTGGCCGTTGAGCAGGGTGGCAAGGCAATTCCTCTGCCGGTCAGTATTGCCAATCATAGTCCGTTGATGGCGGCGGCGGTGCCGGAATTCGAGAAGATATTAAGGGCTGCAACGTTGCGGAAGCCTAAGACGCCGGTCTTGTTTAATGTCACGGCCGCCGAAGCCGCCGACCCCGATGAGATCAGGGCGATAATGGCCCGTCAGGTGGTGTCCATGGTGCGCTGGCTCGATATAATTAATGCCCTGCGGGCCAAGGGAGTTAAAACCTTCATCGAAGTAGGCCCTAAAAAGGTACTCAGCGGCCTGATGAGACGTATATTGCCTAAGGGGGGGGACTGTGTCTGCTGCCAGATTGACAGTCTCGAAGGCCTGCGTAATTGTCGGCGGGATTTGCCTGCCCTGTTTGAGGCTTGACAAATCCTCCGAACAAAGGTATTTTAGAAAATTCTGCAATTTTGCTGGATGTTTCGAAATCAACCTTGTGGTATTGTCTGTTTTTATACATCACGTTGAATAGTTAATAGAAAATAATGTTTGATAATCTCTCCGACCGCTTAGAAGGGGTCTTTAAAAATCTCCGCGGACACGGCAAACTTTCTGAAGATAATATAAAAGATGCCCTGCGTGAGGTGCGTCTGGCCTTGCTGGAGGCTGATGTAAACTTCAAGGTGGTTAAGGAGTTCATCGCCTCTCTGACCGAGAAGGCGGTGGGGCAGGAGGTACTGCGGAGTCTGTCACCGGGGCAGCAGGTCATCGGGATTGTCCATGAGGCCCTGATAGACCTGCTCGGCGGTGAAGCTGTTGATCTTCAGCTCGGCGGTTCCTCGCCGGCAATTATTCTGATGGTCGGTCTGCAGGGTTCCGGCAAGACGACCTCCTCCGCCAAGCTTGCCAAACTCCTTAAGAAAAAGGGACGACGTCCCTATCTGACTCCGGCGGATGTCTATCGACCGGCAGCCATCGAACAGCTGCGGGTACTTGGTGAGAGCATTGAAGTGCCGGTGCATCCCTCTAAAACCGAGCAGGATCCGGTGGATATAAGCCGTAACGCGGTGCTGGTTGCCCGGCATGAGAATTATGACACGGTAATTATTGATACCGCCGGCCGTCTGCATGTCGATGAAAAATTGATGGCAGAGCTGGTGCGGATCAAGGAAGCGGTGCAGCCGGCGGAGATTATGCTGGTGGCCGATGCCATGACCGGCCAGGACGCGGTCAGTGTTGCCGAGCAGTTTCATCAGCAGCTGAATATCAGCGGCGTTATTCTCTCCAAGATGGAGGGTGATGCCAGGGGCGGTGCGGCCCTGTCCATCAAAAAGGTAACCAGCTGCCCCATAAAATTTGTTGGTACCGGTGAGGGCCTGGAGGCCCTTGACGTCTTTCATCCTGACCGTCTCGCCTCCCGTATCCTGGGCATGGGAGATGTCCTCTCCCTGATTGAAAAGGCCGAGGAGGTTGTCGATAAGAACGAGGCGGCCAAGCTGGCCAAAAAGCTGCAGAAGGATGCCTTTACCCTCGGTGATTTCCGGGATCAGATTCAGCAGATCAAGAAGATGGGCAGTCTGGAACAGATTATGGGCATGATTCCGGGGATTAACAAGCTCAAAAAGATGAAGGATATGCCCAAACCGGACGAACGGGAACTTGGCAAGGTGGAGGCGATTATCAACTCCATGACTGACAAAGAACGCCGTCGTTATCAGATTATTAACGCCAGCCGCCGCAAACGTATTGCGGCTGGTTCCGGTACCACGGTGCAGGATGTCAATAAGGTATTAAAGAGTTACAGCGAGATGCTGAAGATGATGCGCAAGATGCGGGGCCCTAAAATAGGGGGCGTGGCCGGCAGGCTCGGTAAAAAGAGGCGCAAACGGCCCAAAGGGCTTTTCCGCTGAGTTTAGCAGTTACCACCAATTAATATATAAATGGAGAGAATGTAATGGCAGTAAGAATCAGATTGAGTCGGCTGGGCCGCAAGAAGAAACCCTTTTATAGAATTGTCGTACAGAATTCCGAGGCCAGTCGTAACGGTAAGTTTCTGGAAATTGTCGGCACCTATGATCCTCTTAAATCCCCGGCTGCCGTTAATATTCAGTACGATAAAGTTGCCTCCTGGATAGCCAAGGGGGCTTTGCCCACCACCACGGTGAAGAGTCTGTTTAAGGCCCATCCGGCCCCGGCAGCGGCCGAGTAATTTCTTTCTCTGCTTTTTGTTATGAAGGAATTAGTTGGTTTTATTGCCAGAGCCCTGGTCGATAATCCCGAAGAGGTGCGGGGCGATGAGGTCGATACTGACGGCACGATTCTTGAGGAATTGCGGGTCGCTCAGGATGATCTGGGCAAGGTTATCGGTAAACAGGGGCGCACGGCGAGAGCCATTCGTACATTGCTCAGTGCTTCGGCTCGAAAAGTGGATAAACGGGCTCGTCTTGAGATTATTGAATAGCTTCTGTCTATCTATCGATAGCGGGAGAGCCTCATGACCACACGCATAGAGTTGGGTAAGATAGTTAAGGCCCACGGCATAAAAGGTGAAATTAAAGTTTTGCCTTTTTCCGGAGTAGCGGAAGATCTGCTGGCTCTAACCGAGATTGAGTTGCGTCATGGTGGTGATGGGCATATTCTCAAGCTCGAGAGGATTCGCCCTCAAGGTCGTCTGGTAATTATGCAGCTGACGGGGATTGTAGACCGTAATATGGCTGAGGAACTGATCGGCAGTGAAGTCTGGGGTGATGAAGAATCACTGCCGGAGCTTGGCGATGACGAGTTCTACTGGCATGAAATGGAGGGCCTGGAGGTTGAAACCGCTGCCGGTCGGAGACTGGGGCGGGTACAGTCCTTACTGGCCACCGGCGCTCATGATGTTCTAATTATCACCAATGGCAGCAATGAGTATCTGGTGCCGGCCATTAATGAGATTATGGTCAGCCTTGATAAGGAGGCCGGGGTTTTGGTCATTGATCCACCGCCAGGTCTGCTGGAAATTAATCTTTCCTGATGCGGTTTGATATTCTGACTATATTCCCGGATCTGCTGAAATCCCCCCTTAATGAGGGTATTATCAGACGGGCCAGGGCGGCTGGTATTCTGGAGATTAACAGCCATAATATCCGGGATTTTGCCTTTGACAGGCATGCCATGACCGATGATCGGCCCTTTGGCGGCGGTGAGGGCATGGTAATGAAGCCGGAGCCCGTTGCCGCAGCTCTACAGGCGGTAAACGCTGAACAGGCCGGCGGTCATGTGGTGTTACTTAGTCCCCAGGGGCGGCCGTATAATCAGTCCTTGGCCGCTGAACTGGCTGCATATAAGCATTTGATTTTTATTTGCGGTCGTTATGAAGGAATAGACGACCGACTAACAGATTATATTGATGATGAGGTGTCCATCGGCGATTATGTTCTTACCGGCGGTGAGCTGCCGGCCATGGTACTTATTGATTCCATAAGTCGTTTATTGCCCGGTGTGCTGGGATGTGTGGATTCTGCCGGCCGGGATTCCTTCAGTCGCGGGTTGCTTAAGCATCCGCAGTTTACCCGGCCGCGGGTTTTTGCCGGTCATGAGGTTCCCGAGGTCTTGATGTCCGGCGATCATCAGGCCATCAGGCGTTGGCGTCTGGCTCAGTCGGTTAAGCGGACAAGGGCGCGGCGGCCTGATTTACTGGCCGGGGCGCGCTTCAGTGCCGATGAATTAAAAGATTTAAAGTCCGAGGGTGTTGAGACTGACGGTCTGCGGGCTGAGACGGCCGCGGTTAAACTCGACGTGGCTCTGGTGCATTACCCAGTCTGTAATAAAAATAAAGAGATTATCGGCTCGGCAATAACCAATCTTGATCTCCATGATATTGCCCGGGCTTCGGCAACCTATGGGGTGGGAACTTATTATGTGGTTACCCCCTATGAAGATCAGCAACGTCTCGCCATGGAGATTATAGAACACTGGCGGCAGGGCTTTGGGGCCGTTTATAATCCTGACCGGGGTCAGGCTCTGGCCAAGGTGGTGGTGGTCGACAGTTTAGAGAGCCTTTTCAAGGAGGCCGGGAGCCGTGGCGGGCGTTATCATGTCATGGCGACCACGGCTGCCTCAGGCGCGGCAACCATGAGCTATAAACAGGTCAGGCAGCGCCTCGCGGCCGGAGAGCGGACGCTTTTGCTCTTTGGCACCGGCTGGGGGCTGGCACCGGAGATTATGGCCCAGGTTGATGATGTCTTACCGCCCCTGGGCGGCAAGGGCTATAATCATCTCTCGGTACGTTCAGCCGTCTCCATTATCCTGGATCGTCTGCTGGCCGATGCGTAATTTTTGTAACTGTTTAGCTGTATTCCGAGCTGAAGCATATCTAAGCAGTTACGGTTCTGAGTTTTTGGAAAGTTTTTCAACTGCATTCAATCTATAAATATAAGGGTGGTAAAGATGGCAACAGTACTTGAACAAATGGCAAGAGAAAATATGCGCTATGATATTCCGGAGTTTCGTCCTGGAGATACCGTCAGTGTTCATTTAAGAATTATAGAGGGCGCCAAGGAAAGAATTCAGATCTTCAAAGGCGTGGTAATTGCTCAACGCCGGGGCATGATGGGGGCCTCTTTCACCGTTCGCAAGATGTCGCACGGGGTTGGTGTTGAAAAATCATTTCCTTTTCATTCCCCCAAAATAGATAAGATAGAGGTTGATAATCAGGGACGGGTACGACGCTCTAAACTTTATTATCTTCGTGAGCTGCGCGGCAAGGCGGCCCGGATTAAAGACCGTAATATATAAGGTTATGAGGGGGGGGGATGGCACGCCTGTTCAGCAGAGCTTATTCCCTCTCCCGCGGGAAACTGATCGTTTTTCCTTTGAGCGCGACTTGGTTCGCCGGGGTTTTAAGGCCATTGCCGGTACCGATGAGGCCGGACGCGGCCCTCTGGCCGGGCCTGTGGTCGCGGCAAGTGTTATTTTGCCGGTTGACTGTGATTATCAGCAGTTTAATGACTCCAAAAAATTAACGGCTAAAACGCGGAACCACCTCTGTGATGTTCTGCGTGATATGGCTGTGTCCATTGGGATCAGTATTATTCCTGAGACCGTTATAGACCGGATCAATATTCTGCAGGCCTCACTGCTGGCCATGAAGAACTCTCTTGAAGCTCTGATTGTGCCGCCCGATTTCATCCTGGTTGATGGTAAGTTTCCGGTTCCGGTTGCTGTCTCTCAACAAGCCCTCGTCAAGGGGGATTCCCGCAGTGCCTCCATCGCGGCTGCTTCCATTATTGCCAAGGTAACCAGAGATGAAATAATGGTTCAATGTCATCGGCAATATCCTCAATATAATTTTTGTAAAAATAAGGGCTATCCCACCGCCGAGCATCGCCGGGTTCTGGCCGCTGAGGGGCCCTGTCCCCTGCATCGCCGGAGTTTTGCCGGGGTTAAGGAGTTTTTTGCATCAGGCCCTGATCCTAAGCCATGAGCGGTGATCGTCTCAGTCTGGGCCGTGAGGGTGAACGGCTGGCCAGTCTGTATTTACAGAAATCAGGTTACCGCATAATAGAGCGTAATTTTCGTTTTCGGGGCGGTGAAATAGATATAATTGCCCGGCAGCGGGAGTTCCTGATCTTTGTAGAGGTCAAGACCCGTTCCACCTTGGCTTACGGGGTACCGGCAGCGGCAGTGGATGTCCGCAAACAGCGGCAGATCATTCAGACCGCCAGGTTTTACATGGCTAAACACCAGATTAAGGAGGTGGCGATACGTTTTGATGTGGTTGCCATTCTCCTGCCTAAGGGCGGCAAGGCCTTAATCGAGTTAATTCCTCATGCCTTTACGGCTTGAGGCTTTTGGTGATTGGGCGCAGCTATAAGTTACGATTTAAAGTTCCTGGTAGTTTTTTGGCCTTGCCTTAGATAGTTACGTTGATTGTTTAAATGAGGTGTGACGTGCAAGATAAGCAAAGGGGCGAGAGGTAATGGCTATTGCGAATACCCCCTTAATCGGCATTACCATGGGCTGCCCGGTGGGGATCGGGCCGGAGGTGGCTCTTAAATATCTCCGGCAGGCCGCCGATGAAGGCCCCGAAGCGGTAATAATCGGCGATTGTGAGGTGTTGATTTCCACCGCCCGCCTCCTTGATCTGCCCGCCGCAGTCTGCAGCTGGCAGCCCGGTCAACCCCTGCGGCCGGGTTCGATAAATGTTTACCAGGTGGCGGATGTTGATGCCGATGCCGTCCTGAACCACCGGCAACTGCGCTATGGTTGTCCCAACCGGCAGACTGGTCTGGCCATGGCCGCCTATATCAAGGCGGCGGCCCGCCTCCTGCAGGAAGGACGTCTAACCGCCATGGCCACCTGTCCCATTACCAAAGCCGCTCTCCATGAGGCGGGTTACGATTATCCCGGCCATACCGAGATGCTGGCCCATCTCTTTAAAACAGAACAATTTGCCATGATGATGGCCGGAAAATCATTAAAGGTGACCCTGACCACCATTCATCAAAGTCTGGCCTCGGTGGCCATGTCTTTGACTACTGAGGCAATTGTTGAGTTAATTGATTTGAGCGCTCGCTCATTACGCCGTGATTTTGCCGTCCAGAACCCCAGACTGGCAGTGGCGGCCCTCAATCCTCATGCCGGGGAAGGCGGTATGTTCGGCGATGAGGAAGAGCGGATAATTGCCCCGGCCATTGCCCGGGCCCAGGCCATGGGCTGGCAGGTGGAGGGCCCCTTTCCCCCTGACACTATATTTAACAAAGCCGCGGCCGGAGATTTTGATCTGGTGGTCTGCATGTATCACGATCAGGGACTCATTCCCTTTAAACTCCTGCATTTTGCCGATGGAGTTAATGTTACCATCGGACTGCCCCATGTCCGCACCTCGGTGGACCACGGTACGGCTTATGATATAGCCGGTAAGGGGCTGGCCAGTCCCGTCAGCCTTAAGGCGGCGGTGGAGATGGCGGCCATGATCGCCGAAAATCGTCGGCAATACGGGGCGGAGCGCTCTCTGCCCTCTTCTCCCGTCCGTCAGGGGCGTCTAATTGCCTTTGAGGGTATTGACGGCAGCGGTAAATCAACTCAGATAGAATTACTGGCCGAGACCCTGCGGGGGGAAGGTTTTGAGGTTCTGCTGACCCGTGAGCCCACCGATTCGTCCTACGGCCGGCGGATAAGAGAACTTTACAGTCACCGGGAGGCGGTCAGCCATGAAGAGGAGCTGGAACTTTTTATTGCCGATCGGCGCCAGCATGTGGCGGAGGTGATAAATCCGGCCCTTGAAAGTGGTAAAATTGTACTCACCGACCGTTATTTTCTTTCCACTGCCGCCTATCAAGGGGCGAACGGCCTGGATCCTGACGATATTCTGCGCCGCAACGATTTTGCCCCGTCTCCTGATCTGGCTTTGATTCTTGAGGTGCCGCCCAGTCTGTCGGTTGCCCGTATTCGCCAGGGGCGGGGGGAGACCCCCAATGATTTTGAGCAGGAGGATTATCTGACTAAGGTGGCGGCAGTCTTTGCGGAGCTTCGCGGTGATTATATCAGGCGTTTGCCTGGAACCGGAGACCTTAACGCGGTGCGCCTGAGAATCTGGCAGGCGGTTAAGGGGATTTTGCCCTCCGCTTAGGAGCATATTGTTTACAGGCCCTTAATTTTAAAAGGCGGAATGTGGAATGAGAAATTATATAGTTCTTATCTTTTGCGGTCTGCTGCTTCTCTCCTGTGCCCCGCATAACATGCGGGTGAGTAATCTTACCTCTTATAACAAGGTGCGGGAGCCGGCCGAAGAGGTTGATCATAACTGCTCGTATTTTTATTTTCTCTGGGCTCGAAGTGCCGAATTAGACGGCCACGACGATGAGGCTCAGGCGGCCTACGAAAAGGCCATCGTCTGTGATCCTGATTCCGATTATCTTGTTCGCCGCCTGTCAGCCCTCCTGCTGCGTATGGGTAAAACAAAGCAGGCCGTAAGCTGGATGGCAAAACTGATTGCCGCTCAACCCCATAATGCAGGGTTGCGGGTTTTTCTTGCCGATCTCTATGCCTCCATGGGTGATTTGGACAAGGCCGAGGGTATTTATCTTCAAGCCCTGGAGTATGCTCCTGCCAACAGCGATATAATGCTCAAACTGGGCAAGGTCTATCTGCGGCAAAGGGACTATCCAAAGGCCCGTAATGTTCTGGAACGTATGGTACGGATTGTCCCTGATTCCTTTGCCGGTTATTATTATCTGGCCCGTCTTTACCGGCAGACCCATTATTTTGCTAAGGCCAGAGCCGCCTATAAGCGGGTTCTGAAAATAAACTGGTTACCGCCCCTGGCTCTGGAGGCGGCGGCTTTTTATGAGCGCTCTAATCATAAGGTGGCCGCCATCGCGCTCTACCGGAAGATATTGCGGCGGGCAAACGGCGTTAATAACGAGGCCCTGGGGCGTCTCGTTGGTATATATATTGGAGAGAAAAGATTTAAAGAGGCCTTAAAGATACTTAAAGAGGAGCGGGATCTGGCTGCTGATCCCGCTACTATTGATTTTACCATGGGCCGGGTTTATCTGCGGGCCGAGGACTATCCGGCGGCAATTAAACTTTTCAAGGCCATGCTGAAAAGGGATAAAAACTTTGATAACGCCCGTTTTCTCCTGGCTCTGGCCTATTACGAAAATGGTGATGTCAAGGCCGCTAAAAAGTTGCTGCTAACGGTGGATGTCGACGCCGACAGCTACAGTGAGTCGGTCTTCATGCTGGCCAGGATTTACGCTGACGAAAAGGATTATAAAGCGGCCATTAATCTGCTTAAAGGGGTTATTGGCCGTAAGCGGGATCAGGAAAGTTTTTATTTTACCCTGGCCATACTCTATGAGGAGGCAGGACAGACGGCCAAGGCAGTTGAGACCTTTAAGGAGGTTATACGGGTTTTTCCTGATTCGGCCGAGGCTCGGCGCAAATACGCCCTGTTTCTGGATCGCTGCGGTCACGGGGATGCTGCTCTGCGGCAAATGTTGAGTTCTTTAAGCCTGGAAGCGGATAATGTCATGGCCTTGAACTATGTGGGCTATACCTGGGCTGACAGGGGAGTTCATCTTCAAAAGGCCCTGGATTATATCAAAAAGGCGCTGGCGGCCCGTCCTGATGACGGTTATATCCGTGACAGTCTGGGCTGGGTGTATTTTAAACTTGGTGAGAATGAGAAGGCGAGGCTGGAATTGAAGAAGGCCTTGACTGAGCAGGGCGATGACCCCACCATTCATGAACACCTTGGTGATGTCCTGAGAGCCATGGGGCTGAATAATGAGGCTCTTGAAAATTATCATAAATCCATGAAAGCGGCCCGAACATTAAAGGATAAGAAACGTTTGCGAACTAAAATTAAGGAACTGGAACGTTTATGATTGTGATTAACTGTTTCAGCTTCGTAACTATTCCCCGGCCGGCTTTGAAAAATATCGGTCTTATCTGCTGTCTGGCAGTGCTCTTCACCCTTGGTGCCTGTGCCACCTTGCCTCATGGGCCGCTGGTCAGGGGGCGGCAGGCGGATGAGGTGCGAACTGCCTTTCGAGATCAACAGCAAAAATGTCCGGTCGGGGTTGATGCCGAGGTCAGCCTTGATATTCCGGCTCTGAACCTGCCTGATGTTGATGGCTATCTCCTGACTTACGCCCCGGGTTATCTGCGCTTTGACGGCCTCACTCCCCTCGGGCTTACGGCAAATATACTGACTACCAACGGCCGGCGTTATGATTATATCGTGGTGCAGAGTCAACTGGCCTATGGCGGCACCATTACAGGGCAGAAATATATCCCGCCTGTCCTGGCCGCTGAGGTGTCCTGCTGGCTCCTGGGCCGGCCGCGTCTTGCTGAACGTCAGTTGACCGTTGAGGAGGCGGGCGGCGGCAATTATTGGCTGGGATCGGCGCTGGACGGCAGGGTGCGCACCAAAATTTTATTTTCTCCAGCCCGCGGGCAGGTACAACGCTATCTCGCCACGGCTCCAGGCTATAAAACCCTTGATGTTTATTACGAATATAACTCCCGTGCTATTGGCCGCCGGAACTCATGCCGGTTGCCGGATGAGGTCAGGATGCGGCTGGGCGGGCACCAGGTTTTTAATCTCAAAATTAAAAATCCGTCAGTCGTAAAAAAGTTACGGAAAGAGCGCTTCAGAATTAAGATTCCCAATAATTACAAAAGGATCAACCTGCATTGAATATTGAAGAAATACTCCCCCTTATCAAGCGTCCCAGTCGTTATCTTGGTAATGAACATAATGTGATCAACAAGGACTGGCAGGGCGTGCGTCTGCGGGTTGCCCTGGCCTTTCCCGACCTCTATTAAATCGGGATGAGCCATCAGGGCCTGAAGATCATCTATAATATCCTGAATCAGGAAGATGATTTCCTGGCGGAACGGGTTTATGCCCCTGATATTGATATGGAGCGTCTGCTGCGGGAGCGCGGTCTGCCTCTTTTCAGCCTGGAGAGTAAACGGCCTCTGTCTGACTTTGACATGCTGGGTATAACCCTGCCCTACGAGTTATGTTACACCAATATTCTCACCATTCTCGACTTGGCCGCTATTCCTTTCTACAGCCGGGAGCGTGATGATTCTCAGCCGCTGATTGTCGGCGGCGGCCCCTGTGCCTTTCACCCTGAGCCTGTGGCCGATTTTTTGATGCCATTCTGCTTGGCGACGGCGAGGAGGCGGTGCTGAGCATTGCCCGTTGTATCGCCGCCGGTCGGGAGCAGGGCAGGGGAAGGGCGGCAATTCTGGACTCTTTGAGCCGGATTGAGGGAGTCTATGTCCCCTCTTATTTTGAACCGCAATATGGCTCTAAAGGCCAATTAACCGAGATCAGGCCATTAAACGGGCGCCCGGCTCGAGTGCGGCGGACGGTGGTGGCAGATCTAAACGCCCAGCCCGCCATTGAGCGGCCATTGGTGCCTCTGGCCCGTATCGTCCATGACCGGCTGGGGCTGGAGCTGGCCCGCGGCTGTACCAGGGGCTGCCGTTTCTGCCAGGCCGGGGTGATTTATCGGCCGGTGCGGGAGCTGGCCCCGGAACGGGTCATGGAACTGGCTGTAGATGGTATAAGGAACGGTGGTTTTGACGAATTGGCTCTCCTCTCTTTAAGTACGGGCGATTATTCCTGCCTGGCCCCGCTTCTGGTGCGTTTGATGGATGAGTTTGCCGCCCGTCACATCTCGGTCTCAATGCCCTCCATGCGGGTGGGAACCTTGACTCCGGAGATTATGGAGCAGGTCAAGAGGGTGCGGAAGAGTGGATTTACCATTGCCCCGGAGGCTGGAACCGACCGCCTGCGGCGGGTAATTAATAAGGGGATTACCGAGGCTGATTTACTGAAAACCGTAAGTACCGCCTTTGAGCTGGGCTGGAAGTTGATTAAGCTCTATTTCATGTTTGGCCTGCCCATGGAGACCAGGGAGGACATAGACGCTATTCCGGCCCTGACCGTCCGGGCTCTGCGGGCGGCGGGCGGCAAAGGCCGGACGATAAACGTCAGTATCGGTACCTTTGTTCCCAAGCCACACACGCCCTTTCAATGGGAACCGCAATTGGACACGGACACGGCCTATGACTATATTGACCGCCTGAAAAGGGCCATGCCCAAGGGGGCTAAACTAAAGTGGAATGACCCCCGGAATAGTTTTTTAGAGGGCGTTTTTTCCAGGGGTGACCGGCGTCTGGCCCCCCTCATTGAGAAGGCCTGGCGGGCTGGAGCCCGTCTTGACGCCTGGTCTGAGTACTTTAATCTGCCCCGCTGGCAGGAGGCAGCCGTTGAGCTGGGAATTGATCTAAACGACTATCTGCGCCGTCGGGAGTTGGATGAGGTGCTGCCCTGGGATCACATTGACTGCGGCCTGGAGTCTGATTTTCAGATCAGGGAACTTGCCAAAGCCAGGGAAGAGGCCTATACCCCGGACTGCCGGGTGCACGGCTGCCAGGGCTGCGGCCTCTGTGATTTTAAAAAAGTTAAGCCGGTGGTTTATGATGCCGCGGCGGCCCGTGCTGAGGTGCCCCGCAGCTTTGGCACCAGGGCCGTCAGCCAGCCGCAAGGGGCGTATCATTATCGTTTTACTTACGAGAAACGGGGCCTGGCCCGGTTTGTCGGTCATCTTGAGTTTCTCCAGACCCTGTTCAGAGCGGTGGAGCGGGCCGGATTGCCGGTGAAATTTTCGCGGGGCTTTAATCCCTCGCCCCGGATTTCCTTCAGTCCCGCTCTCCCCCTGGGGATGGAGAGTCTGGCGGAATATTTTACCGCCGAGCTGCAGACCCCCTTGTCTGACCTCGATGGCTGGCTTAAAAGAATGAATGATGAGATGCCTCAGGGCTTTAATGTTCTGAAGATTAAACTCACCGGCAAGGGGCAGCCCCTTAAAATTGTTACTGATTACCGGATTGTCCTGCCGGTTGAGATTGTGGGTGATAAAATAGATAAATTTCTGCGGGTCGAGAAATTTCCTCTCTCCGTTATACGCAAGGGGAGAAAAAAGGAGATAGACGCCAGGCCATTGGTGCGGGAGATAGAGGTGCTTGATACCTCTGTCCTGGCGCTCACTATGGTCAGCGAGATCAGTAAGGCCGGGATTAAACCCCTGGAATTTGTTCAGGCCCTGCTGGGGTTAAACGATAACGATACGCCGGTGCGGGCCGTAAAACTTGCCTGGCGGGAGGACGATGGTAATGGCTACTGATCTGATTATTAACGCGACTTCATACGAGGTTAGAATCGCTCTGCTGGAGCATGGTGAGCTGGTGGAGTTTTATCTTGAGCGCCCCTCGGAGCGCGGGCTGGCAGGTAATATATATTATGGCCGGGTATCCAGGGTACTGCCCGGTATGCAGGCCGCCTTTGTGGATATCGGTCTGGAACGTAATGGCTTTCTCTATGTGGATGATGTCAATATCGGGGCCCAGCAGGTGGATAATTTCGCTAACGGTAACGGCCACAATCACGATGACGATCAGATGCCGCCGGAATCGCTTTCCAAGCGTGAACCGGGAATGAATATTGATGATCTCCTCGTGGAGGGACAGGAGCTTCTCGTTCAGATCAGTAAGGAGCCCATTGGCAGCAAGGGGGCGCGGCTGACCTGTAATATAACCCTGCCGGGCCGCAATCTTGTCTTTATGCCCATGACTGATCATATCGGCATTTCCCGCAAGATTGAGGATGAAAAAACCAGGGGGCGGTTGAAGGAGATTATCGAGAATCTCCGGCCGGCAGATACCGGTTTTATTCTGCGGACAGTGGGCGAGAATGCCACTCATGCCCTCTTGGAAGCCGATATGGAATTTTTGCTGAACCTGTGGATGGAAATTCAGGACTCCGCCGCTGTTCATAAGGCCCCATATCTGCTCTATAAAGATCTGGATACTACCCTGCGGGTGGTGCGGGATGTCTTTTCACCGAGTGTCGACCGGGTGGTGGTGGATGACAAGGCGACCTATGAGCGGGTCTGGCAATTTGTGCAGAACTTTGCCCCCCGTCTCTTGAACAAGGTGCATCATTTTGCTGAAAATATTCCGGTTTTTGATGCCTATGGGATTGGGACGGACATCAGCCGGGTCTTGAACAAAAAGGTCTGGCTGCGCTGCGGCGGTTATATAATTATTGAAAACACCGAGGCCTTAACCGTGGTGGATGTTAATACCGGCCGTTATGTGGGGAAGCGCGACCTGGAGGATACTATTTACAAAACCAATATGGAGGCGGCCAAGGAAATCGCCTATCAGATGCGTCTTAAGAATATCGGCGGCATAATTATTGTCGATTTTATCGACATGGAGCAGGAGACCCACCGGGAAGAGGTGGTAAGAATTCTGCAGGAGGCGGTTAAACGTGATAAATGCCGGGTTAACGTCTTAAAAGTATCTGAATTTGGCCTGGTACAGATGACCCGCAAGCGGAGCCGGGAGGATATTGTCCAGATTATGTGTGAACCGTGTAATTGCTGTGCCGGCAACGGCTGGGTTAAATCACGCCGTACCGTGGCCTATGAAATTTTCAGAAAAATTGCCAAGAGCCGACTGCCGGGAGCAGTTCGAGTCACTATTAAGGTCAACCCCAGGGTTGCGGCCATGATGCTTAAGGATGAGGCCTCAACCATCCATGAGATAGAGGATGATTTGCAGATCCAGATAATTATTGAACCGGACAGCCATCTGGCGGTGGAAAAGTACGCTATTATCTGGGGATCTGATAACGGTAAAAGCGGTTTCCCGGCCATACAAAAGGCACGAACGTAGGGGCGTATTGCCTACGCCCCGGCGTGGGGGAGCTGATATAAATAATTGCGAATTGTACTGCCTCTCTGTTGCTTTTACTTGACAAAAATAATGGATATGGTAAGTAATTCTGTTTCTTGAGCTAATGTGGCCGTTGGAGTGAAGTTGATGACAGCGGTGAGTAATATAAATTGGAGGTAATTATGTACGCGATTATTCGTACTGGCGGTAAGCAGTATCAGGTAGAGGCCGGGGAGCGTCTGCGGGTGGAAAAATTAAGCGGTAATGTCGGCGATTCCATTGTTATTGAGGACGTTCTGCTGGTTGTTGACGGTGAAAATATCAAGATTGGTCAACCCGTTGTTGAGGGGGCCAGGGTTAATGCCAGGATAATTGAACAGGATCGCGAAAAGAAGGTTCTGGTCTTTAAGAAGAAGAAACGTAAGGGCTATCAGGTTATGAAGGGCCATCGGCAGTATTTCACCAGTCTTGAGATTCAGGAAATTCAGGCCTGACAGCGCCTGGATGAATCGTAACTGCTTGGATGTGCCTGAGATGCAGCTAAGCAGTTACACCAAATTAAGAAAATAGAGGTTTCAGCATGGCACATAAAAAGGCAGGCGGCAGCTCAAGGAACGGCCGCGATAGTCAGGGACAACGGCGCGGAGTCAAACGTTTTGGCGGTCAGATTGTTAAGGCTGGTAATATTCTGGTTCGGCAGTTGGGAACCAAGATCCATCCTGGCACCAATGTGGGCTGCGGGCGTGATTATACCTTGTTCGCTAAGATTGACGGGGTGGTAACCTTTGAAGATTTTGGCCGTAATCGTAAGCGGGTAAGCATATATCCGGCGGAAACAAATTAAAAAATCCTGTTTGCAGGGTTAATTTACCGGACAGCTGTTGTCGGCGGACGGTCCTTAACGGACGGCTGGCGGGAAACTGCTGATCCGGTTTTTTTTATGGGCGGCGGAGAGATATGTCCTTTGTTGATGAGGCTAAATTTTTTGTTAAGGGTGGTGACGGCGGCCGCGGCTGTTTGAGTTTCCGGCGGGAGAAGTTTGTCCCCAAGGGCGGTCCGGACGGCGGAGACGGCGGGCATGGCGGCAGCGTTTATCTTGAGGCCAGCCGTAATCTCCTCTCCCTGACTGATTTTCAGTACCGTTCTCATTTTATGGCGGAAAACGGGGTGGCGGGCATGGGTAAGAAACGCCACGGCCGCAAGGGGGGCGATAAGATTGTCCTGGTACCCCGGGGCTCCTTGATTAAGGATGCCGAGACCGGTGAGCTGTTGGCGGATTTAATAACCGAAGGCGAGCGTTTTCTCGCTGCCAGCGGCGGGGCGGGAGGGCAGGGCAATGTCCGTTTCGCCACTGCCCATAATCGGGCTCCACGCCGGGCCACGCCTGGTAAACCTGGCGAAGAACGCTGGCTGAAGGTCGAATTAAAATTATTGGCTGACGTGGGCCTTATCGGTCTGCCCAATGCCGGTAAGTCCACTCTGCTTTCCAAGCTGTCGGCAGCCCGGCCCCGGATTGCCGCTTACCCCTTTACCACTCTGGAACCTCAGCTTGGTATCCTGAGATTTGAGTATTCTGATACCCCCTGCGTTATCGCTGATATTCCCGGTCTCATTGAGGGCGCTCATCAAGGGGTTGGGCTGGGCCACACATTTTTGCGCCATATTGAACGAACCAAGGTGCTGCTCCATGTTATTGATGCCGCCGCTCTTGATCCCTGGCTGGATTATCAGGTCTTAGAGGAGGAGTTGCGCCTCTATCGAGACGAATTGGCCAGTCGTCAGCGCTTTATTGTTCTGAATAAGACAGACCTCATTGACGACGAGGAGCAGTTGGCGGAACTGAACAGCCATTTTCAGAAGCAGGGGCTGGATGTCTTGATGGTCTCGGCCTTAGAGGGCCAGGGGTTGGCGGCATTAAAGGACAAACTGGCTGCCATTATGGCGGTGGCAGAGGAATGACCTTTCAACTCGGCATTGATGAGGGACTGAACCGGCGGCGTCAGATTTTAGATGGGGCCAGACGTCTCGTGGTAAAGGTGGGGAGCGCTGTCCTCACCACTTCCCAGGGGTTGAACCGGTCGGTCATGGAGGAACTGGCTCGTGATCTAACGGCGCTGCGCCAGAGCGGTATGGAGATTATTCTGGTCTCTTCAGGTGCCGTGGCCGCTGGCCGTAAGGCCCTGGGACTCGGCAACCGGCCCCTGAACATGAAAGAAAAACAGGCCGCCGCCGCCTTTGGCCAGAGCGCTCTGATGCGGGTCTATGAGGATATTTTTGAGGCCCGGCAGCAAAAGGTGGCCCAGGTTCTGCTTACCCATAATGATCTGGCTAATCGTGACCGCTATCTGAACATCCGCAACACCCTCTTTACCATGTTTGACTGGCAGCTTCTGCCGATAATTAATGAGAATGATACGGTCTCCGTCAAGGAGCTGCGCTTTGGTGATAATGATACCCTGGCAGCAATGACCACCAACCTCATCGGGGCCGATGTCATGATCTGCCTCACCGATGTTGATGGCCTTTATAATGGTAATCCCGCTCTTGACCCCAGGGCCCAGCTGGTACATACGGTGGCGCGTGTTGATCAGGAGGTGGAGGATATGGCCGGGCATGTCCACAGCGCTCTCGGTACCGGCGGTATGCGCAGCAAGATTATGGCGGCCCGCATGGTGGCGGCCAGGGGCGGCAGTTCATTAATATGCTGCGGTCGGGAGGCTGGGATTTTGCGGCGTCTGTTTGCCGGAGAGCCCGTGGGTACCTTCTTTCTGCCCCAGGATGAAATAATGCACAGCCGTCAGCACTGGATCGCCTATACCCTCCGTCCCAAGGGCTTTCTGGTTCTGGATGAGGGGGCCTGTCAGGCGATCATGGCCGGGGGCAAGAGTCTGCTGCCCTCCGGTATTATTGAAATCAGAGGGGATTTCGGGATTGGTGATCCGGTGCATTGTTTAGATGGCAATGGCGAGCCTCTCGCCGCCGGTCTGGTGAATTATGCTGCCCGCCATGTCAGGAAGATTCAGGGGCGGCAGAGTAAAGAAATTAAGGAAATATTGGGCTTTGTTGACAGCGAAGAGATTATTCATCGTGATAATTTAGTGCTGTTATAGCGGAAAACAGTCAAAGAACGGGGGATATTTATTATGTCTGTAGAGGAAACCATAAGCCAGATGGCCCGAGAGGCCAAGCGGGCCGCCAGGGCGGCGGCCTCCATGTCAACCGAGATCAAAAACCGGGTTCTGAACCGGGTGGCCGATGAATTGCGGCAGCAGGCTGAGGCTGTTCAGCGGGAGAATGAGAAGGATTTAGCCGCCGGCCGGGAAAAGGGACTTTCCAGTGCCATGCTTGACCGCCTGACCCTGTCAGACCGGGTAATCAACTCTATGATCGATGGTCTGCATGAGGTGGCGGCCCTCGTTGATCCGGTGGGCGAGGTCAGTGAGATGAATAAACGGCCCAGTGGTATTACGGTGGGCCGCATGCGGATTCCCCTGGGGGTCATTGCCATGATCTACGAGTCGCGGCCCAATGTCACCATTGATGCCGCCGCTCTCTGCCTGAAGGCCGGGAATGCCGTTATCCTGCGCGGCGGTTCCGAGGCCATCCATTCCAATCTGGCTCTTGCCGGAATTTTACAGGACGCCCTGGCCGCCGAGGGGGCTCCGGCCGCCATTATTCAGGTGATTCCCACCACCGACCGGCAGGCGGTTAATGCCCTTTTAACTCAGGAGGCCTGTATAGACTTGATTATTCCCCGCGGTGGTGAGGGGCTTATCCGTTTTGTGGCCGAGAATTCCAGAATTCCGGTCTTGAAACATTATAAGGGGGTCTGTCACGCCTTTGTGGATTATAACGCTGATTTTGAGATGGCCGCGGCGATCATCCTCAACAGTAAAGCCCAGCGGCCGGGAGTTTGTAATGCCCTGGAAACTATGCTGGTGCACAGGGACGCGGCCCCGAAATTTCTGCCCTTTATAGGCAAACGTCTTGCCGGGGCCGGAGTTACTCTGCGGGGCTGTTCTGAGACTATGGCCCTTTGGCCCGAGACACAGGCCGCTGATGATACAGACTGGGATCGGGAATATCTGGAGTTGATTCTGGCTGTGAAGGTGGTGGCCGATATTGATGAGGCCATGGATCATATCGCCGCCCACGGCTCTCAGCATACGGAGACCATTGTCACCGAGAGCTACACCAATGCCCGGCGCTTTATCCGGGAGGTAGATTCCTCTTCGGTGATGATTAACGCCTCCACCAGATTTGCCGATGGCGGTCAATACGGCCTCGGGGCCGAGATCGGGATCAGTACCACCAAACTGCATGCCTATGGCCCCATGGGGTTGAAGGAATTGACTACTAAGAAGTTCATTGTTTATGGCAGCGGTCAGATTCGGCAGTGAGCGGTTCATTCAGAAGCCTGAATCTCGAATCCCGAAGTTTAGAGACTGGGCCAGAGGGGAAAAGGCCGGCATTCTGGGCGGCACCTTTGACCCGGTACATAACGGTCATTTATCAGCCGCTTTGGGGGTGAAGGAACACTTCGCGCTGGATAAGGTTTTTCTGCTGCCCGCCGCCCGGCCGCCCCATAAGGCCGGCTGTTTCATAACCCCATTTGGAAAACGGCTGAGCATGCTGGAGCTGGCGGTTGCCGGACTGCCGGGCCTCTCCGTCTGCAGTCTGGAGGCAGAACGCCCCGGCCCCTCATTCACCATTGATACTCTTCGAGCCCTGCGGCATGACGGTGGGTTTCGGCTTTATTTTATTATCGGCCTTGATGCCTTTGCCGATATTCATACCTGGAAGGAGTATGCTTCCATCCCTGATGAGGCTCATCTCGTGGTTTTGAGGCGTCCCGGTTGTCTGATCCCGGCGGATAAGTATATTACTGAATTTTTTCCGGCCTTCAGCACGGTGGATGACGGTAAAAGCTGGCAGGCGGCGGGAGTGCCAGGGAAAATATATGTGCCGGCCATGGCGGCGCTTTCTGTTTCTTCTTCCATGCTTAGAAGGGAGGTGACTGCGGGGCGGGATATCAGCGCTCTGACCCCGGCGGCAGTGGCTGACTATATAGTTGAAAATCAACTGTATCAAACCCCTGAGGGGTGAATTGTTAATTCGGAAGGTGAAATCCGGCATGTCTCAAACTCTGCAGGCGCAAAAGCAAAATACGCAAAATATCTCCCGCTATATCCGTTTTGTAACTTTTGTCGGCCTGATAGTTAATATCCTGTTGACGACGGTGAAATTCTGGGCCGGGATTGTGGGGCACAGTCAGGCTCTGGTGGCGGATGCTATTCACAGTCTGTCGGATACCATCTCAGATCTGGCAATCATTATCGGTTCTTATTTCTGGTCTAAACCGGCGGATGCGGATCATCCTTACGGCCATCGTCGCATTGAGACTATTATTACTCTTTTTGTGGGGTTGATGCTGGTGCTGGCCGCGGTGGGGATTATCCGCCAGGCCTTTTTGACCATGCATGGCGGCCGGCATATTCGGCCGGATACAATCACCGCCGGAGTGGCAGCGCTCTCGGTGCTGGTGAAGGAGGCCCTTTACCGCTGGACA
This sequence comes from Deltaproteobacteria bacterium, assembly GCA_024275235.1. Lineage (GTDB taxonomy): Bacteria > Desulfobacterota > Desulfobulbia > Desulfobulbales > VMSU01 > JAADIV01. The sequence continues at coordinate 21,697 of JAJRZN010000240.1, forward strand.
AAACAGGCGGGAGAAAAATGTCACAGCGGCGCGGTGCTGGCAAATGCCTGGCATCATCGCAGTGACGCCATGAGTTCTATTCCCGCCCTGATTTCTATAGTCGCCAGTATTGTGCTGCCGGGGATGGCCTACCTGGATCGGTTGGGAGCGGTCGTGGTCGCCCTGTTTATTTTGCAGGCCGCCCACAAGATTATGCTGCCTGGTTTAAAGGAATTGGTTGATACCAGCGCCGATGATGAGATTTGCAGACAAATCAGAGAAATGGCCATGCAGATGCCGGAGGTTCGTGATATTCACCGCCTGCGGGCCCGTTTGTCAGGGGCCAGGCTTTATGTCGACCTTCATATGGTGGTGGATGGCGATATTACCGTCCGCAGCGGCCATGAAATAGGCAAAGCGGTTAAGAATCGCATTATAAACTCTGATCTTCAGGTGGTGGATGTGATAATCCATCTTGAAGCCCAGTAGCGGTTGTTTACTGCTTTCTGATCTCCACCCCATTCCTGGTCAGATACTCCTTGACCTCGCCAATCGGCACCTCCCGGCGATGGAATATACCGGCGGCCAGGGCGGCCTCAGCCCTGGTGCCGGCAAAGACCTCGGCAAAATGGGCCGGACATCCCGCGCCGCTGGAGGCGATAACCGGGATACCGACATTATCACGTACCAGGTTAATAAGCTCCAGGTCAAAGCCAATATTAGTGCCGTCCCGGTCGATACAATTCAGTAATATCTCACCGGCTCCCAGCTTCTCGCAGATCTGAGCCAGGGTCAGGGCGTCTAAGTCACACCCCTCACGACCGCCCTTCACCGTGCATTGATACCAGCAGTATTCCTCGCCATTGGGGCCGGGCTGAGTAGTCTTTATGACGTGGCGACCCACTGCCTCGGTCTCATTCTTGACATATATTCGTCTCGGATCGACGGAGATGACCACCGCCTGGCTGCCATAACGTGCTGAAATCTGGCTGATGGCGTTATCGTGACGCCCCTGGCGGCGGTATTTTTCTGCCGTGTATACGGCATCGCTGCCGATGGAGATTTTGTCGGCCCCGGAACGAAAATATTCTGAGGCCACATCGAGGGCCGAGTAATCACGGCCCTGGGAATCGGTAAAGTTGCGGATGCCGCCGCCGATGGTCAGCGGTACGAAGACCTGCTCAGAGGTGCGCTTTAAGACCTCTAACATAGGTTGGTCCTTCAGGGGAAAATCCCGGAACCCGGTGATGTTCAAAAAGGTTATTTCATCGGCCCCTTCATTAAAATAACGGCGGGCGAGTTCCACTGGTTTGCCAAGATTCCTCACCTCGCCTTTATCTCGGACATCATATTGGTCGCCTTTGGTGACAATCAGGTCACCGTTGTCATTACTGCGGACATCAAGGCAGGCGATAATTCGTTTGGCCAGCCTGGTTTCACTGTCGGCGGCTGTGGATTTAGTGTTCAACTCCAGCACCTTGCCGGTGGATAGAAAATTTTGGAGAATTTTGAGTCCGGCGGCTCCGCTTTTTTCGGGGTGGAATTGAGTGGCGCAGACATTACCCCGGTTTACGGAGCTGATAAACTCCTCTCCGTAACTCGTGGTGGTGAGAATCCAGTCACGGTTAGCCTCTGTCTCCATGGCCCGATAGGAGTGGACAAAATAGAGCTTTTCGCGCTCGTAATTATCAAAAATAACCGAATCTTTGCGGCGTTGAATACCGTTCCAGCCGATATGGGGAATGGCAAGCGGGGCAAGACCAAGGTCAAAACGGCCCACGGCGCCGGGGATAATACCCAGCCCCTCGATACCGGGCGACTCCTCACTGCCGGAAAAAAGGGTATGGAGCCCGAGGCAGATACCGAGGAAGGGACGATCGGCCAACAGATAGTCCCGCAGGGCATCTATATAACCTAATTCCCGGAGACGGATCATGGCGCTGCCAAAACTTCCCACTCCGGGAAAAATTAACTTTTCAGCCTGGTTAATATCTCTGGCCGAGGTTGCGTCTTTAATCTCAAAACCTAATTTTTTAATGGCGTTACGGACACTTCTGACGTTACCGGCACCATAGTCAAGCAGGGTTATCATATATAAATATGGGGGATGTGATTAACGGGAAAGAACTAAGCAGATTAGTTCGTGGTTGTTTGTTAATGCCATGTTACCTGACCAGGATGAGAAATGCAATTATTGAATGACGCTAATTAAGGTAACTGCTCTCGTTTATGGCGCAGACGGTTGAGGATGGAATCAATACTCTCAAAGACCTCATCCTCTTCCTTTTGTACAAGATTATAAAAATCGCATTGCATGCAGTCTTTTATCTTGCAGGCAAAAGAACCCTGCACGCAGCCGCCGCAGAGAGTGCCGCTGACGGCCCAGCATACCCGGCCGCCATTTTTGCCGCCGTGCATATCTGAGGCGGCGGATTCCAGCGCTGCCTGGCATACCCCCTGGCTGCCGACGCGAAGGCCGTTGGGCTCCCGGCCGCAGTGCATGTATTCCCAGCAGTTCAGCCGCGGCAGGTCGTAGCCCAGAGGGCGCAGGACTTCCGCAAGCCGTTGGTGGGTGATAGGCTTGGACAGCAGATGATCCTCGCTTTTGTTTTTGGCATATCTGGGCGGCATTTTTCCGCCCCCCAAAATAATAGTATGTTCGGCTGAACCGTTGTGCATGGCGAGAGCCAGGGTTCTGATGGCCAGGTTGTTTTTTTCTTCACTGGCGTTGGGCGGGGGAAAGACGATGAATACTAAATCAAAGGAGCTGCTGTTATCTAAGGCGTGGCTGATGGCGTCATGGCCCTGTTCATAGTCCATGAAGATGCTGATGTTGCGGCTTAAGGGGCTTAGAAGTACCATGAGGGAGGAGGCCTCCACTGTTGATTCATCAATAATTATAATCTTGGGCTCATCCTTGCTGCTCATTGTTTTTCACCATGATGTTGAAAATTGAATTTGTTGTCTTGTTTTGAAAATCAGGGCGCCTGATTGATTATCATAAAGAAGTTGCTGCGTAATTGTAACTGTATTTTTGTATCACAAAGTATCAGCTGGGTACAAGTTAAAAATAAGGGATTAGCCGCTAATGATTGATCTCACTAACCGCAGGGTGTTCATGGAGCGCTTACGTTTACTGTAAATAGCGGCTGACGGTAGATGCTCCTTGCTATTATTGTTATCTTATGGAATATTAACGGGGTTATACTTTGCTTATTAAGCGGCGCCTTGTCAATGGGCGCTTTTTATTTTTTTATATGGAGATGTATGGAAAAGGTTGATAGCGAAAAGCTCATTATTGAGCTTAATTTTAGAAATGAAGTCATAAATGAACGGTTAGAGGGTAATGAAGTCAGCAGCGAAAAAATGCTTGAACTTCTGCCTGAAACCGTAATAGATAAACGTACCTTGGAAACCATTGAGATTCACAAGCTCTTTAAGTCCTTAGATTATACTAAGACCTTTGTCGGGGCCGCTCATCTCTGCCATTCTCTCATTAACCCGCCGGAATCGATTGAGCTGGTGTACGCCAAGCAGGATGCCTTCTGTGAGTTGGCGGCCAATGTCAATCTGCAAAAGGCCATTAAGGAGTTTCTTGTCGGTTTTCATGAGGGTGAGGCGGATATATTTACGTTTCTGAATGCCCATATTCACCCCATGACGGCTTATGGTGATTATAAAAAAGCCATGCGGGCTATTGAGAAGATGATGACTCTCGTTAAGAAGATCCCGCAGCCGGAGACGGTTTATCTGGATTCCATGGTTAAGACCATTAAGAGCTTTAACCGTTCTATTACCAGAGAGCTGGTGGAAGGCCCGGTTTATCGTACCCTGAGCGGTCTTAAAGCAAGAAGTGACAAGACTATTTTTAATCCGGGATTACGCTTTTACCCCACCCGCCTGGGGATCGGCTTCTGGGGTCCGGGCCTTTCCGCCCTCTTTTTTCTGGCCGGTTGGCTTATTCCATTTATGAATCCCCCCAAAGCCCTGGTTCTCTGTCTGCTCTTCACCATGATGACGGCAGGTGGTGGTCTTTACGGTCTCCTGATTAAGCCCATCATAGATTATGAAACCGCTATTTTGCCGGTTCGTGAGATGCTTCTGGAATCTAATCGTTTCGGCTCTGCTCTTGAGGCGGTGGCGGCCATTGATGAGTTATTGTCCTTTGTCCGCTTTGCGGAAAATATGCCGCATCCAACGACCATCCCGGAGATTACTAACGAGAGCAGTCATTTCTTTGTGGCCCGCGGTCTGCGTAATCCCATCAGTGCCAGGGACGAGCCAGGTTTTGTGCCCAATGATGTGAATCTGACTAATGCCCGGATGACCTTTATCACCGGCCCCAACAGCGGCGGTAAAACCACCTATTGCAAGACTATAGTCCAGAATCAGCTTCTGGCCCAGATCGGGGCACCCGTAGTGGCCAGTGCCGCCATGATTAATATGGCTGATCATATAACTTATCAGGCCCCCTCCTTTGACAGTCTTGCCGACAATGAAGGCCGCTTTGGTACCGAGTTGAAGGTGACAAGGGATATCTTTTATTCGGTAACTCCCCGCAGTCTCGCTATTTTAGATGAAATAGCCGAAGGTACCACCACCAATGAAAAAATAACTCTGTCGGTGGATATCATGAATGGCTTTCTCGCCATTGGTAATAATACCATGCTGGTGACCCACAGTCACGAGTTGGTGGATAGATTCTGCGAGCAGGGACAGGGGCAGTATCTGCATGTGGAATTTAAGGATGATAAACCTACCCATAAAATGGTTCCGGGAATATCGCGAGACAGTCATGCCCACCGGGTGGCGGAAAAAATTGGATTTTCGCCGCTTGATATTGAGAATTATCTGCGGGAAAAGGGTTATAAAACCGAGGGATAATTATACAGGTTCTTAGTGACCGCGGGACGGCTGGTTGTTATTAAACTGGTTTATTATTCCAGCCAGCCGCTGGTATTCTTCTTCTTTATCTGGTGGGACAAAGCCGTTCTCTACGAGATATTGATCCAGATCCCGCATCTCAAGAACTAATGACTTGTTACTGCCAAGCTGCCTTTTTTCCCAAAAGTCGATCATTTTGTTAAAGGCCTGCTCCATGGAGTTACCCCAGAACAGATAATAGCCATAGCCGTATTTGGTTAAACAGGCAGGTCTGACAGGGCCGCTCCCCATTTGCTTGCGGGCAAATGATATCGGCAGCGGCTGTTGGCTGTTATTGTTGTCTTGACTCATCATCATAGTCTGACCATTAATTTTTTTCATTAATAGAAATATTTAATATAATACTACGTAATGTAGTAATTAATAAATACCCCGGCCGGGGTATTTATGGGTATCTGTACCCTGGCTGTTTCTCTGGTATCCTTCTTGGGGGGTTGTGATGAAAATTTCCATGCGCTGGGCGACTATAATTGGTTCAATTCTCCTGGTATGGGGAGCTAACCTTATTATTATCCCTTCCTCCTATTTTAATTCACAGCACATTCTTTTGCGCCATTCACGGGATATTATGGTTAATATCTCTGACCTGACCATGGAGCAGTCGTATAATCATCTCTATAAGGCCAGAAGCGCCGCTAATCTCACTAAATTGCTGCTAAGCTCCCGGGTGGTCACTCATGAGAGCGCGGTGGGGTTCAGCGCTCTGGAACATTATTTCTTTGATCAACTGGCCACCTATCCCCATTTAGCCGGGATCTATTTCGGGACGCCTGATGGGGACTTTTTCTATGTCAATCGTGATAATTCCAGGATTAAAAATGGTTTTCGTACCAAGATTATTAAACATGGGCCCAAGGGTAGAACCTGCCGACTGATCTGGCGGGACAGTAACTACAATATACTTGCCAGAAAGAACGATCCAAGTGATACCTATGATCCGCGGCAGCGCCCCTGGTACCGTAAGGCCATTCGCGAGAATCATATTGTCTGGACGGATCCTTACATATTTTTTACCTCTCAGCGGCCTGGAATTACCATAGCCGGCCCGTCATATAACGCTAAAGGCCGTTTGCAGGGAGTGGTCGGGGTAGATATTGATATTGCCGAGCTTTCCACCTTTATCGGCAAATTGCGGGTCGGTAAATCCGGCGAGGCATTTATGCTGAACCGTAATGGTGATGTTATTGCCTATCATGATATAAAACGATTGATTGTCCATACCGGTCCTTCAGGAACCACTCATCTGGCCAGTGTTGATGAGCTTGGTAATCCGGTGATTACCAAGGCCTTTGCCACCGTGAAGTGGCATTATGATAAAGATGGTAATATGCAGTTGCCAAAGCCGGTTTTCACCTCTTTTCTATGTAAGGGCAAGCGATATACCGCCATGTTTACCCCTTTTGCCGATAAAAAATTACCCTGGGTTATCGGGGTATATATCCCTGATGATGATTATCTTGGAGAGATAAAGCATAGCCGGAAATTGAACATTATTTATACGGTGCTGCTCTCTGGTATTGCCTCTCTGCTGGCCATGGTTTTTGCCCGATCTATTACCCGGCCGGTGGTCGCTTTACAGGAAGCGGCCAGGGCCATTGAGAAAAATGATATGACTCCAACCATCAAGGCGGATTCCATCTTTCAGGAGATTCAAGATACTGCCGATGGCTTTACCAGGATGCAGAAGTCAATTATTAATTACAGGCAGGAATTGGAGGAGCGGGAAAAACTGCATGCCGCCATTACCAGTACCGCCAATGATGCGATTATTCTTATTGATCAGAAGGATAATATTTCTTACTGGAATCCAGCGGCGGAAAAAATATTTGGTTTCAGCAGTGAGGCGGTAATGGGGGCCAATATTTTTAAGACTATAATGCCAGCCGATGATGGAGGCGAGGAGCGGGGTGCTGTCCTCAGAGCTCATATTCAGCGCCTGAATGATTCCGGCCGGGCCTTTGAGCTTATGGCTGTAAATGCCCAGAGAACAAAGATACCCATTGAGTTCTCTGCCGCCCATCTGACGATTAAGGGCGATCAGCACGAGGTGGTTATTATTCGTGATATTAGTGAACGGAAACGCCATGAGAAGGTTAAAAAACAGCTGGTGAATGATCTCCATGATGGTATTGGCGGTAATCTGACTAATATAAAATTATTAGCCGAAATGAATGCCGCCCGGACAACGGATGAGGAGGACCGCCGGGTTTTGGAGAATATTGCCGATATCTGTCAGGACAGCATGCTGGAAATACGTAATTACATGGACAGCCTGGATGGCCGCGAGATCAACTGGCCGAGCTGGCTGGCTGATTTAAGGCAGTATTGCTTTAAGACCATGGAGGCGCATGGCATAAATTTTGAGATGCATCATGTTTTGAATCCCAAGGCCTGCCGCCCTTCGTCTCTCCTGGCCATGAACATGTTTAAGATTATCAGGGAAGGTCTGACTAATATTATTAAACATGCCCAGGCTGGTAAGGTACGGCTTGCTATTATTATCGATGGAGAGACCCTGCGTCTTAATCTGGCCGATGATGGCGGGGCCGATGCCGGTGATATTGAGCGCAACAGACATGGCCGGGGAATATTGAGCATGCGGGCCCGTTGCCGTGATTTGGGCGGTGAATTAAGTTTAAGGGCGGAGAAGGGCTTGAATATTGATATTATCATTCCTCTGAAGGCTGGTTCGGAACATCTGGTTTGTCGGCAGGAACATGTTTGAGGGCTTGGTGCTTTTAGATATCTGGCGGAAAAGTTAAGAAGGAGAGTAGATTAGATGCGGATTATTATTGTCGAAGATAACAGTATGTTGAAAGATAATCTCCTGTTGCTCTTAGGAGGTGAGCCGGATATGGAGATCATAGGCAGTTATGGCTCGGCTGAGGCGGCTCTCGTTCACCTTGAGGACGAGGCTCCTGATTTTATGCTGGTTGATCTGGGATTGCCGGGGATGAACGGCATTGAGCTTATTCGGTTGGTGAAAGAAAAATATCCCCTGATTGACATTATGGTACATACGGTATTTGACGGTCGGGATACGGTATTTGCCGCCATCAAGGCCGGGGCTTCCGGCTATATTCTTAAAGGGGCGACACCACGGGAACTGATTGAGTCGATTCATAATCTTTGTGAGGGCGGAGCTCCCATGAGCCCCAAAATAGCCCGGGCGATTATCAGCGAACTTCAGGAGATTAAAATCAGTGAGGAGTATATATTGTCGGCCAGAGAAAAGGAGATATTGTCTGGTCTGGAGTTGGGCAATACCTATAAGGAACTGGCCGCGCTCCTCAATATAAGTCCTCACACCATTCATTCTCATATCAAGAAAATCTATGAAAAGCTGCACGCCAAAAGCCGTCGTGAGGCCCTGACCAAGGCTAAACGAAAGGGAATAATATAGGCGGCAGGCAGGGGCGCTGTCTGCGCAATAATGCGGTATAAATGTTGGCCCTACCAGATAATGGCGGGTTGGTTATGTTGCTCAAGATAGGTGTTACATTTGGCAAATACCCCTGAACCAAGAAAACCGCGGTGGGCGGACAGCGGTGATGGGTGGGTGGTTTTGAGAACACAGTGTCTGCTTTGGTCGATGAGCTGGGCCTTCTTCTGGGCAAAGGCTCCCCAGAGCATGAAAACCACCTGCTGCCGCTGCTGAGAAATTGTCTTAATTATATCGTCGGTGAGCTTTTGCCAGCCAAGTCCGGCATGAGAATTTGATCTCCCGGCAATTACAGACAGACTGGCATTCAACAGTAATACCCCCTGTTTTGCCCATCGGCTTAAATCCGGTGAAAATTTTTGTGGCTTGCCGTGGTAAATACTATTCGTAATTTCCTGGAAGACGTTTTTCAATGAGGGCGGAACAGGTATGCCGTCACGAACCGAGAAGCAGAGGCCATGGGCCTCAGAAACGCCCCTGTACTCATTTATGTAAGGATCCTGGCCAATAATTACCACCCGAACCTCATCAAAGGGGGTCAGGCGCATGGCGTTAAAGACCATCTCCCGCGGCGGATAAACCTTCCGCCCCATGGATGATTTTCCATAGGCTTCATTCACCAGGGTCTTGTGATAGCCAGTCTTCATCAGCGGTATTGTTTCTTCCCAAAGTGCCATGGTGTTTAAGACCTCATCAAGTATGATTTTTATTTTTCATTCTTCCAACTGCGCCGGGCTACTACCATTCTTATCTGCCCATAGGTGTAACCGTCTCCCAAAGCGGCCTTTATCTCGCTGATGGAATTCCATGTTCCCGGCGATATTCTGCTACCATTGTCACCAGATCATCCCCGTATTTTTCTATGGTTTTGGGGCCTACCCCTTGTATCTTTTTTAACTCTGTTTTGTTATCAGGCAGATGGACAGCGATCTGGATTAAAACCCTCTGATGTATTATCTGACAATGCTTAACGTCCCGTTCCTCGGCCAGCCGGTTTCGCCACTCCCGCAAGACCTGATACAGTTTGGGATGGGCAATATCAGATTCGGCGCAGGCTGGAGCCTGTGCCTTATTGACCTTGCGCGGTGTAAAATCCAGCTCTGCCCTGGATATGGCCCGCAGGTAATCAGCCGGAGAGAACCCCTTTCGGCAGCAGCTGATTCCGGCCCGTTTAACGGCGATTTCCAGTTTCAGGTTATTAAGGGCCCGGTCAATTTTTTTACGAATATCGGCATTGTCACTCTCTATATGGGCGTTCTGCTCCAGCTCAGAAAAGACAGCGGTGAACTTTTCCCGGAACCAGTTTGAGGCTTTGCCGGTACGTTCCAGGGTATGGGCATCGGAATCCGGCAGATTACGGGCCGTGAAGATAGTGGATAGTTGGCGGCTAAAATTCTCAGCCACGGTAAATATATCCTTATCCGCTTTTTCCCAGAGTTTGTCGGGGTCAGACAGGCCGCTAAGGTGGAGCAGGCGGGCATTCTGTTGGGTCAGACGCAGGAAACAGCTCAACTGCGAACGCAGCTTGTCTAAATTAAAACATTCCAGTAATAATTTCTGTTGATAGGCCAGCCTGGCCTGCCGCAACTGGTCTTCCCGGGGCGGATTCTGTCTGACCTCCGCGTCAAATTTTAAAACATCTTCGTCCGTTGTCACTCCCTGAGCAGAGATGGGGGAGCGGAGGACAATCCCCTCTAAGCTTTTACAACGGCTCAAGGCCACATATATCTGACCGTGGGCAAAGGCCGCCTCGGCGTCAATGATGGCCTTTTCAAAGGTGAGTCCCTGGCTTTTGTGGATGGTAATGGCCCAGGCAAGTTTCAGGGGGAATTGGATAAATCCACCAATAACCTCCTCTTCAATCTCCTGGTTTTTTTTGTTGACGGTGTATTTAATATTCTGCCATTCCTCCGGTTCAACCTCAATTCTCTGCTTCTCTCCGGCGCATAGAACTTCGATGCTCTCGGGGGTAAGCCTGGTCACGAGGCCTATTTTGCCATTATAATAGCGTTTTTCAGGGCTTGAGTCGTTGCGGACAAACATGACTTGAGCTCCCTTCTTCAGTTGCAGGGTGGCCGCAGTCGGGTAGGCATGCTCGGGGAATTCGCCGATAATCTCGGCAGGGAACAGATGCTTTTTGCCGGTCAGGGAGTGGAGTTTATCCCGGTTAATGGTATCTGCCTGCCGATTATGGGTGGTAAGGGTGATGTAGTCATCTCCGGTCGAAAAATCGGCAAGACAGCGTTTGTTTAAGGCGGCCTGTGTCTGCTCGTCAAGGCGGTTATCCCGTACCCGGTTCAGGAGTTCAATAAAATGGGGATCGGACTGTCGGTAGATGTGTCGCAGTTCAATGGTCAACAGCTCGGTTTGACGAAGCGCTCTGCTGCTGAAAAAATAAACCGACTCATAGTATTGCCGCAGAATCTGCCACTCGTCTGACCTGGCAATTGGTGACAGCTGGTGCAGGTCGCCAATCATCAGAAGCTGCACGCCGCCAAAGGGCTGGTTATTACGGCGGTGATGGCGGAGAGCCGCATCTATTGCGTCAAGCAGATCAGCCCGCACCATGCTGATTTCATCAATAACGAGTAAATCAAGGCTTTTGATGATCGCCTTTTTTTCATTACTGAAACGAAAGCGGCGCTGGTTGTTTTGTTCGCAGGCCTCGTTTCCTGGTACAAAGGGGCCAAAGGGTAACTGGAAAAAGGAATGCAGGGTAACCCCGCCGGCATTGATGGCTGCCACCCCGGTGGGGGCGGTAACAATCAGGCGCTTGGCGGTGTTTTTACACAGGTTGCGCAGAAAGGTAGTTTTGCCGGTTCCCGCCTTTCCGGTGAGAAAGATATTGCGGTCGGTATGATGGACAAAATCATGGGCTAACCGCAATTCGTAATTTGTCTTATCTGTATTAAACAAATTTATTCTGACGATTCGTAACCAGTCAGTTCGCTAAGCAGCTGACCGGCCATTAATTGAAAAATGTTCCGTATGCCAGACAACTATAGCAAAATTATTATTATCCTCAACTGTTTGTTGTTTTAGAAGGCTTGTTACCTGCGTTTGCTGAACCCCAGGCCTGGTATTAAACTGTGGAGAAGATGACCGTTCGGGAAAGCGCAGACTCCGGGATGTGCCCGAGATGTGGTTAATAATGCTGTTCAGTTATACATTTGTATGCTGGACGGCATTATCGGCCGCAGGTAAGTGAGCCAGTGAGACTTCGGATTGAGTGCAGCTGAATAGTTACAAAAAACAAGCTGATTCGTGGTGTTAACTCGCGGGATTCCCTGTCGGTGTGGCACGATTTTTAGTTTCGTGATAATTATTTGCTTGACAACCTGGCGCTTTGTTTTATGGTGGGTGCTACTTTTTTAAGATTGGTGTCACTCGGGGTATTTGTTGCAGGAGGAAAAAGCATGTTTGTTTTACTTGCCAAAGGCGGCATTCTGGTCGGGCCCATTCTTCTCTGTTCGGTGGCGGCTTTGGCGATTTTTGTTGAACGTCTCATTCATTTTACTCGTCTTAAAATCCGGGAGGACGCGGTGGTGGAGGAAGTGGTCGGGCTTGTCCAGCAGGGTGACTATCCAGCGGCTGGCGCGGCGGCCGGGCGGAGCAGCAGCCCCATGGGCCGTATCCTGGCCCATGCTCTTGAGGTCATGGGCCGGGACAGGGAAACGGTGGAGACGGTCATTGCTCATTCCGTGGGGGAGGAGGTTAGAACATCTTCCCGGTATCTGTCTGCCTTGGCGACTATTGGCAATATTGCGCCCCTTCTTGGTTTGCTTGGTACTGTTCTCGGTATGATTAAGGCGTTTATGGTGATTCAGGAGATGGGCGG
>JAJRZN010000241.1 GCA_024275235.1 Deltaproteobacteria bacterium
ATATCATCATAAAATGGCATTTTTGTCAAATTCTAATCCCTGATAATGGCGGTCAGTCATCATTCAGCAAGCGGCTGGCATTACCACCCAGAATCTTATCCTGTAACTCTGTCTCCAGCCCCAGACGATTCAGCAGATCAATGGTTGCTCTCTGATCCGTCCAGGGTGAATCGCTGCCGAAGAGCAGAAAATCAGCCGGATGACTGGTAATAATGTTCCCGGCCTCAGCCGGGCTCAGAAAATCCAGGGCAAAGGAAATATCCATGTAGATTTCCCGACCGCATAGTATATCCCGTACCTCATCCCACAGGCGCCAGGCTCCAAGATGCGAGGCGACTAATTTTAATTCTGGAAAACGTTCGGCCACCTGGACAATCCGGGCCGGATCTGCCCGCCTGGTTTGCGGAAAGGCCAGATCAAAACCGGTATGAAGGAGAAGAATCAGGCCGTGGGCGCTGATTCGCTCATAGATGGGGATTAAACGGGGCTCATCCAGGTAAAAATCCTGATAATAAGGGTGCATCTTGATTCCCTTAAATCCGGCCTTTTTAATCCGATCAATCTGGTCCAGGCAGTCAGGGGCGGCGGGATGTACTGAAGCGAAAGGGATGAGACGTTCATCGGCGAATTTCGCGGCCCAGTTTAAGATGGGCTCAAATTGTTCCGGGCGGGTGGCAATGGTGCAGACCACGCTTTTATCCACCCCGGCCCGGGTCATGGAATCCAGCAAGCCCTGCCTGGTACCGTTGGTATGGGCCGTGATGCCGCCCGCCTTTTCCAGCTTTGGTATGGCCTCGGCGGCTACCTTATCGGGGAATATATGAGTGTGAAAATCTATTATCATATCGGGGAAAAGGGCGTATCGCAAGGCCCCTGCATCAGTGCCTTTGAGAAATTTTCAGGCTTTCTCGTTTACCGTTTTCTCGTTTACCATAAACGAAAAATCTGCATACAGAGGAGGGCGTAAGCCGCGGCCAGGACATCATCCAGGACAATACCCAGACCACCGTTAAGGTGGCGGTCGGCCCAGCGGACGGGAAAGGGCTTCCAGATGTCAAAGAGACGGAAGAGCAGAAAGCCCGCTGCCCAGGCCAGGGGGGTAAACGGAGCACCGATGAGGGTAATGAGCATACCGATTATCTCATCAATTACCACTATCCCAGGATCTTTACGGTCAATAATCTTCTCCGCTGAACCGGCGGTGGCCACCGCCAGGACAAAGATAATGACCAGGGCCATGGCGTAATAGGGCGTGCTTAGTTTGAGCAGCAGAAAATTAAGCGGCAAAGCCATTAGTGAGCCCCAGGTGCCTGGGGCTATTGGCAGATAACCGCTGTAAAAACCGGTGGCGATAAACATAATCAGATTATTCACCCGCCTCCTCCCGCCTGAAATCGGCCGTCGGCCGTCGACATGCCTCCTCATAAACCGCCCGTAAGGATACTTGATGCTGCCGGGCCAGGCGTTTACAATCCTCATATTCCGGGCTTATCCGGCTGCCGCCCTCCGGGGTCGTTACCTTCTTGGCCCGAATGGGGCCAAAGG
>JAJRZN010000242.1 GCA_024275235.1 Deltaproteobacteria bacterium
ACATAACGGTACAAATGACCGGGCAACCCTGACGATGACGACCTTGAGCCTTGGGGGGAGATTCTAAAGCTTGAAGAAAAACATCTGCCTTCTTATTGCCCTTTTTTATGTCCTCCTGCCGCCTTGCGCTCAAGCCTCCAATGGAGTGTTACAGGTTTACGCCGATTCACACCGCTATGAGAAAATGGCAGACTATAATGATGCCATTAAAGCGATAATTCCCCTTTATAAAAAAAGGCCGGGGGACTATTTCCTCAACCTGCGGCTCGGCTGGCTCTATTATCTAAATGGCAAATACGGTGATTCGATTGCCTGTTACCGGCGGGCGGTGGAAATTAATCCCCAGAGTGTCGAGGCCTTATTAGGCCAGTCTCTCCCTCTCATGGCGCAGCGTAACTGGGGAGAAGTCGGACGGCTGATGAATCATGTCATAAAAAAGGACTATTATAATTTTTATGCCAATCTCCGCCTGGCAATTGCCCTGCGCTTACAGAACAAGGCTGTTCTCGCCGAAAAAGTAGATCGGAGAATGCTACAGCTCTATCCCACAAGTCTGGATTTTATGTCGGAACTGGGCCGGGCCCTCAAATGGCGGGGCCAGAACAAGGAGGCGCGCCAGGTATTTAGAAAAATACTGCGCCTTGATCCCCAGAACGTTACAGCCAGAGATATCTTAAAAATGAAATAGACGCCCCCCTTAATTATGTCTCAGACTAACAGCCGACAATTTGCAGTAGAACGGGACTGCCATGTTCATACCCGGCTTTGTCATCATGCCGAAGGTGAGATGGCGGAGTACGTTCAGGCCGCCCTGCACAAGGATTTAAAGGGGCTTGTCTTCCTGGAGCATTTTGAGACCGGCATAAATTATTTTGAACCGACCTGGTTGAACGAAGACGATTTTGCCCTTTATTTTGAGCAGGGCCTGAGCCTGCGAGAGGAATATCGCGGCCGTTTAGAAATTGGCCTGGGGGTGGAGGTGGGCTATAACCCCAGCCGCATTAACGAGACAAGAGAATTTTTAAGCCGCTATAACTGGGACCTCATTGGCCTGTCTTACCATTATTATGAATATGAAGGACGGCATATAAATATGCTGAGCCACAAACAGCAGAATATGGACGAATTTTCCGCCATCGGGGTGGAAGTGGTGATACGGGATTATCTCCGGGGGCTGTTAGAGGGACTGCGGCAATTACCAATCAACGTGATATGTCATCTTGACGCGGCGCTTCGTCATCATAACGAGGTGATTTTTAACGAGGAGCATCTTGAGCTGATTCGGCTGATCCTCTCTGAGATAGCGGCCCGTGGCCTGGCATTGGAAATTAATACTTCGGGCTTTGCCCATCGTGGTGAACCTTACCCCAAAGGATGGATTATCAGGCAGGCGCTGGAAATGGGGATTAAAACAACCGTTGGTTCAGACGCCCACCGCCCCACGGAAGTAGGCCGTTATTTTGAGCACCTGAACCCCTGGCTTTTACAACTCAATAATAAAGGGGATGCTGTGACGGGCATTTGAATGTTGACGGGTTGCTCCGAGATGCCAGTTCTTTTCGGCCTCGGGATGGTTTATCATACTGCCTATTTCAGCGGCTATTCCCTTAAGATCAAGTACCGGATGCCGGGAAAACACCTGGGGAAGACCACGGGTCAGACTGCAGACTAAACATTGACCGGAGCGTTGCTGCAGAAGAATAGCAAAATTAAGGCTCTTACCCTGATCATGGCCTTCAAATTCAAGGCTTATATCATAGGCTCCTTCCGAGGCATCGCCAAATAAGGCCTCAAAAAATTCATCCGTTCGTTCCGGCGGTAATAATCTCTGCAGGACATCAACATTAAACAACTGGTCAAAATTCTGG
>JAJRZN010000243.1 GCA_024275235.1 Deltaproteobacteria bacterium
CATCCGGCCATGGCCTTTTCGGTCTCAATGCCAAGCCGGGTAATATCCCGCAGGAACTTTGTTCTGAAATCAGCCTGCCATAAGAGCGGGCTGTTAATATAGTCTGGCAGTTTCTCCTGGGGCGGTATTAGTAACACACTGTCGTACAGGCCCGCTCCGGCATAGCCTTCCAGGTCTTCACCATTGGAGTCGGAACGGATGATGAGTCCGCCGCCCGTCAGGGCCAGGCCTTTGCCCGGATAGGAGATAATACGCGGCTCAAGATTTTTCTTATCCTTACGGCAGGTAAAACTTAAGGCCCGGCCGGGATAATTGCCGCTGCAGAGGGTCTCTCCCAGGCCCAGAACCACCTCGGCGTAAAGTTCATTTTTGTCAGAGGTGAAGGGATTGGCGGTGTGGATTACAAAGGCGTATTGGGCCGCGACGACCTCCTGGATAAGGACGGCCATGGTGAGTTCTTCATGCTCCAGGTGCCATTTCTTGCGGCTCCAGTAGGCCCGCTCATTCCACTTTGAGGCCCAGATCTGTTTTATCCGTGACCAGAGGAGCGGCCAGTCATCCGGCCAGGCCATCCCCTCGTCCGTCATGGCCTGCCGCAGGGCTTTGGGCAGCGCCGGCGGGGCGCTGAGCTGGTTAATACATTGCCTTAGTTTAAGGAGATTCTGGAGTGGATTCCGGTCAAGCGCCCGTGTAAGCTCGTTATAATTTTTCAGGAGGGACTTGTTCTCCTTTATGGCCAGCACCCTCTCGCAGCTGCAAAAAGGGATGGCCGCGGAGCGTGGTATATGGAGCCAGGCCGGTATTTTATCTTTGAGTTGCTGGAGCTTGAGGGATTTACCGCCCACTATTTTGCTGGTGAATTTTTTACTTCCCGCGGCATAGCTGGTAAATTTAACTTGGCGGGCGCGGGCTGTCGGCAGCTTTGTTCTGGCGCTGTTTTTTTTCTGGGGCGTGCCGATCTTCTGCGGCTGGTATTCCACCTCTCCCGAGGAATTTATTGTCAGTTTTAGACCTTTGCCCTGGTATGACTTCAGTTTGGCAAATATTTCAGGTTCATAGCAGGTCGCGAAGAGGATTTTGGCGTTTCTTGAGCGCACCGAGACATGGGACAGGATGTCTATTTCGGCGGGGGTGATAACCGCCACAATACCATCCGGCACCTCTTCTTCGCCTTTAATATTCTCACTCAAGAGTACAACGGATTTTTTAAATACCTGGGCCTGAACCGCCGATAAGTCGGCAACTTCCACCCTGCCTGATACCGCTTTGGGGCTGATTATCTGCCAGTTGCCAAGATGGGCCGCTGCCCTCAACAGCGGCGCGAGACGGCGGAGCAGAGTGGATAAGACATAGGCCGAACTGCCGCGGATCACCTCCTCGCTAAACAGCTCAACAGCCCATTCATCCGCCTGAAACGCCCTGCCGAGATGCTCGGCCTTGGCCTGGAGCAGGGTGTGGTAATAGTCGATAAAGCCGCCTAAGGCCTCCGTAATGCGGTCAAGTACCGAACTGGCATGGAGTATCCAGTCCCGCTCTGACTGACTTGATTCCTGCAGCCGCTGCCAATGGTGGAGACAACTGACCAGGGATTCATCATTATGGTTGATTATGAGATTATCAAGAACCAGGCCGATCAGATCAACCAAGTCCTCCTGACCGCATTCACGCTGGATACGGTGCTCGATTACGAGGCGCAGAAACTCCTCCAGGGCCAGATCCAGATAAAGCAGGTCCCGAAGGCACTGGGTATCAGGGCCGGTATGCAGGCGGTCAATTATGCCGTGGCGCAAGCCGGTGAGAGAACGCACCTGCTCCCTGAGCTTGATATTCATATCATCCCGGCCGTTATAGAAGTGCCACAGCCAGTCCCGCAACTGGTCGTCTAAGCAATGGCCGGCCGCTTCGGCGGCGCTGAAGAGGTCGGTGGCGGAATAGATTGATTTTAAAAGTTGCAGGTATTTTTCAAAATCAGCAATTAAGCCGTCCTTGATATAGGGCACGAAATCAGGGGGGGTCACTATGGGCCGTTCAAAGGTCTCCAGGCGTTTTTTGCTTATCCCGCCCTCGGCAAGAGTTTTATAAAATACGTCTAACTTCCCGTTACTGCGCAGAAATGCCAGATAAGCCTCGCAGATGACAATATCGTCCGGAGTGGCGTTATTGTGGAGTTTCTGGTGCCATTCCTCCATAAAATGGCCGCTGACCTCCTTGATTTTATAGCGGTGCATAATCTGGAGGATATCATCCCGGATACGCTGCCCCCGGCCGCCTTCTCCGCCCCGGCCGACGGTGGATAAGATGAGGCGGATCAGTTCACGGCCAGCCTCGGTGTTATGGCGGTAGCAGTCTGCCAGTTTCAGGGTAAGGCGTTGCTGGGCATGGGTCAGTTCACGGGGCTGGGTATTATATTTACGCTGCCAGTCGAGCTGTCGAATGGCGGAAAAGCGCAGCCAGACAAAGAGCAGGGCCAGGCCCTGTGGGTCACGGCCTAAGCGATCCAGTAAATCATGGCTCAGGTTGAACCTGTGCATCAGTGTCCATGAGTTGTTCCCGGTTTCCACCTGGATGATCTGGTCGGCAATCTCGGCAAGTTCCGGTGCCGTAAAGGCCGCTTCATCTAACGGTGGATTCTTTACCGGGATAAAGATGTTCTGCTCAGGCTTAAACCACTGGCCGCTGTCAAGC
Source organism: Deltaproteobacteria bacterium (assembly GCA_024275235.1). GTDB lineage: Bacteria > Desulfobacterota > Desulfobulbia > Desulfobulbales > VMSU01 > JAADIV01. The sequence continues at coordinate 2,686 of JAJRZN010000243.1, forward strand.
TGATGCAGCACGAAAGTAAGGCCTGCCGGCGCTTCACCGGCCGGCCATTCAAGTTGCAGCTGGTTAAGGCCGTCTACCGGGACAAAATTACTCCGGGCCGCCTTGTCATCTACGGTGATTGTGCCTTGCGGGCGGAGATGCTCCGGCGGCAGCAGCCACTCATAGCGTGATTTTCTGCTTATCCCCCAATGCAGGCTCAGGCGGCCGGGGATATCACTGTAGAGTCTAATCAGGTAATGTTCTCCGGTCAGAATTACGGCCGCGGCCAGCTCCGTACCGGCAAAGTGATATGTTTGTTTGAAAAGAGCCTGTTGGTTTTTAAGTTCTTTACGCAAGACCTCAGCGGGTGAAAACAATGATTCAGCGGCCAGGGGTAGCTTTATGCGGTAGTTTTTACCGTTATTATTATCCCAGCGGTCTTCGGCCGGGAAAAAGAGTACAAAGGAGAGGTTGGAAAAATCACGGTCGGCTGGAAATTTAAACTGGATCCGGCTATTTGTCTTTTGAGCGGCAAAGGCAGTCTGCACGGCTGTCTGGCCGACGGCATTGGTGTCAGGCGGCCAGACCGTCGCCGGCGGCAGCTGCCACGCGGCCTCCGGGCCGCTGGATACCCCCCAGTGCAGCAAACATTTTTCCCTGCTGTTGAGGGTCAGGGTCACCGTCAGGCTCTTGGCCGTTTTGTGTTTTCTGACCTGTAGATCAAGACCGTTGGCTAATTTTACAGTGGCCGATTTTTCCATAGTAATCCTCTTTAATGTTCTTAATTCCGCTGAGCCACGAGCACAATCAAACTTCTTGGTCCCACGAGGTATCCGGGGTGATAATTCCCCACCATGGGTGCCCGCGCTTCTACCTCAAAGATATCATCAGGGGGGTTCTGCGAGGTATCAATCACCCGCCGCCATGGCCGGCCGACATCCGGTATTTCGAAATGACGCCCGTCTTCCGAGGCATTAATCATCACCACGATATCATCGTCGGGGTCTTCTTGGGCGGCATTATGGCCCTCTAACATGAAGGCCAGCCAGCCGGCATTGTCAGACCAGTCCGCCTGAGCGTTCTTTTCACCTAACCAGCGGATACCGCCGTTGCTACCGAAAAAATGTTCCCGCCGCAGACTGTGGTGCCGTTTGCGGAAGGCAATCATCAGCCGGGTAAAACGCAGCATGTCATGGTGCTGCTGAGCAAATTCCCAGTTAATCCAGCTGATTTCGTTATCCTGGCAATAGGGGTTGTTGTTGCCCTGCTGG
>JAJRZN010000020.1 GCA_024275235.1 Deltaproteobacteria bacterium
CACTTTAGTTAATCTCTGCGCGGCAGGTTATGCCGTGTAAATTGTACCCTGGTCGGCAAGACCTCCTGCACCGGGCTGCCGCCTTCATATCAGTGATATCTACCAACCACTCCGCTAAAAAGCAAATGACTATTCTACCGTTAACTGCTAACTTAAGCCATTATGAAAAAAATAGTAGTTATCGAGCCATATTATGGTGGTTCACATAAGGCATTTATAGACGGCCTGATAAAAAATCTGCCAGGTAGATTTACCTTGTATACCTTACCGGCCCGCAAATGGAAATGGCGTATGCGTCTGGCGGCGCCCTGCTTCGCGGCTCAGGTCCAGAGTGGTGAACTTGAGTTGTCCGGTGCCGACTGTATTCTCTGCTCGCCCTTTCTTGACGCGGCCGCCTTCCGGGGCCTGCTGCCACCAGCTTTTCGCGGCCTTCCTCTTTACACCTATTTCCATGAAAATCAATTTGCCTATCCCGTTCAAGTCAACGATAAACGTGATTTCCATTTTGCCCTGACTAATTTCACCACGGCCCTGACCTCTGACCGCCTGGCCTTTAATTCCCATTATAATTTTTCCTCATTCATGGCGGGCTGCCGCGGGCTTCTCCGCAAAATGCCTGACATGGCCCTGCCGGGCTGGGAAGACAAGCTGCGAGCCAAGACCACAATCTTGTACCCGCCCCTGAACTTCCGGGAAATTGATGCGGTCTCAGGCGATTTAAGCAAGCACCATGAACCGGTTATTCTCTGGAACCATCGCTGGGAGCATGATAAAAACCCCGAGTTGTTTTTTGCGGCCCTTTTCGCTTTACAGCAGGAAGATCTGCCATTCAGACTCATTGTCGCCGGTGAATCATTTTTAAGACAACCGAAAATTTTTGCCGAGGCCCAAATCAGACTGGCTGATCGTATAGAGCAGTTTGGTTACGTAAAATCGCGCCAGGAATATATTGCCCTATTGGCCAGGGCTGATTTGGTGGTTTCCACCGCCAGCCATGAATTTTACGGAATCGCGGTATTAGAGGCGGTACGGGCCGGATGCCGGCCGCTTCTACCAGACAGTCTCTCCTATCCAGAGCTATTCCCGCCGGATTTTTTGTACGAAGAGGATAAACTGCTGATCAGGCTGCGGGCATACCTAACCGGAGAAAGGCATAGGATTAATGGCCGTGAATTGACGGATAAGTTTGGCTGGCCCGCTCTGCGGGAAGATTATTGCCGCTGGCTGGATTTATAGTTCTGGGGTAAGCGGCTCCATGAACACCCTGCTGTACGCACTTAAGCCCCCCCCAGATAAGCGATCTGCGAGTAGGGCACTAAATTTATAACCGTGTATCTGTTTCTTATTTTTGACCACGGTAGGCTTTCCAGAGCCGTCATGTTGTGGCGGTATAATTTTGCCCGGTGAATGATTTTATGGCATATTGGCATATTTCCCCCCATCCTGTCCTTCCCCCACAAGGGGGGAAGGGACGCAGGGGGACGAACCGTAAAGTGGCCAATTAAGGATATAGCTATTACTTACCGTTATTAAACCGAG
>JAJRZN010000021.1 GCA_024275235.1 Deltaproteobacteria bacterium
ATAGGTCTCAAGGCATATCCCGGATTGCGAGACATTCAGGGTACGCCCCATACTTTGACGAACCAGGGTACCATTTTCATCAAGACAAATATAAGATAAATTCAAGGAATCAAACCTTGGATACTGCCGTTTATTTTCCGCCACTATGATGCCCTCAAATATCATCCGGCAGTTTTATTCTATAATACCACCAGACTGGTTACTCTGTTTTATATGTAAGCGCTCAATGAACCACACTCTTGACTTTATAACCTCTCGGAATGTAAGCGTTTCAGGGACGCCCTGCTGCGCGTAATCAAGTACCCAGATAATACCCCTGTATATCGGGGTACTTGATTACGTGCAGCAGGGTGTTCATGGAGCGCTTACCTGTTTTATATCGACAAGCTTACAAAAATCAACTATCAATCCCATTACCACCAGCCAGGAGCCATAAACGTCTAATAGTTATAAAACAGCTTAGCGCCAAAAGTCAAGCTTAAGGCCCATATCCGCACCATGGGGCCCATTGATAACGCCCCCCAAAAGGCCCCTATGAGGCCGTCTCCTGCACCTGTTCCACTCTGGCGCCCAAAGCAATGAGCTTGGCGGTTAGATTATCATAGCCCCGTTCCAGGTGATAAATCCGGGAAATTTCCGTTATACCCCGAGCCGCCAGACCGGCAATGACCAGCGAAGCACTGGCCCTCAGATCAGTGGCCATCACCCTGGCCCCGGTCAGCAGACCACCCCCTCTGACAATGGCGTTACGACCTTCAATCCTGATATTAGCCCCCATGCGGTTCAACTCGGCAACATGCATAAAACGATTTTCAAATATTGTCTCCTGAATCACCGACAGGCCGCCCTTCGTCAAGGTCATCAAGGCCATGATCTGGGCCTGAAGATCAGTGGGAAAGCCTGGATACGGCATGGTTTTTATATCAACATTACTCAAATGCCCCCGGCGTCCCGCCAACAGCCAATTGTCCCCAGCCTCTATCTCCATCCCGGCCCGCCGTAATTTGTCTAAGAGCATGGGGAGATGATCCGGACGGCAGTTATTAATTCTTATCTCCCCGCCAGTGGCACCCACGGCAATAAGATAAGTGCCGGTCTCAATCCTGTCTGGAATAATAGCTGTGGCGGCGGGCCTTAATTCCTTCACCCCGTCAACAGCCAGCATATCACTGCCGCGGCCTTCTATCCTGGCCCCCATGCCGGTAAGCATATCAATAAGATTAGCAATCTCCGGCTCCCGCGCGGCGTTCTTGATAACGGTACGCCCCTGGGCGAGAGCTGCGGCCATGAGAATATTTTCAGTGCCGGTAACCGAGGGAATATCAAAGCATATATTGCTTCCCCTGAGCCGGCCGGGGCTCCTGGCCTCCACATATCCCTCCCGCAGAGTAATAGTGGCTCCCATCTTTTCAAAGCCCTGCAGATGAAAATCAATGGGCCGGGCGCCAATGGCGCAACCGCCGGGGAGTGATACCCTGGCCACCCCGCAACGGGCCAGCAGCGGCCCTAAAACCAACACCGAGGCCCGCATGGTCTTGACCAAATCGTAAGAGGCCTCAAAATTATCTATCCTGTCAGCGCAAATCCGCCACTCTCCCCCGGCATCCGGCCGGCATTCCAGGCCAAAGGAGCGCAGCAGTTTGACAATAGTCCTCGTATCCCGCAGATCCGGAACATTACTGAGAATATGAGTACCAGCGCAAAGCATAGTGGCAGCAAGAAGCGGCAGGGCGGCATTCTTGGCCCCGCTGATCTTTATCTCACCATGCAGAGGACGCCCCCCCTCAATGACTAATTTTTCCATTATAAAATCACCTCACCCGGGCCTGTAATACACGAGGCAGACCGGCATAATCCCGATGAACCTTTACCCGTTCATATTCAGAGCCCTTAAAAAGTTGCAGGACATAATCTTCCTGATCATAGCCGATCTCCATAAAAAACCAGCCGCCTGGAGATATAATCTCCGGCAGCCCGGCAGTTAAGCGTTTTATCTCTTCAATACCACCCTTACCGCCGTCTAAGGCGGCAAGAGGCTCATGGCGCAATTCCGGCTGCAGGCCGCCCACGACCTCAGCCGCGACATAGGGTGGATTGGCAGTCACGAGAGAAAAACGCCGCCTGCGAATAAAGGCGCTGTGCCAGTCAGCCTGGACAAATTCGAGCCCCTCCGCCTTTAGACGCCGGGCATTTCCCCGGGCCTGAAGAAGAGCGGAATGCTTCAGGTCAAGGGCCAGCCCCCGCATCCAGGGAAGCTCTATGGCCAGAGTAACAGCTATTATACCACTGCCTGTCCCGAGGTCTAAAAACAGCGGCTGTCGAGGCTCGGAAGCAGGCGCGGGAGCGGGAAACCGCCGCAATACCTTTTCTATTAGAATCTCCGTCTCCGGCCGGGGGATAAGTACCGCCTCCGATACCGCGAATGAACGGCCCCAGAATTCCTGCTCACCGAGAATATAGGCCAGCGGCCGCCGGGTCAGCAGGCGTTCCTCCAGGACCGCCATAATCAGGGAGATGACTGTCGCCGATAAGCGGCGACAGTCATGCAAAAAAATATCACTGCGGTCAAGACCGCTGAAACGGCCAATTATAAGCACTGCTTCAGCCTCGGCCTCAGCCGCCTATATCCCACCCGCCGCAAGCCGCCGGAGCAGTAAATTATATAATTCAAGAGAGGTCAATTACCTTACTGAATATCTTTTAAGGCCTCGGCCTGATAATGAGAAATGAGAGGATCTATAATCTCATCTAATTTGCCCATCATTATGTCATCAATTTTATAGAGGGTAAGGTTTATCCGGTGATCACTTACCCGGCCCTGCGGAAAATTATAGGTGCGGATTCGCTCACTGCGATCGCCGCTCCCCACCTGACTCTTGCGCTGGGCAGATATTTTGTCATGCCGTTCCTGCTCAAATTTATCCAGCAGCCGGGCCCGTAAAACCCGCAGGGCGGACTCCTTGTTCTTATGTTGAGACTTTTCGTCCTGACAGGTAACAATCATCCCGGTGGGCAGATGGGTAATCCGCACCGCTGAATCAGTGGTATTGACGCTCTGGCCGCCGGGCCCGGAAGAACGAAATATATCAAAACGCAATTCATCTGGACGGATATTCAGCTCAACATCTTCGACCTCGGGAAGAACAGCCACAGTAACCGCCGAGGTATGGATACGGCCCTGAGTCTCGGTTTCCGGCACCCTCTGCACCCGGTGTACTCCTGATTCATATTTTAATTTACTGAAAACCTTCTTGCCCTTGATAAGGGCGATAATCTCTTTAAAACCGCCGATACCAATGGGATTGCTGCTTAATATTTCAATTTTCCAGCCCTGGGCTTCGGCAAAACGAGAATACATCCGAAAGAGATCAGCGGCAAAGAGCGCCGCTTCATCACCGCCGGTTCCGGCCCTGATCTCCAACAAAATATTCTTGGCGTCATTGGGGTCTGGGGGCAACAGCAATACCTTCAGCTCCTGCTCCATCTGCTGCCGTCTTCGATGAAGATCGGCAATATCATCCTTAATCATAGCCAGCATTTCGGCATCGGTCTCGGCCGCTAACATCTCTTACTATCCACAAGCTCTTCACCGGCACGAAGAAAGTCCTGATATAGATCATCCATCTTAACAACGTGAGCATGCTCCCGTGCTATTTTCTGGTATTCATCCTGGCGGCTCATCAGAGCCGGGTCAGAGAGACGGGACTCAAGCTCAAGCCGTTTGGTTGGCAGATGTTCAAATTTAGCAAACATAGAAGTACCTTAAACGTATCGGCTCCGATGGAGCAGCCGACTACCCTGAAACAAAATAAGCATCACCGGCAGACCGATGATGCTTATAAAACCTTAGACTATTAAACTGGTAACTGTTCAGCAATGCTCCAGCTCGGAGCCTACGCTTACCTTTACAATTTTTACAAGACCAATTGTAATCAGCGGCCTGGATAAAATTATTTAGCAGCCGCCTGAAAATGCTTGGCATATTTTTTCTTGAATTTCTCAACCCGGCCGGCGGTATCAACTAATTTCTGTTTACCGGTAAAAAAGGGGTGGCAGGCAGAACAGATTTCAACACTCATGGAGCTGTCGACGGAACCTAACTCTATTTTATTGCCACAGGCACAGGTGGCCACAATTTTATGGTAATCTGGATGGATATCTTTTTTCATAACTTTCCTCTTGCGGATAATTTTTAGGGCTGCCCGTCATCAGCGGACATATCAACTATGAACCGATTATTATTACCTTGATTCAACAAATAAATCAACTTTTAAGCGTTCATCATCGCAAAAAAATCGGCGTTGGTCTTGGTACCCTTCATCTTGCCTAACAGAAACTGCATGGCATCGGCAGAATTCATCTTGGACAGGAGATTCCTCAAAATCCAGGCTCGATTCAACTCATCAGGGGAGAGCAGCAACTCCTCCTTCCTGGTTCCGGAACGGTTCAGATCAAAAGCGGGATACAGGCGGCGATCCGACAACTTACGATCCAGGACAATCTCCATATTACCGGTACCCTTGAATTCTTCAAAGATCACCTCGTCCATCCGGCTGCCCGTATCAACGAGGGCGGTGGCAATAATGGTAAGACTGCCGCCCTCCTCAATATTTCTGGCCGCCCCGAAAAATCTCTTGGGCCGGTGCAGGGCGTTGGAATCAACCCCGCCGGAAAGAATTTTACCGCTGGGCGGCACCACGGTATTATAGGCCCTGGCCAAACGGGTAATACTGTCTAAGAGGATAACCACGTCCTTCTTGGCCTCAACCAGCCGCTTGGCCTTTTTAATAACCATCTCAGCCACCTGGATATGACGCTGGGGCGGTTCATCGAAGGTGGAACTTACCACCTCGCCCTTAACGCTGCGAGCCATATCCGTGACTTCCTCCGGTCGCTCATCAATAAGCAGAACCAGCAGAATGGCCTCGGGATGGTTATGCGCGATACTGCTGGCAATATCCTTAATCAGCACCGTCTTACCAGTACGGGGCGGCGCCACGATCAGGCCGCGCTGTCCCTTACCAATGGGTGACATCATATCCATTATCCGCATGGAATAATTATCAGGGGCAAACTCCAGATTGAGACGTTCCTCCGGATGCAGAGGAGTCAGGTTGGTGAACAGGGTTTTCTCCCGATTTTTCTCCGGCAGATCAAAGTTCACCTCCTCAACCTTGAGCAGGGCGAAATAACGCTCGCCAGACTTGGGAGAACGAATCTGCCCGGCAATAGAATCACCGGTGCGGAGATTAAGGCGCCTGATCTGAGATGGCGAAACATAGATATCATCGGGGCCGGGCAGATAATTATAATCCGGGGCCCGCAAAAAACCAAAGCCGTCAGGAAGAATTTCTAAAACGCCGCTGCCTCGATTATCGCTGTCATTTTTCTCGGCCTTAGCGTCATGGGCCTTTAATATCTCAAAAATCAGCTCCTGTTTACGAAGACTGCTGTAGCCTTCCACCTTGTATTGCTTGGCCAAGTTGGTCAATTCGCTGATTTTTTTTAACTTAAGTTCCGCCAAATCCATAAAAACAATCTCCTTAACGCATTAAAATAACAGTAAAATGAGGAATAACAGTATAAAATATACCGACATAAATCTATTTTATTAAGCGCCGACAAACCCCAAGGCCCGGCAGGACGCTGTATTAAAAGAACAAACTCTATCTGGGAGTTATAAAATTGGAAGAATAAAGAAGTAAACCGCGATTTTAGTATTTAAGATATGATATATCAGATATGAAAAAAACAGGATATTTTTGGCCTGTAACGAAAACAAGCTCACAAGTAACGATGGGCAGAGTACACATGAAATTACAATTTAGGAAAAACTCATCATATTGATAACCTGGCCCGACGAGTTTTAGAATACCTTTATGACATTGCCACTATTGTGTCAAGCTCTTTTTGCAACTTTTCCAGCTGAATAACCGTTTCCGGCCATTCAGCATTGTTATCAATCACGTAATCGGCCCACTGGCACTTTCTCGCCAGTGGAATCTGGGCTTTAAGAGCCAGGCGCGCCTCCTCCGCAGTCACCCCGTCCCTGACCCGCAGACGTCTGAGACAGACATCATCCGTGGCACTGATTAAAATCACTTTATTAAAAAAAACCTGCCAGCCGGCCTCAAAGAGCAGGGGAACTTCAATCAGCATGGGCCGCTGATTAGAGGTAGGCATGGCCGTAACCAGCTCATGAATTGCCGTTAACACTAAAGGATGAAGGCAGCTCTCAACCCGGCGCCTCAGGTTGATGTTGTTAAAAATCTCACGGCGCAGCGTTGGTTTATCAAGCCGGCCGTCTGAGAAGAAAAAGTCCGGATCAAGCCAGACACGTAACTGCCGCCAGCCCTCCCCGCCAGCCTTGAGGAGTTCTGCCACCAGTTCATCGGCATTAACCCCTGCCAGGCCGCCATGTTCCATCAACCAGCGCCATACCGAACTTTTACCGGAAGCAATTCCGCCGGTGAGTCCCACCACCCACGGCGGGAAACCTCTTTCAGAAAGGCTCATCGTTATTCTCCCAGCCGCCAAGCCCCTCTATTACCGAGGCCATATCCGGCCACAGGGCAGCGGTAAAGGCAAGCGCCGCGCCATTCATCGGATGTTTAAAAGAAAGATGCCGGGCATGCAGCATCTGCCTCTCTATCCCCAGGGATGTAAAAGATGATTTTTTATGACCATAGAGAGTATCACCGGCCACCGGTGTTCCCTGATAAGCCATATGTACCCTGATCTGATGGGTGCGTCCGGTAGTAATTCTGACTTCAAGCAGACTGAGAGTCTCCGGAAAGACACACAAGGTGCGCCAATCAGTCACGGCCTCTCTGCCGGCCGTGGAGCGAACCGCCATCTTACGGCGATGCACCGGGTGGCGGCCGATGAGGGTACGCAGACAGCCCTCCGGCGGCCGCGCCCGGCCGTCGACCAAAGCGAGATATATTTTTTTAATGGTCTTGGCCTTAAATTGCGCCACCAGGGACTGGTGAGCGGCATCGTGCTTGGCCGCTATCATGACCCCCGAGGTATCCTTGTCGAGCCGATGGACAATACCCGGCCGTATAGTACCATTAATACCGGAGAGGTCAGCGCAATGATAGAGCAGACCATGAACCAGGGTACCGGTTTTATGACCGCAGGCGGGATGAACAACTACCCCCGGCGGCTTTGAGATAACGATTATATCATCGTCCTCAAACAGAATTTCAAAGGGGACGGGTTCGGGGACAAGGGCGATGGGTTCAGGGGCCGGAATCCGCAGACAGATCTGCTCACCGCTTCTCAGGCGATAACCGGTCTTGCGTCTTTTGCCATTCACCACCACCAGACCCTTACGGACAAGATTCTGGAGCATTGACCTGGAGGAACCGGGAATCAGCCCTTCACAGCAGGCGGCCAGAAAGAGATCAAGACGCTGACCATCATGGCTGGCCTGAACGGTAAATTCAAGTGTATTCTGAATGCGATGTTCTACCGGCACAAAGGAAGGGAAAATAATCAGGAAAAATTGGCTTGACTGCCCCTGCCGAACAAGGGGCAGAGCTTAAGCGAAAATATGGGTGATACGCTCGGAGACGGCCTCTTCATTAATCTGATCGGCAATGGATATCTCTTTAACCAGCAGACTCTGGGCCGTATCCATCATCTTACGTTCGCCAAAGGACAGGGTCTTATCTTCCTGCAGGGCGTAAAGGTCACGCAGAACCTCAGCTATCTCATAGACGGAACCGGTCTTTATCTTCTCCATATATTCACGATAACGCTGATTCCAGGGCCTGGCGGTAATTACAACATCCTTCTCCCGCAGAATTGAATAGACATTATCAACCTCATCGGCATTGATGATTGAACGCAGCCCGACATGAGAACTGGAGACAGTCGGCACCATAACCACCATATTGGTGTCCACAATCCTGATTACATAAAACACCTGCTGCAATTCCCCGACATCACGGGTTTCAATGGCCTCTATCTGACCAACTCCATGCGCAGGATACACCGCCATATCGCCAACATCAAAAGAAGAAGAAGTTTTTTTCGTCATGGGGAATATCCATTTTTATTTAAATTTTAAAAAAAAATTAAATTATTTCAGCGCATAATAACATATTTTAGTGACAAAGTAAATGGAATTGTTTATAGAGATTGGTTTCTCTCATAAGCCCGAGCCTCAATGGCCCGGGCCAGAGTATGCTCATCAGCGTATTTTATATCCATGCCCATGGGAATACCACAGGCCAGGCGGGAGACGGTAGTCAACCCCTTCAGCCGTTCAAACAGATAACTCGCCGTGGCCTCTCCCGGCACCGTAGAGCTGGTGGCAATGAGCACTTCACGCACGCTATCCTTCTTTATCCGGCCGATTAAGGCGTCTATCTTGATTTCTGACGGGCCTATACCGTCCATCGGCGACAACACTCCATGCAAAACATGATAAAGCCCCTTGAAGCTGCTGGTTTTTTCAATGGCCAGCAGATCATCAATCCCCTCCACCACACAAATAAGGCGCCGGTCACGCCTTGAATCACAGCAGACCTGACAAGGATCATCTTCGGAAAAGGCAAAACAGGTTCCACAGAGACGGATAGCCGCATGCAGATCCATCAGATCCGCGGCCAGAGCCCGAGCCTCAGAGGCCGGCCGGCGCAGGATATGCATAGCAAGACGGGAGGCGGTCTTGGAGCCTACCCCCGGCAGACGGCCAAGATCAGCAATCAAACGACCCAGCGGGGCCGGCATAATCTCCATCAATCCCGCCTCCCCCGCCTAACCGCCAAAGAGACCGGAAAGACTGGCACCCATATTCAGGCCGCCGGTTAATTTGGCCATTTCCGCCTGAGTGGCGTCCCTGGCCTTAGTCATCCCCTCGTTGACCGCGGCAATGATTAAATCCTGCAGCATTACCGGATCATCAGGATCAATAACCTCTTTATCGATCTTCAGCTCCAGCAGCTCATGGCGGCCATTAACCACGGCAGTCACCATACCTCCGCCCACGCTCGAGGTAATCCGCTGACCGGCCAGTTCCTCCTGCATCCCGGCAATGCGCTGTTGAAATTGCTGAGCCTGCTCCATTATCTGTTTCATATCCATAAAAGTTTCTCCCTTTAATATTACGGCCTACCTGCTTCTCGGGCCGGTTCTCACCCCGCTCACCTCACCACCGAGGGTATCCACGACCATCTCCACCACAGGGTCTCGAGTCAAAGCCCGGCGTTCCTCCATGGGCTTATCAAGCTCACCATCTTCTCCGTTACTGCCGGCAACTGTAACTTTAACCATTAATTCCTTCTGGAAAAAGTCCTGGGCAAACTCCGTCAGCAGTTTAAGATTATCCGTTTCCTGCAGAATAAGACATTCAGCGGGATCATCAAATTTAATCACCAGTTCCCCTTCCAGTTCATCCACCTTTTCCGCCAGCTGCAAGGTACTTGCCATCCACCGTTTACGTTCCTTAACATGGCCGATGAATCCGGGCCAGTCCCGTTCCAGGGGTTTAGAGGGGGGAGAAATTTCCTGAACCTTATCTACGGACTGAGGCTGTGGCTCTTTCAGCGGGGACGCAGCCTTCCCGGGCAATGGAGCGGCAGCTTCCGCGGCCGGCAGTGCGTGACTTATTGTCCCACCAGGTGAAATATCCTCCCTTAACGGGGCAGCGGCATCCTGAACTGGTTCCAACGGAAGGGGACTCACCTCATCCCGGCCTTCATTCGACTGCCCGGCAACATAATCGTCCTTGATCCGCAGCGGCAATTCATCATTCAAAGAGTGAGCCCCCTCAACTGCCGGCGGCTGCGGCTCAGCCGCCAGCATGGAGTCCAGGCGGCTCAGTAAATCAGCAAGAGGTACAACGCCGCCGGCCTGACCGGCCTTGATAAAAAGCATTTCGAGGGCCATCCGGGGATAACTTGACCTCCCCACTTCATCCACCCCGCTGAAGACGATATTAAAGACATTGGTGATTGTCTCAATGGAATATTTGGCGGTCAGATCCCGCAGGACAGTCATTTCATCAGCTGAGACGTCCAGCAGCTCTGTCGGATTCCGGCAGGTCTTACATATCATCAATCCACGCAGATACTGCAAAATACCAAAGGAGAAGCGTTTCATGTTCATACCATGGCCGTAGCACTCCGCCAACAGCGTCAGGGCCTGACCGGTATCACCGGCCAGCAGCGAAGCCGCCAGCCGGTTAAAGACCCGGCTGTCCACCAGCCCCAGCACCTGGGTGAGATCATCCTCGCTGATCGACTCGCCGCCAAAGGAGAATATCTGCTCGAGGAGACTCAAGCCGTCACGCACACTGCCATCGGCCTCTCTGGCGATAATCTCCATGGCGCCATCACTGATTTCAACCCCCTCGCTGACAGCAATCCGGCCAAAAAAATCAATCAGCTCGTTAAGAGAGACCCGGCGCAGTTCATAACGCTGGCAACGGGAAAGAATGGTAACCGGTACCTTATGAAGTTCCGTGGTGGCAAACATGAAAAAGACATGCGGCGGAGGTTCTTCCAAAGTCTTTAAAAGGGCGTTAAAGGCCTCAACCGTGAGCATATGAACCTCATCAATGACGACAATCTTATATCTCTCACTAATGGGCAGAAAACGCAAATTTTCCTGCAGTTCACGGATTTCATTAATGCCACGATTGGAGGCCCCGTCTATTTCGTGGAGATCAATGGCATTACCGGCCTTAATATCGGCGCAGGACGAACAATGATCACAGGGCACATCCTCACCCTGATGATGACAGTTTAAGGCCTTGGCCATAATTCTGGCCAGGGTAGTCTTACCTACCCCACGCACCCCGCTGAACAACATGGCATGGGCAACACGCTTACGGCGCAGGGCGTTACGCAGAATACGCACCACCGCCTGTTGACCGACAACATCCTGAAACTTCTGGGGACGATATTTTCTGGCCAGGACAAGGTATGACATAAGACGTAACTTTGTATTTTTTTAAGAGGAGATCAATTTTATTCCGAAAAAACGCGGATACCGCCTTAAGCGGTCATAATGGCAGGACAATTCGCAAGATTTGTTTTTTAAAAAAGATAGCCAGGCACCCCTGCGGCACATAAAGGGGGTCACTACCGTTGCTTCCTTCCGGATCTGGCGGGGTTCGCGAGTCTTTATTGCGCAGGACCCGGCTATCAAACTGCATACAAACTATAACAAAAAGAGGCATGCCTGAGACAGAAACCTCTTTTTATAAAAAATGGCGGAGAAGGAGGGATTCGAACCCTCGGTACGTTGCCGTACACACGCTTTCCAAGCGTGCTCCTTCGGCCACTCGGACACCTCTCCGCAAAATCAATCATGCGTATTGAACGGCTTAATCTACTACCAAATTAATTTTTTTTAAAGTAAAAAATAGGGTAAAGGTAATATTAGTCTGCCGCCAAACATAAAAAACAACAATTAAGAGCCGGTAAAGAAACTACACGGCCAAGATCAATGCCCACCTCATACCTGTATATTGCCGCTGGACTTGCCGCCGGGGGACTGACGGCCTGGATACTCTCCCTTATCCGCCACAACCGCATCCTGCGTCTCTGCCGCACGGAACAGGAGCAGGCTGATGATGAAATACGCCGCCTGCGTGACAATAACGGTTTATTGCGTGAAAGAACCGCCAGCCTGCAGACCGAGCTGAGTCTTTTGAAGGAGTACAACAGCAAACAGGCCAAATTCGTCGAGGAAAGTGAAAGGGCACTAAACGCTTCATTCAAGGCCCTGGCGGCCGACATCATGCGGAGCAACAGTCAGTCCTTCCTCATGATGGCAAAGGAGACCATTGCCGGAGCCCAGCGGCAGAATAAAAACGAACTGGAGAAGGGAACCCAGGCCATCAAGGAGCTCTTTAAACCGGTTCAGGATACCCTGCGCCAGGTAGACAGCCAACTGCGCGAGGTAGAGTTGAACAGACTTGAGGCCTACACCTCCCTCACTGAACAGGTCAAGGGAATGGCACAAGCCCAGAACCACTTGTTAGGGGAGACCGCCAGCCTGGCCCGCGCTCTGCATAATCCGGGAACCCGCGGCCGCTGGGGTGAAATCCAGCTGCGCCGGGTTGTTGAACTGGCCGGCATGCTGGAGTATTGCGACTTTATCGAACAGCCGTCCATTGACAACGGCGCCGGCCGCCTGCGGCCCGACATGATCATAAAACTACCCAACGACAAAGAAATAATTGTCGACTCCAAGGCGGTTCTGCAGGCCTATATGGAGGCGGAGGAATGCCGGGAAGCAGCCGCCCGAAGGGCCAAACTCAAGCTCCACGCCCGCCAGGTCAGAGACCAGATGAATAAACTATCCGCCAAATCTTATTGGGCGCAATTTAAAAAATCGCCGGAGTTTGTTATCCTGTTTCTACCTGGTGAGAACTTTTTCAGCGCCGCCCTGGAAAGTGACCCACACCTCATTGAAGCAGGAGCGGAACAGGGAGTAATCATTGCCACCCCCACCATTCTGATAGCCCTGCTGCGAGCGGTGGCCTTTGGCTGGCGGCAGGACAAACTTGCCGGCAACGCCAATAGAATCGGGGAATTAGGCAAGATACTATACGAACGTCTTCAGCATTTGAGTAATCATTTCAGTGAGATAAAAAAAGGTCTTGACCGCACCATAAAGGCCTACAATAACGCCGTTGGCTCCTATGAGAGCCGGGTTATGAGCGCCGCCCGCAAATTTGACGAACTGTCTCCCACCGCCATCCCTGAAGAGAGCGAGCTGCCGGTGGTTGAAAAAGCACCAAGAACACCGCTGAACTGATTTATGTCTCCGTTTCGCACTCGGGGACATAATAGTTTTCACCAAAAAATAGCCACCTCACCAGTTTTTATATCAGTCTAAATATGTTATATTGGCACAATCAGTTATCTCGCTGAAGGTGGACAACCCCAAATACCATCAAATCAACCGCTATAAATTTCAGCTACATAGAAATTAGAAAAAGTTTAAGGAGATAAAAATGAAATTAGGAATCAACGGACTGGGCAGAATTGGTAAATTATCAATCTGGCACCATGTCGGCCGCCAATATTTCAGCAGTATTGTGGCCAATATCGGCCGCGGTGTCGGACAGGGGTTAGAGGATCTGGCCGCCTCAATAGAGCGGGACAGCACCTATGGCCGGCTGGCCAATTATCTGCACGGTTATAAAGGCGGCCGGGTTATAGAGAACTTAAACGATTCCGACGGCACCATGACCATCAACGGGATACCGGTAAAGATTCTGCGGGAGTCAAGGAACCCGGCCGAAATCAAATGGCAGGAGAATGATGTCCGGCTGGTAGTTGACACTACCGGAGTTTTCACCGATCCCACCGCTGACGGGGCGGCTCCCGGCGGCGCCCTGCGGGGCCATCTCCAGGCTGGAGCCGAGAAAGTCATCCTCTCCGCCCCTTTCAAGATCAGGGCTCAGGGCATGTCCATGCCCGATGACGCCATAACCACGGTGATGGGAATTAACACCGATGATTATATCCCCACCCAGCACTGCCTGCTCTCGGCCGCCTCCTGCACCACTACCTGTTTATCATACATGATAAAACCTCTTCTGGATCATTTTGGGGCCGACAATTTTCTCAGCGCCTCCATGGTTACCGTCCATGCCGCCACCGGCAGTCAGCAGGTCTTAGACCGGCTGCCCAAAAAGGGGGCCAAGGATCTGCGTAAAAACCGCTCCATACTAAATAATATAATCCTCACCACGACTGGAGCCGCCAATGCCCTGAAATTAGTCATCCCAGAAATGGCCAATATAGGTTTTATTGCGGAATCGGTACGGGTTCCCACTACCACCGGTTCTCTCATCATCCTGGTTATGAATATGCAGGATGATCTGGGCCACCCCATTAAACGAGATCTCATCAACTCTATTTATCGTGATTACGCGGCATCATCGTCTTATCTTGATTACAGCGAGGCGCAAAACGTTTCTTCAGACATAATTGGTATGCCCTTTGCCGCTGCCACCATTGAGGGGACGGAAAATCATACCCGCACCGCCGTTATCAAGGTTAATTTAAGCAAACTGGGGATCAAAGGAACCAGCGATATAATTGATGTCCCCGTGACCCAGGCCGTTATCTATGGCTGGTATGACAATGAACTCGGCAGTTACACTAATATGCTTGGTGACCGGACAATCGCCATGGCCGACATGATGGTCTAAGCGGAAAAGCATGAACGGCGCGGAGATACGCTGTCTAACCATGACGGCCGCCGATCTGCCGGAGATCTGGAATATAGAACAGTTTCTCCCCAGCCCCTGGACCTTTAACCAGCTGGGTGATGAATTACAGCTTCCCATGGGCTGGCATTTTACACTTAAATCAGCCGCTGGTATGCATGGTTACATATTTGGAATCACCGTTGCCGGGGAGGCAGAAATCCGCAAACTTGCCATTCAGCGGGATTTTCGCCGCCAGGGCCTGGGACACCGGCTCCTGGAGCGGGTTTGGCGGCATCTAATCACACAAAAGGCCACAAGCTGTTTCCTTGAAGTACGGGAGGAAAACACGGCAGCCACAGCCCTGTATCAAAAAAATCTGTTTCAGACAGTGGGCAGCCGCCTGGGCTATTACAAGCTGCCTCCCGGCAACGCCCTGATTTTACGAAAGGACTTATCGAGCGCTCAGCCAATACCGGCGCAAGGACAAAAGACATGCGAAATCTAAAAGATATCGACACCAATGGCAAAAAAGTCTTAATGCGGGTGGACTTTAATGTCCCCTTTGCCGATGACGGCAGTATATCAGATGACACCAGGATACGCGCCGTACTGCCCAGTATCAACTATCTTCTCGAACAGGGAGCAAGGCTGATTTTATGCTCCCATTGCGGCCGCCCCAGGGGTAAGCGGATCAGCAAATACAGCCTGTCCCCCATTGCCGCCCGCCTGGCCGAACTCCTGGGCAGACCAGTAGCCCTGGCCCCGGATTGTCTCGGAGCGGAGACTAAGGAGATGGCCCGAAACCTTAAAGGTGGCGAAGTACTGCTTCTGGAAAATTTACGTTTTCACGCCGCCGAGCAGAATAATGAGGCTGATTTTGCCAGGGAACTGGCCTCGCTGGCCGAAATATATATCAACGATGCCTTTGCGGTTTCCCACCGAGCCCATGCCTCGGTAGCCGGAGTCACTGATTACCTGAAGATCAAAGCCGCCGGCTTCCTGCTTGAGCAAGAAATGGACTTCTTTAACCGGGCCATAGCCAATCCGGTAAAACCGCTGGCCGTTATTCTCGGCGGTGCCAAGGTCTCCAGCAAGCTTGGCGCCATTCGTAATATGCTGGATCGGGTGGAGGTAATGATTATCGGCGGCGCCATGGCCAACACCTTTCTAAAAAGCCAGGGCTTTGATCTTGGTAAATCACTGGTGGAAGATGATCTTTTAGAGACGGCAAGGGAGTTAATTGACCTGGCCAGAGACAAAGGCATAGCCTTCTATCTGCCCGTTGACTGCGTCGCGGCCGGCGAATTCACTCCCCAGGCGGCCGACAAAACCACAACCATCTACAATATCCCAAAGACCTGGATGGCCTTAGACATTGGCCCGGCAACTTCTCTGCTCTACCAGGAAGCTCTGGCCGGGGTCAAAACCATTGTCTGGAACGGCCCTGTGGGGGCATTTGAAATGGAAAAGTTCTCGCGCGGCTCACTTACCATGGTAGAGGCGGTAAGCGCCAGCCCGGCCCTGTCCATTGTCGGGGGCGGTGATACCAACGCCCTGATAAACCAGGCCGGAGCCGCCGATAAAATATCATACATGTCCACCGGCGGCGGAGCCTTTCTCATGCTCATGGAAGGCAAAGAGCTGCCAGGGGTTAAGGCTCTGGAATAAAGGCAGTGTAGAAAAAACACCATAGTACCCCTTGATGAACTTTTATAAAAAAGACCATAAGGAGAAATCATGAAACGTCGTCCGCTCATTGCCGGTAACTGGAAGATGCATCTCGATTCCGTCAAGGCCCGCCAGCTTGCCAGGGATCTGATCCCGGCCGCGGCCAGCGCCGGTAACTATGATGTAATGATCGCCCCTTCCCCCACCCTGCTGCCGGTGGTAGCAGAAGCTGTTAGAGGCAGCACTATAATTTTAGGGGGGCAAAACGTCTGCTGGGCGGCTCAGGGCGCCTTCACCGGTGAAACATCGCCAGCCATGCTCCTGGAGTTAGGCTGCCGAATGGCCCTCATCGGCCATTCTGAACGGCGGCATATCTTCGCTGAAGACGACAGACTTATCAACAAACGTCTGTCAGGAGCTCTTGAACACGGGCTTATCCCGATACTGTGCCTGGGCGAAATGCTTGAAGCCCGCCGGCAAGGCCTGACATTCAAGATCTTAGAGGAGCAGCTTCGCAGCGCTCTAATCAACATCAGTATAACGAGTTCCGACAAACTGATTATTGCTTACGAACCGGTATGGGCCATTGGAACGGGCCAGACCGCCACCACGGAACAGGCCCAGGAGGTTCACGTCTTCCTGCGGCAGCTCATCGGTGATATATTTGACAAAACTATTGCCAGCGGCATAAGAATACTGTATGGTGGCAGCGTTAAACCGGAGACGATGGCAGCACTAATGTACCAAAACGATATCGACGGGGTATTGGTCGGCGGCGCGGCTCTTAATGCCGAATCATTCTCCAAAATCATTAATTATTCATAACCAACTGCAATCATTAATATAGATGATTACCCTGATTACCATTACCCATATAGTTGTCTGCGTTTTTCTGGTTGGCATTGTTCTTTTGCAGCATGGCAAAGGTGCCGACATGGGGGCCTCCTTCGGCGGCGGCTCCAGCCAGACAGTTTTTGGTTCCGACGGCCCCCTGCCTCTGCTTAACAAGGTTACCACAGGCGGCGCTATTATTTTTATGATTACCTCATTAACATTAGCTTACCATTCAGCCCATTTAAACAAAGGCTCGGTGATGAAGGCCGTCCACGTTGCGCCCATATCAGCGCCTGCGGCCAACAAGGCCCCGCTTGTGGTTCCAATCCCCAAGGCTCAAACAGGTGGAAATAACAACGTCAACCCTTTCACGGCAAATAAGGCCCAGGAAAAAGCGGTAACTCGCAAGGCTGAATCAAGCCCTTCCGCACCGACCGCCTCAGCGGCTCATGATGCCAAGAAGATTCCGCAGGATAAAAACAAATAATTACATTATAAGCTTTGCCGAAGTGGTGGAATTGGTAGACACGCTATCTTGAGGGGGTAGTGGGCGACGCCTGTGCGGGTTCGAATCCCGCCTTCGGCACCATTTACATATCCGTTATCGTTCGATAACGGCCTGAAACCCCGACAGCCTAAGACTGTCGGGGTTTTTCTTTGCCCGGTGCATCCCCGGAACTCGCGCGGAAATAGCCTTTGAACCTAAACCCCGCTGGAGGTAGTAATGTTTTCCACTTGATACTCACATAGATGATACGGTAAACAATACATGTCATCTCTACTCAGGCAGAAATACCGAAGGGATATAATTCTGGATTCTCAAGTTTGATGGTGATGACACAACAGGTTTTAGAATATTCAGATTACCAGTAACTAAGGCCATGCAAACCATTGAAGAAACACTCAGCGGGATTGTCCACCGGGTAACCTATCACAATGCGGATAACGGCTGGTCGGTGCTGCGGGTTAATCCTTTTAACAGCCCGGAGAGCCAGGAGACTGTTACTGTCCATCAGACTAAGGTCTTTGCCGGGGCCACCATGGAGTTTCGCGGGGCCTGGGTGGAGCATCCCAGGTTTGGCCGGCAATTCAAGGCCTCTTATGCCACGGAGAAAAAGCCCGCCACAGCGGCGGCTCTGGAGAAATATCTTGGTTCGGGCCTGATCAAGGGGGTTGGCCCCAAGACCGCCAAAAAGATTGTTAAGCATTTTGGTAAGGCTACCCTGGATATCTTTGAGGGCGAGATCGAGCGGCTTACCGAGGTGCCGGGTATAGCCAGAAAGAAACTGGCCGCTATTAAAGAGGCCTGGCTTACCCACCGGGCCATCCGCGAGGTGATGATGTTCCTCCAGGGCCATGGTATCTCCACCCTCTTTGCCGTGCGGATCTATAAGAAATATGGTGACAAGGCCATCGCTGTAGTTACAGAAGATCCGTACCGGCTGGCCCATGATTTTTACGGAATCGGTTTTTTCTCCGCTGACAAGGTGGCGCTTTCCCTTGGCTTGGCCAGGGACAGCCAGCAGCGCATTGTTGCGGCCATCCGCCATGTTCTGGCCGCCAGTCGCGAGCAGGGCCATTGCTATCTCATGGCCAGTCAGATAAGTCTCGAGGTCAGGGAATTACTGGATATGGATATTGGAGAGTTGTTAGAGAAATATCTCAAACTGATGAAAGACGAAAACTATCTCAAGGTGCGGATGCTGGCCAATGCTGCAGGAGAGATAGAAAGCTGCTATTACTCAAAATCCCTTTATTATGATGAAAAAACCGTGGCCACCAGGCTGCAAGGAATGACCGGGTCTGTAGCGCTGGATCAGGAGCGGGTGGCAAGCTGGATTGAACGTTACTGCCAGGCCGGGGCAATTAATCTCAGCGAAGAACAGGCGGCAGCCGTGCAGGGGGTGATCCAGCACCAGTTCGCTATCCTCACCGGTGGACCTGGTTGCGGTAAGACAACCACCACCCGGATCATTGTCCGCTTACTGGAGGCCATGGGTAAGGAGGTGTTGCTGGCTGCGCCAACCGGCCGGGCCGCCCAGCGTATGACCGAGGTAATCGGCCGGGAGGCTAAGACTCTGCATCGTTTACTGGAATGGCAGCTTGGCCGTTTCAAGAAGAATGAAGAGGAGCCGCTAAAGGCAGATTTTATTATTATAGATGAGTGCTCCATGCTTGATATCAGCTTGTCTGCCTCGTTATTAAAGGCGGTGCCCAAAGGCTGCCAGATGCTGTTCATCGGTGATGCTGACCAGCTGCCTTCAGTGGGGGCGGGCAATGTTCTGAAGGATACCATTGCTTCTCAGGCCATTCCAGTTTACTTTCTGACTGAAGTCTTCCGCCAGGCCAGAGAATCGCTGATCATCAAATACGCCCATCAGGTGAACAAAGGGGAAACTCCCCGTATCGAATCACCTTTCAAAAGACCAGAGGTCTGGCAGAAGGGGCATGATTGTCTGTTTCTTGATTCCGACGAGGCCACCAGGGAACAGATCCGCTTTGTTACCAGGGTGAAACAGTCCATGGGCTGGCAACTCCCCCAGATGGAAGGATTGTCAACCGCTGACAGCCCATACCAGTTTCGTACCCAAGAGGCCATTAGCTCGGCCTATGAGCATGATTTTGAGGTGCCTCAAAAATTCAAGCATGTTGATTTAGAGAAGATTAAGCAAGCAGAGGGACAGGTGAATGAGCTGAAAGCAGTCTTAAAACAGGTGCATCCCTGGTCCTCCCTCCATTATGGTCTGACAGCCGTGGACGTTGTCGTTAAACTCTATCTGGAGTGGATTCCAAAATACCAGGGCCAAAGGGGCGGCAAGCGAGACGATGAGACTCCGGAAATTCAAATTCTTTCTCCCATGACCCGTGGCACCCTGGGAACGGCCAACCTCAACAAGATCATTCAACAAACGGCTAATCCATCCAGACAGGG
Organism: Deltaproteobacteria bacterium; assembly: GCA_024275235.1. Lineage (GTDB taxonomy): Bacteria > Desulfobacterota > Desulfobulbia > Desulfobulbales > VMSU01 > JAADIV01. The sequence goes on from JAJRZN010000021.1 coordinate 19,620, forward strand.
AAAGGCGGAAATCAAGGTGGGGGAGCGTATCTTCCGGGTTGGCGACCGGGTTATTCATCGTCGCAATAACTATGATCTTGAGGTCTTTAATGGTGATATCGGCCGGATTACAGCCATTAATAATGAAGACCTCACCATGCTGATATCATTCTTACCTGATGGCCGCGAGGTGGAATACCAGAAGGATAACATTGTTGAACTGGATCTGGCTTACGCCATCACCATCCATAAATCCCAGGGCAGTGAATTTGCCACTGTGATTATCCCGGTTCTGACCCAGCATTTTAAAATGCTCTACCGTAACCTGATTTACACCGCTCTCACCAGAGCCCGGAAACTGGCTGTCTTTGTCGGTAGCCGCAAGGCCCTGGCTATGGCTATCCGCCAGCAGGACACCAGTCAACGCCAGACTGCCCTGAAGAGTTTACTGCAGAGGTAACTGCTCCATGAACACCCTGCTGCACGCACTTAAGTCCCCCAGGTAAGCGAGCTGAACAGTTACATTTTTTTTTGACTTAGAGCGAATTATGACCATATTATCACCTTCATTCATTTCTGCGATATCCCGATAGTCCGGTGATATTGACAGCTTCGCCCGTTAAAACAAATCACAGAAAGGAGATTCAACATGCGTCTGAAATCTA
>JAJRZN010000244.1 GCA_024275235.1 Deltaproteobacteria bacterium
AGGGCATAAATTGCGCATGGCCCGATTCCACTCCTGACGCAGGGTATGGTCGAACTTCCGGCGATTGGCAATATTAGTCAGGCCGTCAAGGGATGATAATTTTTCAAGGGTCAAATTGGCCTCATGCAGACGACGCTGGCTTTCCTGCAGGGCGCAAAAGGCCTCCTCTTTCTGCATATAATTTATATAGGCCTGGGAATGATAACGGATACGGGCAATTAATTCAATCTTGTCCGGCAATTTAACGATATAATCATTGACTCCGGCCCTGAATGCCTCGCTCTTGACCTCTGGTTCTTCCTTGGTGGAAAGCACGATGATCGGTACCTTGGCGGTCTGTTGATTGACTCGGAAAAATTTAACCATCATCAGGCCGTTGACCTCCGGCATAATGAGATCCTGGAGAATCAAGGTTGGTTGCACACGGTTAGCGGTCTGAATAGCCTTGGTGGGATCGGCGCAATAATGAAAATCTATATCACCTTCTCCCTCCAGGGCGCGGCGTACCGCCTCTGCCACCATGGGCTGATCATCAATTAAGAGCACGGTAATCCTGTATGACCTTAACGATTGGTAATCGTCAGCTGACAAAGATTCCGGGAGATTATCTTTTTCTTTATTCTTCAAGGTTGACGGGTTGGACTGATCGGCTGATTTATTGGTTTATTAATTGACGTGCTGGTTGTTTATAACCAGTATTTGTCTTCAATGAGAGCTGCGAATTACCCTCAACGGGTAACCGTAACTATAAAGTTATCAGTATTTTTTATCGGCAAGCAGCTGCCAAATCCGACTGCCAATTTCCTTCATGGGCAAAATCTCGCGGGCGGCATTAATTTCCGCCGCCGCCTTGGGCATCCCATAGACCACCGAGCTGTCCCTGTCCTGGGCAATGGTGTACCCGCCCTTATTTTTAATCGTCAGCAGGCCGCGCGCCCCGTCACGCCCCATACCGGTGAGCAGAGCGGCGATAATTTTACCCCGCCAGTTAGCGGCGAGGGTCTCGAAAAACACATCCACCGAAGGGTGATAAAAATTTGCCTCCGGCTCAATGGAATAGCTGAAACGACCCTGTTTCGTCATCAGCAGATGAACATTGGTATTGGGCAGCATAACAACACCCTTTTGGGGCATATCGCCCTCGCTAATCAACTGAACCGGCAGCTCAATCTGTTGATTGAGCCAACTCACCAGACCGGGGGTAAATTTTTTATCCATATGTTGAATCACGATCACCGGGACATTACATGAACGGGGCAGATCAGCCAGAATAGCGGCCAGAGCCGGAGGGCCGCCGGTGGAAGCGCCGATAACCACCAGCGACTCACCTTCATCACTCAGCCCCGTCCTGTTCTCTGAAGAGATAAGCTCTAAGGGATAATTAATCAAACGGGCGATTACCCGAATCTTATGCAATAAATCAGCCGCCTCCCTGCCGTTCCCGCTGTCACCCAGCACCGGCGTGGCAACCGCGTCCATGGCCCCGGCCCCCATGGCTTCAAAAACCAGAGAGGCATTGTCGTTAACCGAAGAGGTAACAATGAGAATGGCGCAGGGCGTATCCCGCGTTATCCGGCGGGTAGCCTCTACCCCGTCCATAACCGGCATAAGTAAATCCATCAAAATCAAATCGGGGCGTGATTCCCGGCAATTCCGTACCGCCTGAAATCCGTCCTCCGCCATCCACATAATTTCAAGACCTGGTTCAGCCTCCACAATACGACGCAGAATCTCCGCTGCCATCATGGAATCATTAACAATACCTATCTTCAAGCAACTCCCCCATTTTGTTCGTCGGCAGCACCAATTAAATCCTCCACCGCCTCAATGAACCTCTGATTGCTGAAACTACCCTTGGTGAGATAATAATCCGCTCCGGCGGTGAGGCCACGCAGTCTGTCCTCTTCCCGATCTTTATAAGAGACAATTATCACCGGCAGTTCTTCCAGTTCCGCCTGTTCCCGAATCTGAAACAACAGCTCAATACCATCCATATTGGGCATATCCACATCGGTAATCACCAGTTGATAGTTCTTTTCCCTGACCTTATTCCAGGCCTGCAGCCCGTCATCAGCCGTATCTACCAAAAAGCCGTGCCGGGCCAGGATGGTACGTTCCACCTCACGTACAGTGGCGGAATCATCCACCACTACAACCCTCTTGCGCCGCTGAGGGCTCATATCGCTGCCGCTCTCCACCCGTCGCAAACGATTGCCGGATATCATATGATCCATCGTGTTAATCAAATCCATAACATCTAAGATCAAGATCGGTGTACCGTCCGAAGCCACCGCCGCGGCGCTGATACTGCGAAGCTTGCCAAGCCGGTCATTTAAAGACTGCACCACCAGATCACGAATCCCCTGAAATTCATCAACAATAAGGCCGTAGGGCTTACGCTCGTTCTCCAGAACAATGATGGACATCGGATCTGTTTCCATCCCGTCATCATCAAGATCCAAAACCTGCCAGGCGGCAATAATACCCACCCGTTTTTCATGGGAAATTATATAACGCCGCCCCTCCATAGCCTTAATCTCAGAGCGTTTGAGACGAATCGTATGATCAATATTAACCAGGGGAACGGCATAAGGTTCATTATTTATTGTGACGATGAGGGCCCGGATAATAGAGAGGGTCAGGGGCAGACATAGTTCAAAGCAGCACCCATAACCCGGGATGGAAGTAAGATCGACACTGCCCCTGACCTGGGTAATTATATCGCGCACCACATCCAGTCCTACTCCGCGCCCGGAGGTCTTATCCGGCGTTTCCCTGGTGCTGAAATTGGGCAGAAAAACAAATTCCAGCAGCTCGGCCTCGCTGAGCTCTGCCGCCACCTGTTCTGAGACTAAGCGTTTATCAACAATCCTGCGCCGTAAGGCCTTAAGATCAATACCCCGCCCGTCATCAGCAATGGTTATGTAGAGCCTGCCATGCATATGCCGGGCGTTGACACTCACCACCGCCTCAGGTGGTTTAGCGGCCCGCTGCCGCTCCTCGGGGCTTTCAATGCCATGATCCACGGCATTAGTAATGAGATGAGTAAGCGGGGCCTCCAGTTTCTCCAGGATATCTCTATCAACCATGGTCTCCGCCCCGGTAATCGTAAAGCGGATATTCTTCCCCTGCTTAATGGTCAGGTCACGAACGAGACGCGACAGCCCCCGGATGCCGTCCGCCAGGGGCTGCATCCGGTTATTCACCACCTCCTGCCGCAAACGATGAGAAATAGTCGCGGCGTTCTGCACGTGATCGTCAATATCCGTCAGACTTATATTGGATAAATGAGAACACAATTTTATCTTATCATGCAGATAGCTGAATGAATCTTCAAGATATTGCGGTATCCCCTGCTCCTGCAGATGCTTACGGATACCGGCCACAGCCGCCCATATTTCCTTTTCCTTCTGCTGCCAGCGCAAGGCGTTAGTTAACATTGACGGCAGCCAGTCGGCCTCAATTATGGCCTCTCCAGCCAAATTCATCAACCGATCCATGCCCTGAGCCGAGACCCTTAAACTCTGGCTCTTGTTTGTCGTTTCACTCTCTTTAACGCTCTGTATTTGCAGTACCGGCACCGGCCCGGCAGAGGTTCCGGCGCTCTCATCATTTAGACGCTGAATACAGGCCGCCACGATCTTCCTGTTCTCCGCAAGCCATTGATTAACCTCACCGGCCTGGCTGTTAATCAGCGCCTGTAACAGATCACAGGCCCCGAGAAGAGCATCAAT
>JAJRZN010000245.1 GCA_024275235.1 Deltaproteobacteria bacterium
GTTCGTTCTGAGCCAGGATCAAACTCTCCAGTTTAAATCCTTCTCATCTGACTCGCTAAAGCCAGTAATTATCATACTTGTTACTACTTCGTTGGCCCGTCATCTTGCTATTCAGTTTTCAAAGATCGATACCGTAAGGACGAACCTTACTCTGTTACCTGCCTGCAACCCGTTCAAACTACCGTAGCAAGCAATCCAGACTTTTTAACATTTCCATTCCTTCATGTCAACCACTTTGTTTAGGCTTTTCTAAAAAGCTAACTGGCGGCCGACTTGATGTCCCGGAAAGACCGACAACATAGCCGAACAGCTTATTACTGTCAACGACTTTTGTTCACTTTTATTACCCCTTTATTTTACTGACGCTCTTTCAACAAGTTATGATTATACAGCCCAGATGCGTTGAACCGCCATGGTCGAGAGGCATGGCTGGAAGTTAACGGTCTCTAACGATAGACACAGCAAACCCGGCTTATAACGTCAGATAGACAGTCAGACTTCTATTATATATAGAGCCTGTTGTTTCAACACTGTTTACATGACAAGCCACTACCTGGTTCAACTGCACCAATCTCGGAGTCTACGCTTTCCTGAACAGTTACGCTCACGACTTGAGGGTTAATTTGCGACCTTCGCTGAATAGTTACCACTCCTGTAAGCTTCGCCCAGCCGATATCGCTGCCCTCTGCTGTTAAGAATAAATTTCAGGTTGACTAAAAGGTGCTTTCCAGTTTAAATTAATGTGTTTTGTCTCTGGGGCAGGTAAATAAATAATAGTTATAGGCTGTAAAATTTGTCTTATTTCCTTTATAGTATCACGATCAGCTTATTACTCATTTTATTCCTCCCTTTTGTCCTGCCCTATTGTTTAGTTACCCGTAAATATATCAATGGATTAGGCCAGAGATTTGGTTTCTTTAAAGTCAATTATTGCCGGCATCAGCCCCACAGAATCTGGTTTCATGCCGCCTCAGTGGGAGAGGTGCAGGCAGCTAAGGCCCTGATAGATGAACTTGACAAAAGAAATATCGATGCTGACTTTATAATATCAACGGTTACCGAACAGGGGCAACTGGCTGTCAAAAGGCAGTTCGGTTCCCGGGTAGTTTGTCTCTATGCCCCGGTTGACCTGCCCTGGATTATCAACAGGTTTATAAAATTAATAAAACCCACGGTTTACGTATGCCTGGAGACAGAACTGTGGCCCAACATTCTCCATCAACTTAATATCCGGGGGATTACTACCCTGTTGCTCAATGGCCGCCTGTCAGCCCGTTCCTGCCGGCATTACCAGTTCATTGCCGCTTTTATGAGCCGTGTAATGAACAGCATATCTGCCGCCGCTGTCATCAGCCGTCAGGATATGGAACGTTATACCGCCCTTGGATTAGAACAGGAAAAGATAATAGTCAGCGGTAATGCCAAATATGACCTGGAAACTGCACCAGTTCACGGTACCGGAGAATCGGCCCGGAAGCTGCCGGAACTCCACCCCAGGCCCGGACAAATAATCCTGGTGGCGGGCAGCACCCATAATGGCGAGGAAGAGACCTTAATTAATGTTCATCAGCATTTACGCCTCAAGTTACCTGGTCTGCTCACCATTATAGCCCCAAGACATCTGGAGAGACTCCCTGCTCTGGAAGGTTTTCTCAACCAGCGCCGCCTTAAGTTTCAAAAATTCAGTAATCTAAGCGCAGGCGTGAGAACAGCGGATATAATTCTGCTTGATTATATGGGGGTGCTTACCCGCTTGTATGCTAAAGCCGATTTCATCTTCTGCGGCGGCAGCCTGACTGCAAAGGGCGGCCATAACATTATGGAGGCGGCGGTACAGGGCAGACCACCTTTTTTTGGCCCCCACATGGATGACTTTGCCGATGCCGCGGCCCTTCTTATCGAAAAACGGGCCGGTTTTCAGATCGCCTCCGGGGCAGAATTAGAGGAACGTATATTATATTTTACCAGCCATAAGCACGAATACCATAAATATTGTCAGGCCGCCTTGCAAACCGCCAAGGCACAACAAGGCGCAGCCAGGCGGCAGGTGGATCTGTTATTAAACACAGTTGCTCAAGAAATCAGGTGAGTTAAATTTAAACCACTATTCTGAACTGATTAACCAAGGAACCAATTAACAAATAATATGAAAGCAATTATTGCTCTTGAAGATGGGCGTTTTTTTACGGGACACTCATTCACCGGAACCGGCGAAGCCGTTGGCGAAATCGTCTTTAATACCGGAATGACAGGCTACCAGGAGATACTGACCGATCCCTCCTACAAGGGGCAGATGGTCACCATGACCTATCCGCTCATCGGAAATTACGGCATTAATAACGAGGACATGGAATCCGCCGCCCTGCATCCCGGGGCATTCTTCGTTAAGGAATACTGTCCGTTTCCAAGTAACTTCAGATCAACAGGCAGCCTTGCCGATTTTCTCAGGGCCAATAAGGTACTGGGAGTTGAAGGACTGGATACCAGAGCCATTACCAGACATATCAGAAAGGCCGGCGCCCTGCGGGCCGCAGTATCCACCCTTGATCTTGATCCTGAATCTCTCAGCCAGAAGGCCAGATCATGGTCAGGCCTCGTGGGGCATGACATGGTAAGCAAGGTAAGCTGCCTCGAGCCATATATATGGGGCAAATACGGCCCACAGGCGGCCGCCGCCTTTACCGCCTCCCGCCCCGTACTCAAGGTGGCGGCCCTTGATTTCGGTCTGAAATACAACCAGCTGAGAATCCTTCATGACCTTAACTGCCAGATTTTAGTCCTGCCCGCCACCACCAGGGCCGAGGATATATTAGCCCTGAGTCCAGATGGTGTATTTCTGACTAACGGCCCCGGTGACCCGGCCGGCATTCCCGGTGTGGTAGATACTGTCCGGACCTTATTGGGTAAACTACCGATCTTCGGTATCTGCCTCGGACACCAGATTATGGGGCTGGCCTTTGGCGGCCGCACCTATAAATTAAAGTTCGGCCACCGCGGTTCCAATCAGCCGGTGCAGAATATTGCCACCGGCAAGGTGGAAATCACCTCCCAGAACCACGGTTTCTGTGTCGATATGGAGAGCCTTGACCTAGATCAGGTTGAATGCACCCATGTTAACCTGAACGACAACAGCCTTGAGGGGATGCGGCATAAAACCTACCCCGCATTTTCTGTCCAATATCACCCGGAAAATGCCCCCGGCCCCCACGATTCAGTTTATCTCTTTAACCGTTTCATAGAGATGATGGGCTGACAGACCAGACCAGGAAGACGAAACGCGAAATAAACAACAAGACCAATTCAGAAAATACTCCATGCCAAAACGTCAAGACATAAAGAAAATACTCATTATAGGTTCAGGCCCCATTATTATCAGCCAAGGCTGTGAATTTGATTACTCAGGCACTCAGGCAGTGAAGGCCCTTAAAGAAGAGGGGTATGAGGTGGTACTCATCAATTCTAATCCAGCCACCATCATGACTGATCCAGAGATTGCCGATAAAACCTATATTGAGCCCATCACCCCGGAAATACTGGCCAAGGTCATCGAAAAAGAGCGGCCTGACGCCCTGCTGCCAACCCTTGGCGGGCAAACCGGTCTTAATACCGCCCTGAAAGCCGCCGAGCTGGGCATACTTGATAAATACCATGTAGAGATGCTGGCTGCTGATGCCGATATCATCCGCAAGGCAGAGGGCCGCGAATCCTTCCGGCAGGCCATGCGCGATATCGGCCTCAAGGTGCCGGAGAGTGCCATTGTGACCAATATGAGTCAGATTGAGGAGGCTGAGGAACGCATTGGTTTCCCCATCATCGTTCGTCCCAGCTTCACCCTGGGCGGCACTGGCGGCGGCGTGGCCTATAACGGTATTGAGCTGAGAAAACTATGCGAGAAGGGTCTGGATCTCAGCATGAATACCGAGATTATGCTGGAACGCAGCCTGCTGGGCTGGAAGGAATATGAACTGGAGGTCATGCGGGACAGAAAGGATAATGTAGTAATTATCTGCTCTATTGAGAATTTTGATGCCATGGGCGTTCATACCGGCGA
>JAJRZN010000246.1 GCA_024275235.1 Deltaproteobacteria bacterium
AAATATGCGAAAATCCGGCCACCAGAGTTCTCAGCAGCGGTCACATTATCGACCTGGCCAATCATACGGTGCTGATAGCGAGAGACGGCAGAAGAAGAGACATTGCCGACAGCGGCGCCCCGATTCGCAATAGTCAGAGCGAGATTATCGGGGTGGTTCTGGTCTTCAGGGATGTTACAGACCAGCTCAAGAGCGCAAGAGAGCTGATGAAGGTCAAAAAATTAGAGTCCATTGGTATTCTGGCCGGTGGTATCGCCCATGATTTCAACAATATTTTAACGGCAATCTTAGGCAATCTCAATCTGGCCGTCCTTGATCCAAAGCTGGAAGAGAAGACCAGAAATCTCCTGTCAGCGGCAGAAAAGGCCTCACTCAGGGCCAAAGATCTGACTCAGCAGCTCTTGACCTTTGCCAAAGGCGGCGAACCGGTCAAAGCCACATCCTCTCTGAAAAATGTCATCAGAGATTCAGCGAATTTTGTCCTGCACGGTGACAAGGTTGCCTGCCGCTACAAAATTCCGGCGGATTTATGGCTGGTAGATATTGATACGGGACAAATAAGCCAGGTAATCCAGAATATTGTCCTTAATGCCAGTCATGCCATGCCGGAAGGAGGCCACATCACGATAACCGGCGAGAACCTGCCCTCTATCAGTACCGAGGGCCTGCCTTTTATGCCGGAGGGTCGATTCATCAAAATATCAATCCAGGATAACGGCGTTGGTATGCCGCCCAACGTACTGGATAAAATTTTTGACCCCTATTTCAGCACCAAGCACAAGGGCAACGGCCTCGGTCTGGCCATAACTCAATCCATAATCAAAAAGCATAACGGCCATATCACGACAAGCTCTACTCCGGGGGTCGGTACTACATTTACCATTTATCTTCCCGCCTCTGAGCACCTGAAAACAGCCAAGCAGGAAACACCTGGCGCGGCAGTATCATCCCGGGCCAGGATCCTGATTATGGACGATAATGAGATGGTGCAGAATCTGGTTAAAACCATGTTGGTTCATATGGGGCATGAGGTCGTGCTGTCAGCCAACGGCGAAGAGGCAATAAAATTGTACCAGGAGTCCCTGAATACGGCCAGCCCCTTTGACCTGATCATCATGGATCTCACTATTCCAGGCGGTATGGGGGGGAAAGACGCGGTGCTGGAAATTCACAAAATTAATCCGGAGGCCAGGGTAATTGTCTCCAGCGGCTACTCAAACGATCCAATTATGGCTAACTGCACGGAGTATGGTTTCTGTGCCGCCCTTACCAAGCCCTATCAACTTCAGCAATTATCGCAGGTTATAAGCCGCTTCACTGCGGCCGCAGACGATAAAAAAGCATGATCAGATATGGAGGACAGCCCAAGCAGCAGGCAGGCACAAAAAAAGCACTCAACGATAAACGCTAAGTGCTTGATATTTTTAATGGTGACCCCTACGAGAATCGAACTCGTGTTACCGGCGTGAGAGGCCGACGTCCTAACCGCTAGACGAAGGGGCCATTAAATATGAGATGCAATAAATAAGCTATGGAGAGACTTTTGTCAAGCCGAAGTTTATCGTTGAACAATTTTTATACCGAATTGCACCGCCTGCCTCAGCTTTTTATCATCTTTGCCAATCTCACCGCGACCATCGAATCCGCGGGCTAAAAATTCCCCTCCGTATTCGAACCCCAGGGCATCATAGGCGTAACGGACACAGAGAACAGCTCCCTCGAATATCCGCAAACCGCTGGTGGCGGCCACCGATATCAAATAGCCTCTGTTCAGCGGATCTCGATGCCATCTTTTTGCCGCCCGCAGCAACTGCTTACGAGACCACATGGCCTGCAGACGGTCAATAAAAATTTTGGTCTGGGCCGAGAGGGCGTAAAAATAGATGGGCGAGGCAATAATTATCTGTTGTGCCGCCTGGACTTTATCATAGAGGCCCTGCATATCGTCCATGATTACACATTTACCAGTCCTGTCACAACCACCGCAGGCAATACAGGGACTCATTGTCAAGTCACTCAGGCGGATAATTTCAATATCCCCACCGGCCTGCCGCGCACCGTCAGCCACTTCCTGGAGCAGGAGTTCGGTATTTCCACCCCTTCGAGGACTACCATTCAGAGCCAGAATAGCTGCCATTTTACTTACCCCCTTTTTAATTACCGCCCTTTACTTATCGGCAAAAATGTTTACATTTGGATTTTATTTTTACCTTTCACTGTAAATTCAAATAAGTATAGACCATGACTCATACCTGGCAGCGAAACCTGAAATTTATTCGTTTTTTACCCATGCTGGTAATGATGACTGCTATCTTTATAATGTCAAGTCAGACAGGGGACAGTATTAACCTGCCGGATATAGTCAATATTGACAAATTTTACCACGCCATTGAGTATGGCACCCTTGGCGCCTCGGTGTTATTCGCTTTGCATCCAGCCCGCCGCTCCCTGCAACCGGCAACCATTTCCGGCCTGACCATACTCTTCTGCGCGGCCTATGGGGCAAGTGATGAATTTCACCAGCTTTTCGTTCCCTTGCGGGATGCCAGCCCGGCTGATATCATGGCCGATATAAGCGGGGCCTCTCTGATAGCCGCCCTCTGGTGGTCTATAAACAAAAACTGTAACCACAAGTCAATGCAATTAATGGAGGAAAAAGACCATGCCGATTTATGAATATAAATGCCAGAAATGCGGAGCTGTTTTTGAGAAGATTATCATCTCAAAGAACGATGAATCCGGGATCAATTGCCAGAAATGCGGCAGTAACCTGGTGCGAAAGACCATATCAGCAGCCAGCCTTAGATTATCATCTCACTCGGCAGGTTCCATCCCCAGCGGGGCATTTTCCGGTGGCTGCGCCTCATCCTCAGGATTTTCCTGAGCTTCATAACTCAAGCAAACCTGGATGGTTTGCAAATTTATTGCAGGGTCAGCCGATAATTAAAGGTGCTGAGTTTTGTCTGACGATGATGGTTGCCTATACCAAGCTGCCGCCGCAGCAGGGCAAGTTCCCTGCTGCCGGCCTTTATACCCGAAATATCCACCACCATATAATTGAGACCGGCCTTCTTGAGCTCCGCGCCAGCCGTTAGAATGGAAAACGGCATCAGCGGTACAGCCTGAGTGAGATTATTATTCAGGCGAAGCACAAACTGCTCGTCTCTGGGGCTGACAAAAGGCTTATCATATTTGAAATAGCTGGGCCGCGGCCGGGCGGTAAAAAGAGGCGGGTAGGCGTAAACCGTTATCCCTGCCGTTATCTCACGCGCCAGACGTCCCAGCCTGGCGCACATCTCCATATCCGATTCCAGGGATATTTGCGGCTGCCGAATACCTAAGGCGGCTGCCTCACGCAGGGCAAAGGTATTCATGATATTCAAGCTGTAGTGTCCATAGAGCCGAAACGAACGAATCTTCATGGACGGCGGGCGGCGTCGTTTACCCCTGGCAGGGCGGCCCTGAGCGGCCAGTTTAACGGCCGCTTCCTGGAATATCAGCTTTTGAGAGATATGGCCAATCTGCCAGTCCATAAAGTCATGGCGGGCCAGAAAGAGTACGGCCTGGGTAAAAAACGGCAGATCCTCCTCGACAATTACCGGCGGCAGAGCCCACACCATACCCCGGCGCAGGGGGCCGCTTATCCCCTGACGTTTGAACTGCCGCAGAGACACCGGTGACAGAACCACAACCAGACGGTCAGGGCTGAGATCCGTTATCTTACGCAGGATCATCAGATCATCAACCTTCAGCCACCACGGCAGAGGCTGATAGTGAACTTTTGCCGCCTGCCGACCACCCTGCCGTTTGCCCCGAGCCTTGTCCTTAACCTCAAGACGCGGCATCTTCATGGCCTTACCGGTCAGACCAAGACTCCGGCATAAATTGTCAACAGCGGGATCAGCCTGAATCTTCCTGACTATGGACTGAAACTGAGCGGGACGAATAGAACCACGCCTGGCCTTGGCCCTGGAGTCTCTGGTATCCACCTTATAAACGCAATCCCCCGGCCTGGTGCCGGGAGGCAGAGGCATGGAGACCTGTAAACCGCCCGCCGCGTGGCTGATTTCCCGGCCCACCGCCCGCATATTGTCAAGCGTCCAGGACAGGCGCTCGCCGCTTTTTTCCTGATGCACCCGCAGGCGGTCGCCAGGGGCGAGTGCTACCTTGAGCTTAATTTCACCCCGCCCGGCCCGTAAGCCATTAGCCACCGTGCCCACAAAAAGACCGATATTACCCGAATGCCGCGGGCTTATAAGTTCATCATCACCCTGAGCCTGGAGCTCAAAATAACCCTGGCTTGATTTACGGCCCATGGCCGTGGCTAACATCGTTTCCGCCTCGGCCATGGCATCCGGCTCAGCGGGATGATCCAGAACCAGGCGGTAGGCCCCCACCACCTGCTCCACATATTGACGATTCCGCATCCGGCCTTCAATCTTCAGGGAACTAACCCCGGCCTGCCGCAATTCATCGACCAAAGGCAGACCGCAGAGATCATTCATAGAGAATAGATAACCGCCCGATTTTTTACGACTATCATTGCGCCAGTGATAACGGCGACGGCAGGGCTGCACGCAGCGGCCCCGCAGACCGCTCCTGCCGCCCGCAAAACTGCTGAACATACAGAGTCCGGAGTAGGAAAAGCACATGGCCCCATGTACGAAGGCCTCTAACTCCACCGGCGTACTGCGGGCGGCGGCAGCGATTTCAGTAAGCCGCATCTCACGAGCCACAACCACCCGTTCAAAGCCCATCTCCGCAAATTGCCTTACTCCGGGAGAATTATGAGCCCCCATAAGAGTGGAAGCATGGAGAGCAAGATCAGGGAAATAACGCCGAGCCGCATAAAAAAGGCCCAGATCCTGGATAATCAGGGCGTCAATCCCGATTTTCTGGAAGAAGGCCAATAGTTTAAGGGCCGGGGCCAGATCGCTGTCTTTAAGCAGCGAGTTCATGGCGAAATAGATTTTCACCCCGTGTTCATGGGCAAAATCGGTCATGGCGGCGCACTCTGCCAGGCTGAAATTATGGGCCAGAGCCCTGGCGTTGACAGCCGGAGCGCCCACGTACACCGCGTCAGCACCGCTTTTCACCGCTGTTTCAAATACCTCAAGGGTACCGGCCGGGGCTAATAATTCCATTTCAGCTTTTAGCCTCAGATTGTAGCAGAGGCAGGATAAAATAAAAATTATTACCCTCTGCGGTTGGTTCGTAGCCCACCTGACCGCCATGCATCTCCACCACATATTTGATGAAGGCCAGACCATGGCCGCGGCTCAGATCCTCAACCTGATTATGGCCGGTAAAACCGTCATCAAAGAGGGAGGCAATCTCATGGGTGGGAATATGTTCACCGGTACTGAAGACATTTAATTTTATGCCCGGCTGGCCAGGCCCAAAGTAATCCTTTATAATCCGGCGGCCGTAAGCCACCGCCTTCCGGGAATGGCCGTTATGTCTCTCCACCCGCTGGGTATATTTCAGGGCGTTGGAAAATAAATTGGCGTAGACCTGTGATAACAGCCCCAGATCGGCGTTTAATTCAATTTCCTCACCACGCATATCCGTCGGGGTTTCAATGGTTATCCCCCGCATAGCCATGCGTTTGGCGTAATTCTCCAGTTGCGGGGTAATGATCTCGGAATCAAGCTTACATATCTGGCGGCGCAGAACAAAACAGCCCTTTTCAAAATGATCACGACGCAGCAGGCTCTCTAAGAAGAGGCTGGAGTTAACATGATGGCGGCTGATATCACGATATGAGGCATTCAAGTTGTTCTTAATATCCTTAATCTTACCGATAATCGTCTCACATCGCTGGTTATTCGCCCCGCTCTTCTGCCGATATTGTTCCATCATGGAGGTCAGATCATTCAAGCTGTTGATATGACGTTCAAGCTGCTTGAAGAGATAGCGGTAATGCATATTGGGAATAATTACATTATGCTCAATATCATTAACCAGATTATTAATGAATTTAAGATGTTGGATGTTTTGATGAGCCAGGGTTTTCTTGCGAAGATTATAGCCGATCCGATTGGCATATTTACAGAAGAAAAATTTATCGTCTTCGGTCAACTCAGCAACGGGCATAATCTCGAAAACACCAGTGATCCGCACCTTATTAGACTCCGACTCTATATCCGCTTCAAGAGGAATAGTGGAATAAACAGGGATTAAATACGACTGCCCGCTGATATAAGGCCTGAAAGCAGTCCGGACATATTGCCCCGCCGCCGGAGGCACAGCATAGACCCCATGGCTTGTGTCACAAACCAGTTCCAGCTGCTGCTTACCATTTAAAAGATAGAGCCTGGCATCAACCTCAAAGAACTCCCTGGGTACAGCCACGCATATTCTTAAAAAATCGGCCAGAGAATCAAACTCCTGAGCCAAATCGAAAAAGGTCTTCAGGGCGTCATTCTTGCGGGGGCTGAAATTATAGCTGACATAATCCGCCCGTTTCTCTCGGGTGCGCTGGAGAATATTACCTAAATCCCCAGTTCCGGTTTTCTTATTCATATAAATTGCTTAAGGCTGCCGTGGAATGAGTAAAACTTCATCATGCCCCGCCTTTTCAGAGAGCAGCACCTCAACGTGGTCTTCGATGCTCTCCAAGAGTTCATAACCGGCATAATTAGGCTGAATCGGCAGTTCACGGCCGCATTGCCGGTCAACAAGGACGGCAAGCTGGATGGAGTGAGGCCGGCCGAAATCCATGATGGCATCAAGGGCGGCGCGGATGGTACGGCCGGTGAAGAGGACATCATCAACGAGGATGATGTCGTACTTCTCCACTTTAAAATCAATATTTGTCTCCTTCACCATGGGACTTTGAGCGGCAAGACTCCAGTCATCCCGATAGAGAGAAATATCCAGACTGCCCACGGGAATATCAACCCCCTCATGCTCAAATATCTTCTTCTTAATCCGCTCGGCGAGAAAGACGCCGCCGGTATGAATCCCCACCAGGGCCAGCTTCTCAACCCCGTTATTACGTTCAATAATCTGCAGAACCAGACGGGCGAGGGAACGTTCCATCTCCCGGCCCGACATAATCTGCTGCCTCTTCGAGATCATTTACCTTCCTCCCTGCCGTGACTGCCAGAAACAATCAATGCCCCTGGCGCAGACAAGATTCACCGCCTCCGGATAAGCCGCGCATTCGGCGGCAAAGACCTTGGCGGCAATATCATCCGGGCGGTCTTCGGCCTCTAAAGATACACATTTTTGCACGACGATGGGGCCTTCATCATAATGTTGGTTGGCAAAATGAACGGTACAGCCGCTTACCTTGACCCCGCGCTCATAAACCGCCCGATGCACCCGCATCCCGTAAAAACCGGGGCCACAAAAAGAGGGGATGAGAGACGGATGGATATTCAAAACCGCCCTGGCCAGTTCAGGCGGCGGACTGTAGAGCTTCAGGTAACCAGCGAGAAGCACCAGATCGACATCGTAATCGCTCAGGGCCCGGTTAACCGCCTCATCGTCAGGGGCGTAAAGGGCCGGATAGCCGTATTTCTCAGCCTTACGCAGACCGAGAACCTCTGGGACATTGGCAATCACCACCTCAATACTGCCCCGCATGCCGCCCTGGGTGATCTGCTCATGAAAGTTATCAAGGGTACGGCCGGTGCCGGATAATAATACCGCAAGTTTCATTACTGATTAAGCTCCGGATGGTTATCAATATCTACCTTATTGAGCCACTCGCTGATGGCCGTGTCATAATGGCTGGTAAGGTCAAACACCTTACGGGCCAGACGGAACCTGGTCTTCAGGGTGGTATTGCCGGTCTCCTTCATCTCAGCGATAACCTGAGGATAATCGGTCGGATCAACTATCACCGTTACATCATGGTAGTTCTTGGCCGCCGCCCGCAGCATGGTGGGGCCGCCGATATCAATATTCTCAATGGCGTTGGTTAGAGTACAGGCCGGGTCAGCCACGGCCTTGTCAAAGGCGTACAGGTTAACCGCGATGAGATCAATGGGCTGCAGATCATACTGACGCATCTGGGCCTGGTGCTCCGGGTTATCACGCTGGGCCAGAATACCGCCGTGCACCTTGGGATGAAGTGTCTTCACCCGGCCGTCAAGCATCTCGGGAAAGCCGGTAAAATCAGCCACATCCTTGACCTCAATACCATGCTCACGCATCTTTTTTGCCGTACCGCCGGTGGAGAGAATTTCCACTCCCAACTCCTTGAGCTGCCGGGCAAAATCCTCAATGCCTGATTTGTCGGTGAGACTGATTATAGCTCTGCTTATCTTGTTCATAATTTTCTCCTTAAAGTCATTTAAACAAGTAACTTATTGTGAATAGTTACTCTTTACGAATAAATTTTTTAATTAACCGTCGATCCCGCTTACCGGGCCTTTTGGGCGGTGGAGCCGGAACGGCGGCCCGCAGTAACCGCCTTTGTTCCCGCAGTTCCTGACGAGCGGCTACACTTTCCTCTCTTTCTTCATAGAGGAGACAGGCCTCCCTGGCCGGACGGCGTTTATTATTCAGGGCGTTTACCACAACCACAAACTCATAGCCCCCCTTCTGAATCCGCAATTCATCACCGATACAGACAAGGCGGGCCGGTTTAACCCTCTGCTCATTGACATGCACCTTGCCGCCGCTGACCGCCGTCATAGCCAGAGATCTGGTCTTGAAAAAACGGGCCGCCCACAGCCATTTATCGATCCTGACCTTCAAAGCGTCACCCTTGTCCCCGCTATATTTATGTGTCCTGGGCCCAACGATGTAATTCCTTCACAAGACGCTCCGGATCCGAAGCGTTATTGAGCATCATATTTTTGAACACCTCATAATACCGAATTTTGATAAAGTCAAACTGGCAGCCGATACCCTCACTGTTGGAATGAATCAGACGACAGGTAAATTCCACCTGCCCCAGGAGAATGAGGCTGAAATAATCATCCCGCTGCAGGGGAGGCACCTTATCAAGCTCAATAAAGGCCCCGGCAAAACTTATATTTCTGGTCTGACCCCGCAGTACAAGACCTTGGCGCAGGTTGTTGATCCTGACCTTGAAATTCAAGGGCAGACGCAGGTGTTTTCTTCGTTCCTTTCTGGGTTTCATAGTCAATCCCCTGTTTCTCTCCTGACATTACGGAATATTGACACCTTTCCAAATATTATGGTAATCTGAAGAAATAGTGTTCAGGTAAGCGCTCAATAAACCACACTCTTAACTTTATAACCTCTTGAAATATAGCGGTACAACTACGATCGTATGCGAGCGTTTCACTGCCCTGCTGTGCGTAATTAAGTACCCCGATAATACCCCTGTATATCGGAGTACTTAAGTGCGTGCAGCAGGGTGTTCATGGAGCGTTTACGTGTTCAGTGATAAATCATACAGTACCAAGGAGATATCCATGAGTAATGAAGAAGAATTTATCAAAGGTATTGACAAACTCATTCCCCGGCCGGATATCGCCCTGGAGGTTATGACCCTGGCCAATGAAGCCGACTGCCCCATCCAGTCTTTATCACAAAAGATCAAGCAGGATCCCAGCCTGCTTGCCAATATGTTAAAAATGGCGAACTCCGCCTATTTTGGTCACATGCAGGAAATAAACTCCATCACCGACATAATTGTCCGGCTGGGAGTAGATACCATCAAAATGCTGGCCATCACCTCAGCCTCCGCCGGGCTGCTTAAATCACCGCAGGAGGCCTATAATATAGAGCCGGGCGCCCTCTGGCGTCATTCTTACGCCACCGCCCTGCTGGCCTCAATAATTGGCCGCTACGGCCGCTGTCCGTCCTTATCTTCCCTCTACACCTCCGCCCTGCTTCATGACATAGGCAAGATAATTCTCAACCGCCACCTGCAGACCGCCTGCCTCAATCGTGGAGAAGAATTTAAGGGCGGCAATATTATCCAGTTTGAGCAGACCATGCTCCATACCAATCACGCCAGGGTCGCCGCCCTTTTACTGCGCCGCTGGCAGCTGCCGGATGATATTATCGCCCCGGTAGCCCATCACCACGAGGCAACCCCCAAGGTGGATAATACCCTAAACTGCCAGATTGTCTATCTTGCTAATTATCTTACCGAGAGTATCGGCATCCAGGCCATGGAACCAGACAACTATTTTTACCGCCTTAAAGAGACGGATACGGATGTGCCGCAAATATCATATTTCAATGACAACATAGAGGCCATTATTACTGAATTCTTTGAAAAATTCAATGAATCCAGCACCCTGGAATTTAATTAAAGCCTTCCACTAAACGGTAATGTCGCCCTCTTTACCGCATCTTTCACAGCAGACCACATTATTCCTCTCACCGGCCTTCCAGGGCACCCTGATTATTAATTCTTTGTAATCTTTTTTAGAACAGTTTTCACAGAGACATACCTCTGAATCATCCTTCAATATCCACTTATACATTCCTGCTCCACTTTTAACCATTTCACTTCACCTTAATAAGCAAAACAGGGAGACGGCCTGCGGCCGTCTCCCTGTCAACTACCTGTTCATAGTTTCTCGGTTCTGTTTACTTTATGCCCAGCTCTTTCTCCTTCTCGGCCACTGCCAGCCTGGTTTTGATAACCGTATCGGAAATCAGGCTCATGGAATCAATACCGCATTCCACGAGGAAGGTGGCAAACTCCGGAAAATCACTGGGCGCCTGACCACAGATACCAATCTTACGGCCCCGGCGCTTAGCGGTATCAATAACCATCTTTACCATGGTTTTCACCGCCTCATTACGCTCATCATAGATATGAGCAACAAGATCAGAGTCACGATCAAGCCCCAGAGTCAACTGGGTAAGATCATTAGTGCCGATGGAAAAACCGTCAAATACATCGCAGAAGGCATCAGCCGAGATGACGTTACTGGGAATCTCGCACATGACATAGACCTCAAGATTATTCTCGCCCTGCACCAGTCCAAACTCCCGCATGACCTCAATAACCTTACGGCCCTCTTCCGGGGTGCGGCAGAATGGTACCATCAGTTTAATATTGTTAAGACCCATCTCATTTCTGACCTTCAGCAGGGCCTTACACTCCAGCTCAAAGGCCCGTTTGTAATTGGGATCATAATAACGGGAGGCCCCGCGCCAGCCGATCATGGGATTATTTTCTACGGGCTCATAGAATTTTCCGCCGATGAGATTGGCGTATTCGTTACTCTTAAAATCGGAGAGGCGGACAATAACGTCCTTGGGATAAAATCCGGCCCCGATCCGGCCCACGCCCTCAGCCAGTTTATCAATAAAGAACTGTTTTTTATCACCAGGATAGGCGGTGGTCTTCTCCTCAATAATTTTCACCACCTCAGCGGCTTCGGCATTACCCTTGGCGGCCTTGTCCTTTAAGTCATCAAACTCATAAAGAGCCAGGGGGTGAATACCAATATGGGAGTTAATAATAAACTCCTCACGGGCCAGTCCAACACCGTCATTGGGAATCTGTCCCTCGGTAAAGGCCTTCTCCGGAATACCGGAGTTCAACATAATTTTGGTTCTGGTAGCGGGGATCTTATCGAGATCAACCCGGTCGATACGATATTTCAGAATCCCCTCATAGATATTACCGGTCTCACCCTCGGCACAGGACACAGTGACCTCCTTGCCATCGGGAATTTTCGTGCTGCCGTCAACCGTACCAATAACACAGGGTATGCCCAGCTCCCGGGAAATAATAGCCGCGTGACAAGTTCGGCCGCCGCGGTTGGTAACAATGGCTCCGGCGATTTTCATAATCGGCTCCCAGTCGGGATCAGTCATATCGGTAACCAATACCTGCCCTTCCTTGAAGTCGTGAATATCGGCGACAGTCTCAATAACATTGGTAACCCCCTGGCCGATTTTGGCGCCAACGGCCTGACCAACGGCGAGTGTCTTGCCATGCTCCTCCATAACATAGGTTTCCATGACCTTCTTGGAGGCCTGGGAGTGGACGGTCTCCGGCCGGGCCTGGACGATGAAGAGCTTACCGGTGCCGACCTTTTCGCCGTCACCATCCTTGGCCCATTCAATATCCATTCCTTTACCGTAATGATCTTCGATGATACAGGCCCATTCAGCGAGCTGCAGAATCTCATCATCGTTAATCACATAACGGCCGCGCTCCTCAGCAGTGGTGGGAATATTCTGTACCGGCTCCTCGGCGTTGGGATCATCATTATAGATCATCTTGATCTCTTTGCTGCCCAGCCGCTTGCCGACAATGGGCCGTTTTCCCTCTTTCAGAGTGGGTTTAAAAATATAAAATTCATCGGGATTAACCGCCCCCTGAACTACATTTTCACCCAGACCCCAAGCCCCGGTGAGAAAGGCGGCGTCCTTGAAACCGCTCTCAGTATCAATGGAAAACATAACCCCGGAAGAGGCGGAATCGCTGCGCACCATTTTTTGAATGGTAATGGAGAGATAGACGTCAAACTGACCAAAGCCCTTGTCGTGGCGATAGGAGATTGCCCGATTGGTAAAGAGACTGGCAAAACATTTGCGGCAATTATGAATCAGGGCATCCATGCCGTGAATATTGAGATAAGTTTCCTGCTGACCGGCAAAAGAGGCATCCGGCAGATCTTCAGCCGTGGCTGAGGAACGAACCGCCACGTCAACGTCCTTACCGTACTCCTCCTCCATCTTGGCATAACCCTCGGCAATAACCTGGCGCAGATCATCGGGGAATTCAGCGGTCTCGATAATATGCCGCACCTTGGCCCCCCGCTCCTGAAGATTTCTCATATCAGAGGTGTCAAGACCGGCCAGGGCATCTTTAATGGCCTGTTCCACCCCGGCCTCCTTCAAGAGATAACGGTAGGCATAGGCTGTTATAGCAAAGCCGTGAGGAACCGCTACGCCCTTGGCGGTAAGATGCTGATACATCTCACCAAGAGAGGCGTTTTTGCCACCCACCATGGGTACATCCTCTATACCGATTTCATCAAACCAAAGAATTAAAGCCTCATCATGTTTTGTAGTCATCTACCTCTCCTCTTTTAGAACTTTTTATTCAGAGATTTTTATGAAAGTCACCCACGGGGCATCAACAATCCCGGCAACGGCCTTCATGTTTCAAGTATTTGTCTTTTCGTTATCTCCGACCAGCGGCTATAACTGTTTCTACCTAAAAGTAATCTGTCATAATGATTTTAAATCATCTTAAAATGTTATATATATAATATTGTTGCTTTTCCGGCAACCTTCTTTCCCGAAATAAAAAAAAATACGCTTTTTCTACCGAGGTTATTTTGTTATTGCAATATTTGTGGCATTATAAGACATAGTACTGATTGTAGTTTGTAAAATTCGTAACTATTCTGGCAGAGTTCTGAATTTACCCCTGATTCTACGGCGTAACCACCCAGACAATCACCCGATATAGTTATTTTACCGAACTTACACAAAAGGATATGCCAGAATGGGAGACCTTGGACATACTGACGATTTGTTCAGATTATATTTCACCGCCAGGAATCACGCCGAAAGAGACTATTTCGCCCTGCTGAAAGAACTGGTCGCTCTGCGCAACCAGCATCCGCCTAAAAGCCAGGCTCATATCTATATTCAAAACAAGATTAACCGCGTCTATGACCTGATTTTAGATGAAATAACCATCAACCAGGGTCAGCCGCTGAACCGGGTAAAATTTGGGACCTCCGGCTGGCGGGGGATTATCGGCAAAGATTTATTTATTAAATCCGTCCAGCAGGTCACCATGGCCATTGTCGATATGTATCTTGAAGCGGCCGGTTCGCCTTCCCTGAGCGATAATCTCGGGGTCAGAGATATAGATGAAGCCCGGAAACGGGGAGTTGTCTTAGGATTTGACAACCGTTTCGGCAATGAAGTATTCGCAAAGTCCATAAGTACTGTCCTCACCGGCAACGGCTTCACCGTTCATTACGCGGCCGAGGCCACCACCGGCATTCTCTCGGCCGCCGTCCTTGAGCTCAAGGCAGCCTGTTCCATCAATCTCACCCCGAGCCATAACCCGCTGGATTATGGCGGTTTTAAATTCAATGCCGCCGACGGCGGCCCGGCCCAGCCCGTTATTACCGATTATATCACCCGGCAGGCCAACAAGCTGATCAAACAGGGCAGCGTCCCCCGCGCCACGGCAGATAAGGGCCTCCAACAGCCCTGCGACGCCATGGGTCACTGGCAGTCATTAGTCCGGCAGGGTAAAGCCTCCCACCATCTTGACTACGATGCAATACTGAAACGTCTTAACGGCAGAGATGACATCGCGGTAACAGTGGACTGCGTACACGGCTCCTCCAAATCCAGCATCAAAGATTTTTTTCTTAACAGTCAGCCTGAATTCCTCACCTTTTTCCGGACATCAGCCGACCCCACTTTCGGCGGTATCGCGCCGGAGCCCACCGCTGCCAATATGGCCAGAGTCAAAAGCACCCTGGCGCAGCGTCAGGAACCCTTAAAACTGGGGGTAATCATGGATCCGGATGCCGACCGTATTCGTTTTACCGACGGCACAACCGACATCGACATGAACCATTTTGGAGCCATGAGTTACCATTTCCTGCACGAGGAAAAGGGGCTGAAGGGCATGGTGGCTAAGACCGTCGCCACCAGCAATTTTGTCAACGCCATCGCCAAATCCTTTCATGAAGAAATTTTTGAGCCCAGGGTGGGGTTTAAAGAGTTTAAACCGGTCATCGACAAGGCCCTGGTCTGTTTTGAGGAATCGGACGGCATGACCGTCCGCGGCCACACCCCTGAAAAAGATGCCTATATCGGCCTGTTACTGGCCCTCGACCTGATATTAAGCACCAATAAAAACCTCGGTACTTACCTGTCTGAACTTCAGGAAAAATATGGCTATTATTTCCCGGCCAAAGACAGCGTCTCTGTGAGCCAAAGTGGAGACATCCTTTTAGAGACCCTGGCTCAACTCGACAAATATCAACCCGGCACCTCACTAAAGGTAGGCGGCAGAGAACACCTTATTGAACGAATAATTAATATTGACGGTCACAAGATAATCTTAGATGACGGCAGCTGGCTGATGATCAGGCCTTCGGGTACGGAGCCCAAAGTAAGATTCTATGTGGAAGCGAGAAGCGCGGCGGCCACCGAAGATTTATTTACCTGCGCCCGAGACCTCCTCATAGAAATCGGTCTGGCATAAAAACTCATAACCGCGGCACAAGGAGTACAAATGAGAGATAAAGTTCAATCCGCCCTCAATAAAATTCGACCCACATTACAGAAGGACGGCGGAGATGTAGTTCTTATTGATGTCTCAAATGACGGAATTGTAAAGGTACAGCTCACCGGAGCCTGCGATGGCTGCCCAATGTCCCAGGCCACTCTGAAAAACGGCATCGAAAAATTCTTAAAGTCCGAGGTACCTGAGGTCAAGAGGGTGGAAGCGGCCTGACATAATCAGGCTCACTTATGATATTTACTGCCGGCCAGAATAGTAAAAGCCCGGTAGAGCTGCTCCAGAAAAAGCAGACGGGCCATTTCGTGGGTAAAGGTCATACGGGAAAGGGAAATGGTCAAATCAGCCCGTCTCCTCACCTCAGCAGACAGTCCGAGAGGGCCGCCGATGACAAAGGCGACCAACTGCTTCCCCGTATCCCGCCAGCGCCCTATATCAAGCGCTAACTCTTCAGAACTTAACTGACGGCCGCCTGGATCCAGAACAACCAGCAAAGCCCCCTTGGGCATTAAAGATATCAATTTTTCGCCCTCTTCCCGCAACCGGGCATTATCAGGCAGCCTGCCGCGTTTTTCCTTGACGACCTTGACGGACAGGGGGCAATAGGGGCGCAGACGCTGCCGATAATCATCAATACCGGCAGCGAGATAATCCTGCCTGGTTTTACCTACTACCAGCAGTTCAATCCTCATTCTCCTCCCCGGCTATGAGTTCACTCAGTTTAAGCCGAAATTTTTCATAGCTGATGTTTTTCGGAATACCGGGGCAAGAGTGTTTGATGGTCTCAAAATTGGCGGGATCGCTCATAATAGAGGGATGCAGGGGCCATTGCCGGCAGCGCCACGGTTTACCGGGATGAATGGTACAGCCCTCATTGTAGAAAATACAATGACCGTCAACGGTTTTCATCTGCACCACCCGCCCGCTTTGCCGCAGATACCTGTCCATGACATCGTCAAACGGCATTTTAAGATAGTCCACTAAACGCTTCAGATCCTTTTCGTCTAAAGAAACCGTGGTTTCACCGTGGCAGCAAAAACCACATTCCCGGCAGCGAAAAATATTTTCATTTTCTATCATTTTTGTCCTCTTATCGGTAACAGCTCTACCCGCACGGGCATAAAAAAGTGTGTGACTGCTCAGGCCAACCCCGGCTCATCATTAAATAAGGCGATATCGATACCATATTTTTTCGCCGCCTGCCGCCATTTTAAATCATCAGGCGTATTAAATAGTATATCCACGTCGCCGGGCAGCACCAGCCATCCCTGCGTAGTCAATTCATTTTCGAGCTGCCCCGGCCCCCAACCGGCATAACCGAGCATAAACAGAAAGGACTCCGGCCCATACCCCGCCGCAATATCCGCTAATATCCGCCCATCGCTGCTTATACGGGTCTGGGCGGTCACGGTCAGGCAATTTTCCAGATTATAGTCAGAACTATACAGAAAAAAGGCTCGTTCCATCTCAACCGGCCCGCCGATATAAACCGGCGGCCAGTCCCTCTCCACTTTTTCTTCTATCCGGGCCAGACGCAGAACCTCGGAAAAGGATATCTGAGCCGGCTGATTAACAGCCACCCCCATGGCCCCTTCCTCACTATGGACGCATACATAAACTACCTGCCGGCTGAAGCGTGGATCAGGCATCTGCCGGGTGGCTATTAGAAAACTGCCCTGCAATGATTGCATTTGCGTTTTTTACCGGTAAAATCAAATATAATCAAGTCTAAACCACAGCCACAGCAGGTATTTTTACCCACTATCCATGGAATAAAAATTACCACCTTGATAATTTTTTTCCGCCGCTGAACTATTTTTTTACATTTCCAATTTCATTTTATGCTAAAGTAATTATTATAACTTATAAAATCTGGGCAGATAGACATTTTTTTCCTGCTCACAAAATGAATTTTAAATTTAACAAAAAGAGAAAAAAATGTCCCTTGATGTAGTCAAAGAACTAGACAGAGTATTGGCCTCCGACCAACATGACCCCTTTCAGGTATTAGGCTTTCACATAATTGATCCCGATAAGCCAACGGCCGTAATCCGCACCTTTCAACCTCTGGCGGAATCAGTCCGTCTCGTCATAGGAGAACAAAAGATCGACATGTACAAGATGCGGGATGAGGGGCTCTTTGAGGCCATCATTGACGATTTCAGCATGCCGCTGACCTATTGCTATGAGATCACCCTCTACAATCAAACCGTCAAAACCGTCCACGACCCATATACCACCCTGCCGTTATTAAAGGATTTTGACCAGTACCTCTTTAACAATGGCACTCATTACAGCCTTTATGACAAGATGGGAGCCCACCCCAGGGTCATAAACGGGCAAAATGGGATTTTGTTCCGGGTCTGGGCTCCGGCGGCCAGAAGGGTCAGCGTTATTGGTGATTTTAATTTCTGGGACGGCCGCATTCACCAGATGCGGGCCGTTGACTCCTCGGGGATATGGGAGCTGTTCATCCCCGATCTTGAGGTGGGAGAATTATATAAATATGAGATTCGAGCCCAGGACATGACCATTCTGGAGAAACTGGATCCCCTTCATTTTCAGGCCGAGGTCAGGCCAAAGAGTGCCGCCATTATTGCCGACCTTGCCGGCTTTGAATGGCACGATGAGGAATGGCTCAAGAAACGCGAGGCCGGCACAACTTACCATGCCCCCATGTCAACCTATGAGGTTCATTTAGGCTCCTGGCGGCGTGACCCCGCCGATCCGGAACGTTTTCTCACCTACCGGGAGCTGGCCGAATCTCTGATTCCCTATGTCAAGGATATGGGTTTTACCCACATTGAACTAATGCCGATCATGGAACATCCCTTAGATGAATCCTGGGGCTATCAGGTAACAGGCTATTACGCCGCCACCAGCCGCTTCGGCACTCCGCATGATTTTATGTATTTTGTCGATGAATGCCATAAAAACGGCATTGGCCTGATCCTGGACTGGGTTCCCTCCCACTTCCCCACCGACGGCCACGGCTTAGGCAGATTCGACGGCACCTCTCTCTACGAGCATCAGGACGCGCGCCAGGGTTTTCATCCGGAATGGGGTACCTATATCTTTAATTACGGCCGTCGGGAGGTCATAAGTTTTCTTATTTCCAATGCCATGTTCTGGTTAGATAAATTTCATCTTGACGGCCTGCGGGTAGATGCCGTGGCCTCCATGCTCTATCTTGATTACGCCCGTCAGGACGGCCAGTGGATTCCCAACCAGCGCGGCGGCAAGGAAAACTTAGATGCCATTGAGTTCATGAAGCATCTTAACAGTGTTGTCTATGAACGCTTCCCCGGCGTCAGCATGATTGCCGAGGAATCCACCAGCTTTTTCGGGGTCTCCAAGCCGACAGATGCCGGGGGGCTGGGATTTGGCTACAAATGGAATATGGGCTGGATGAACGACACCCTGAATTATTTCAGCCGCGATCCGCTGTACCGCAAATATCACCACAACGCCCTGACCTTCTCCCTGCTCTATGCCTTCTCGGAGAATTTCATTATCCCACTTTCTCATGACGAGGTAGTGCATGGCAAACGTTCCCTGCTGGCCAAAATGCCGGGAGACGAATGGCAGCAATTCGCCAATCTCCGCCTGCTTTTTTTCTATCTTTGGACCCATCCCGGCAAAAAGCTGCTCTTCATGGGCGGTGAATTCGGCCAGTTGTCGGAGTGGTATTGCAAAAAGAGCCTCGACTGGCACCTTTTGGAAGAAAGGCCCAGGCATCAGCAGGTTCAGAAATTTGTCAGGCAGATGAATCAGTTATATGTCAACAATCCGGCCCTCTGGCAGGAAGATCACAGCAACGACGGTTTTCAGTGGCTGGATTTCAAAGATGTCAACAACAGCATCGTCGCCTATGCCCGCAAGGCCACAAACCCCGACGACCACCTTATATGCCTCCTGAACTTCACCCCCGAGGTACATCATGACTATAAGCTGGGGGTGCTGTCCAAGGTGCCGTATCGTCAGATATTATCATCCGACGACAAACAGTTCGGGGGCAGTAATATCAATAACCCCGAGCTTAAAATACCAGTCAACGAGCCCTTTGGTGAGGCCCCCATGCATATCACAGTCTCAGTACCACCCTTAAGCGGAATGATTTTTAAACCAGACACTACGGCAGCCAACAGGTAACATGAAAGATGGGGCTGCCGTTTTCTGTATCAGCATGGGCGGCACCTCCAGAAATAAATATAAAAAGACACTACTGAAGCCATGACTCAAGAAACAACCCAGCCGCACGGAGAAAAACTACGCAAAACCATTAAATGGATCAGCGAAACCCAGCTTGACCACCCGGAGATGAAACGCCGGGAGATTATTCAGCAGGCTCAGATTCGTTTTAATCTCTCACCGAGAGATTGTGAGTTTCTGAATAAAAACTTCCACGGCGAAGAATAATCCACGACATCAGCCATCACAGGTAAAAGCTCCCGCTTCGCGTAATGCGCCAGATACCGCCCGGCCTGCCGGACGCCCTAAAGCATGAAGGCCGCGGCCCGGCCGGTATCTCAGTAAATTCATCAGCGCCTCATCTTCGTTCGCTTTGAATTTCTCACACGCTTTACTGCCCTTTTACCTCTTACCTCTTACTTACAAAACCGCATTCCAAAACATTTTATTCCCTGACGTAATTACCGCCCGTTCGCTAAAGTAACTCATAGGTATTTTACTGAAACAGCAATTTTCTTATGTAACATTGCAGTACACCACACTGCCCCTTTACTGTCTACATAACTTTCCACCAAGACAAAAAAGAACCATAAAGCAGTTACTTCACAAAACGCAAAAACAGTAAACAAAAGTTATTACTACATTGTCGCAATACTACTTTTGATGTATTTTATTATTGATAATTAATTAAATATGCAGTAAAAGAAAAACCTTTTTTACAGGTATTCATTTAACGGCTCTGAATTATTATTTTCCACATCAGAAAAATAAAACAATTCGAACCACAGTAATCAGTTAATATCAGGTAAAAGGTGAGTCTATGGCTATCAGCAGAAGAAATTTTTTAAAATGCGCGGCCTTAACGGCCGGTGGAGCGGTATTAGCGGAAAGTCCCTTTGTCAGGGCTGGAGCCAAGGCCGTTATCAAGAAAGACATCAGATACGTCCCCTCTTTTTGCGAGATGTGTTTCTGGCGTTGCGGCCTTATCGCCAAGGTTGAAGGCGACAGGCTGGTAAAACTGGACGGCAACCCTCTGCACCCGCAGAGCCGCGGTCGCTTATGCGCCAAAGGCCAGTCAGGCATGGGGCTGCTCTACGACAAGGATCGTCTCAAAACCCCTCTCATTCGTACCGGTAAACGCGGGGACGGTAAATATCGCAAGGCAAGCTGGAATGAAGCCTATAGCTATATCGCCGAAAAGCTCACCGCGATCAGGAAAAAATACGGCCCGGAATCGGTAGCCCTCTTCGCCCATGGCAGCGGCGGCGCCTATATGGGCAATTTCATGGAAGCCTGGGGTTCTCCCAACCACAGTCATCCCTCTTACGCCCAATGCCTCGGAGCCCGCGAGGTGGCATTTACCTTGACCTTCGGCCAGGGCCCGGCCTCCACCGCCGAACGTTACGACATGGCTAACAGCCGGGTCATGGCCCTCTTCGGCTCCCATCTCGGGGAGAATATGCATAATTCTCATATTCAGGATTTCGTTGACGGCCTCGGTAACGGCACCAAATTAATCGTCATTGATCCCCGTTATTCCACCGCCGCCACCAAATCATCCATGTGGCTGCCCATCAAACCCGGCACCGACATAGCCCTGATCCTGGCCTGGATCAATATTGTCATAAAAGAGAACTGGTACGACCATGACTATATCGCTAAATACGCCATCGGTTTTAAAGAGTTAAAGGAAGCAGTCAAAAATTACACCCCGGAATGGGCGGCAAAGAAAACCGATCTGCCCAAACACCAGATTGTCGAGGCGATTCGGGAATTGGGACGCTATAAGCCCAACGTCCTGGTTCATCCCGGCCGTCATTATTCCTGGTACGGTGACGATACCCAGCGTGGCCGGGGTCTGGCCATTTTAAACGCCCTGCTGGGAACCTGGGGCCGCAAAGGCGGCATCTGGCTGCCCCCCAAGGTCAACCTGGCCAAGCTCAAGAAAAAAATCAAATATCCCAAACCCAAACGTGACTCCCTGGCCTATGGCGATTACCCATTTTCCTCAGCCGGAATCACCACCGAGGTCAGACAGGCCACCATCAGCGGCAAACCCTATCCCATCAAAGCCTGGTTCGTTATCGGCACCAATCTGATGAAAACCATGCCGGCTCCGGAGATAACCAAAAAGGCCATCGACAATCTTGACCTGGTAGTCAATATTGATCTCATGCCCACTGATATGGTGATGATGTCCGATGTCATTCTGCCTGCCGCAAGTTACCTGGAACGTCATGACGATCTTGCCGTGGTCACCCAGAAGAATGCCGGTATCGCCATTCGCCAGCCGGTGGTCAAGCCCTGGAAGGATGTCAAACCGGCCTGGCTCATTGCCAATGAATTATGCGCCAAAATGGGCCTCGGAAAATATATTGAATACAAGACCTTAGAAGAGCATATGCGCGAAAAGGCCAAGCTCTGGAATATTGACTACGATAAACTTTCCAGGGTGGGCTATATTCCAATTCCGGACAGCTATCACCCCTATATTACTGAGAAAAATCAGCCCAAATTTGATACCGATTCCAAGAAAATAGAACTCTACAGTTCCGCCCTGGATGATGAAGATATGGATCCGGTTCCAAGATACACCCACCACCGGGAACCGCCGGCCGGTTCCTTCCGCCTCATCTACGGCCGGAGTCCGGTTCAGACCTTCTCCCGAAGCATAAATAACAAATGGCTCTGGGAGTTGAAGAATGACAATGCGGTCTGGCTGAATGCCGATATCGCCCGCCAGATGGGGATCAAAAATGGCGACAAGATAAGCCTGATCAATGAAAAGGGCGGCAAAAGTAATGTTGGGCGGGTCAAGGTAACAGAGCGCATCAGAAAGGACTGCGTCTATTTGATTCATGGTTTCGGCTCCACCTCAAAACGAATGACCATGGCCTACGGCCGGGGTATTGACGACACCCAGATGATGACTCATTACGCCACCGATCCCATATGCGGTACCAATGGTTTGCGAGTAAATTTTGTGAAATTACTGAAGGAGAGCTAAAAAAATGAAACACTATGCAATGGTGATAGACCAAAGCAGGTGCGTGGGTTGCATGGCCTGCATAGCCGCCTGCGTTCAGGAAAACCAGGTTCCTTTTGAGAATTTCCGAACCAGGGTCTTGGAGATCACCAAAGGTAAATTCCCCGAATTAAGGACTGAATTCCGCCCTGAATTATGTAATCACTGCGACAATGCTCCCTGCGTTATGGCCTGCCCCACCGGGGCGTCATATAAGCGCGAAGACGGAATTGTCATGATCGACCGTGACAAATGTGTGGGCTGCAAGGCCTGTATAGCGGCCTGCCCGTACGATGCCCGTTACATAAATGAAGAATACGGCTTTGCCGATAAATGCACCTTCTGTCTGCACCGGCTTAAAAAAGATCTTGAGCCGGCCTGCGTGGCTACCTGTATTGGTAAATCAAGGATATTCGGGGATCTGTCAGACCGGGACAGCGAGGTCAGCCGCTTATTGGCTGAAAATGAATCCAGAGTCCGGTTAAAGGCAGCGGGTACCAAACCGCGGGTCTTTTACATTAAACGTTATCCCACCAAGAAATAGAGGAGGCTTATAAGATGGAATTTACAATTACAGGCGCTAACGCACTAACATATCCCCATCTCCATATCTGGGACTGGCGGGTAGCTATTTATTTATTTCTCGGCGGTCTCGCCGGCGGCTGCATGTCCATGGCCGCGGTGGCCAACCTGCGACCGGGTAAAGATGTTCCGAAAAATCAGGCCTGCTGCTGGCGGGTGCCGATGATGACCCCGATTATCCTGGCCGTTGGCATGGGATTCCTCTTTCTTGACCTGCAGGTAAAGGAGCATATGTACCGCTTCTATATGACCCTGCAGCCCCTTTCCCCCATGTCCTGGGGCTCCTGGATTCTAGTTCTGGTCTTCCCGGCCATGATCGCCTTTGCCTTGAGTACGGTACCCGAATCAGCCATGGATAATCTCAAGGACGGAATGATCAGAAACCTGATTATCAAGGCTCAGAACAGCATGCGGCCCCTGGCTAAACTGAATTTCCTCCTGGGAATTCTACTCTCCATTTACACCGGCATCCTGCTGAGTTCTTTTATGGCCCGGCCGTTATGGAACTCGTCTATCCTGCCGGTGCTGTTTTTAAACTCCGGGATGTCCACCGGGGCCGCGACCATGATTCTCATGGCCCGTCGCAACTCGATAAAACTCTTCTTCACCAAGGTGGATATCTGGCTGATTTTTTCCGAAATTACGGTTTTGGTTCTTCTCTATTACGGCCAGTTCACCTCACCAGAGGCCTCAAGAGAGTCAATCATGCCTTTCTTTACCTTGACCAGCCAGTATTTTCCGTACTTTATCAGTATTCTGACCTTGAGTATTGTCCTGCCGCTGGCCATTATTTTGAAATTTCTGGAGTTAAGCGGTGACCATTCAGAAAATCTTGAACTTACCTTCAAACAAAAATTTGAGATGAATGCCAGCGCAGTTCTGGTACTCCTTGGCGGTGCGATTATCCGCTTTGCCCTGGTTTACGCCGGGCAGTTGAGTAAGTTTACCGGATTATCTTAGAACGTCGGGGAACGAAACACCGAGGTTCAGGTTTAAGGCATAAGGGGGCACCGATGATATTGGTGCCCCCTTTTAATTACCCCCATATCTTTACAGACTGCCAGCATGGTGTATTGCAATACGCCCCTACACCGGAGCAGATATTTATTTCAAATGTTAAAAACATCCCCTTAACTGTTTCAATAGCCGGCCATCAGTAACAAAAAAGATACTGCCGGCATCAGCGGTATTCAGTACCTGAGCTCCGGCCTGCCGGTAGCGGCGGACAACTTCCGGGGCCGGGAATATCCCCCGGCCATGGCGCTCGGCCTGGATAACCGCGTAAACTGGTTTGACGGCCTCAATAAAGCCCATACTGCTCGAGGTTCGGCTGCCATGATGCGGAACTTTAAGTACGTCACTATGCAGCTCGTCCGCCTCTACGGACTGAACTAAATATTCTTCGGCCCGTTTCTCAATATCGCCGGTAAAAAGAAAGGCGCGCTTACCAACAGTCAGCCTTAAAACCAGGCCCTGATTATTACGCTGCCGGTCGGAGTCAGCCCCGCCCTTTCCTTCCCCTTCCACGGCAGCAAGATTAAGCAGATTACGGAGCCGCACCGTATTGTCACGATAAAGTACACTGCCACCCGCGGCAACCCGCACCTTGATCTTGAGTTCACGGGCCAGGTTAAGCAAATCCTCAAAGCCCTCCTCGTTAACCACCAGCGTATTAACCCAGAGAATCCGGGGCCTGAAACGACGCAGGATAAAGGCCAGGCCGTTATAATGATCGGCATGGGGATGGGTGATAATAACGGCATCCACCCCACTTATATGGTTATACCAGAGAAAGGGAGCAACGACGTTTTCCCCAACGCCATAATCCCGGGCGGATCTGCGCTGACGGCGGCCGCTGTCAATAATAATGGTATGAGATCCGGGCAGACGTAAGACACTGCACCCGCCATGCCCCACATCAAGAAAGCTCACCCTTGTTTTACCATCGGAAGACGGCTTAATCGGCAGCAGAGCCATAAGCGCTATTACAACCACAGTCAGGAGAAGCCCCCTGCCGCCCTTCTTGAACCATAATCCTAAAAGCCCCAGGGCCGCGTACCAGAGGATGATCTGAGCCCAATATGGAGTTGGAAGCCAGAGAGTAAACGGCAGGGTAGCCAGGAGACTGGTAATCTTTAGAGCCGCTGTAATCCCCAGAGCGCCAATCTTAAATAACAGGGCGGCCAGAGGAGTAAGTGGCAAAAATAGACAGCCAAGAATACCCCAGGCCAAAGACCATAGACATAGCAGGGGCTCGACAATTAAGGTTGCCAGGGGGCTTATCAGGGCCAGGCGATGAAAATTAGCGATGATGATGGGTGCGGTGCCCGCCATGGCCGCCAGAGAAATCAAAATGGATAACAAGCCCCAGCGCCATAGCCAGTTACGCCGCCACCAGGGACTTGTGGCAGTGGGAGCGGCCGCCAGCTGCCTTAATGGTTCAGCGAAGACAGCGATGGCCGCCATGGCCGCGAAGGAGAGTTGAAAAGAAACAGCAAAGAGCAGAGCCGGTTTAAAGGCCAGAATTATCAGGGCGGCAATGGCGGTATTATTGGCAATTGACCATTGCCTGTCCATCAGGAGAGCCGCAACAAAGACCATGGTCATCAGCAGCGCCCTGACCGCCGGGGGATGAAAACCAGCAATGAGAGCATAGATAACAAGGGGAATTAACGAGATCAGGGCCGCCACCTTCAGGGCCGGAATCCTCAGCAGGAGCCAGGTACTGCGTTTCAAAAACCAGAGGACAATAAAGCCCGCGCCGAGAGCAAGAAGCCCCATATGTATCCCGGAAATAGCCAGCAGGTGTACTATACCGCAGGCCTTAAAACTTTCCATAACCCCGGGGCTTATAGCCGAGCGGTCACCGATGAGCAGGGCTCGGTAAACACCGGCCTGCCGGGGTACCAGCTCATCGAGACGGCGGCCGATAATCATCCGCCAGCGCTCTGGCAGATAACGCAGACGGCTGAGGAATCCCGCCCTGGAGAGACGGTTAATCCTCGCTAAAAGCCGGGGTGAAGATATCCAGCCCGTGGCCCTTATCCCCTGACGACTGAGATAGGCCCGATAATCAAAAGCCCCCGGGACAGTCGGCCCCCGTGGCGGACTCAAACGGGCCCGCGCCATAAAATAATCACCCGGCGCAAGCCATAGAGGCGGCGGGCCGGGCATGGTAAGCCGAACCAGACCGGCAGCTCTCACCCGTTCCCGGCCGCGGCGCATCTCACTGACCTTCATTATCAATACGGTATTCTCCATTCCAATGGCCGGAGCCTGCTGGAGGATTCCGCTGACACTTACCTCCCGGCCAGACATGGGAATAGCGTGAGACTGCTGTATTTTAAAATCAGGCGAAAGAGTGGCGTGAATACCGCCAATCATGAAGAAAAAGACCACTAACAGGGCCTTGGTTATCAAGGGCCCATGGCGCTGGGCAACAAGCCGGAAGGCCAGAAGAATCAAAACTATCCAGACCAGTACAACCGGGACAAAGGCAATTTCAGCCCACAGAATACCGGCGCCAAAGGCCAGAGTTATCGGAATAAGGGAGGTGATTACAGGCTGGTTTTTTTAATCGGTAAAGGGTTTTAATTTATCCCGGCGGCTGGAATGGCGCAGACGATTCAATGCCTTTTTTTCGATCTGTCGAATACGTTCACGAGAAACATTAAAACGCTTGCCAATCTCTTCCAGGGTATATTCCGCGTCCTCGCCAATTCCAAAACGGAGACGGATAATCTTCTCCTCACGGGGGGTAAGAGTCATGAGGATACTCTTTACCCGGTCGGACAATTCCCGATTCTGCACTGAATCATAGGGCGAGGCTGACTCCTTATTTTCCAGAAAATCGCCCAGGGTACTGTCATCATCGCCCACGGGAGTCTCTAAGGAGATGGGTTCTCTCGAGGCTTCGAGGATGGCCAGAATCTTATCCATGGGCAGACCGGTCTGCTCTGATATCTCAATGGGTGTAGGTTCCCGGCCCAGCTCTTTCAACATGGAATAAAAGGCCTTGAAGAACTGGCTGCGCAGCTCAAGAAAATGCACCGGCAAGCGGATGGTTCTGGTCTTATCGAGGATAGCCCTGGTAATTGCCTGCCTGATCCACCAGGAGGCATAGGTGCTGAATTTATTACCCTTGGAATAATCGAAACGGAAAACGGCCCGCATAAGCCCCAGATTGCCCTCCTGAATAAGATCAGCAAGACTGAGCCCCTGGTGCATGTAACGTTTGGCAATACTGACTACCAGGCGAAGGTTGGCCTTAATCATAGCATCCTTGGCCCATTCAATATTGCGGGCGTAGGAGGAGATTTTCATCTTGGCCTCAAGAAGTGAAGGAATCTCCGTATATTTGCCGCTCACCGAATTGATGGTCCGGATCATGAAATTTAAGTGCTGTTTCTTGGGTTTCAGGGTGGGATCACGTTTTTCCCACAGAGCCAGACGGTCAACCAGGATCTTGATCTCCGGCACCCCGGAGTCATTAACCCGAATAACATTAATTATGGCGTTAAAACCGCGGCGAATGGCCTTGGAATATATCTCCTCTTCCTCCGGAGACAAAAGCTCAAACTGCCCCATTTCCCGCAGATATGTGGTGGTAGTTTCCTCTGGCTCATGAACGTCATATTGCGGAATCGCCTCAATAGCAGTTACATCATCGCCATCCGCCGTCTTCTTATCCTGCCCATTTTTGGGCAGCAACGGCGGACTACTGAGAACCACAATATTATTTTTTTCCAGAAAGTCGTAAATCAGGTCAATAAATTCAACGCTTTTATGTTCTGGAATTAGATCATTGAGGATAGATATTGTAATATATCCCAGATCTTTATAAATACTTAACAGCTTTTTATTAATCTCGGCAGGCACGAAAATATCTCTCCCTACTCGGAATGAATTAAGGTTGCGGACAGGGCTGTTTTGAAAAAATATGCGAAATACACGAAATTTTATATAATAAGGTCATGGCAGATAAAAAGCAAGATATTTAAAGCAAAAAACAATAATTTGTAATAAATATATGGCCATGACAGGGAATATGTCAAATAATAATCTCCAGCCTCTAAATTAAATGAACTATTCTGTATAATATCTAAAATTTACGGGAGAAACACATGCACAAAGCCACTAATTTCATCCCCCGGCGCGGGAGCGGTATTCTACTCCACATCTCATCCCTTCCCGGCCCTTACGGCATTGGTGATCTGGGTTCTGCCGCTTACGATTTTGTGGATTTCCTTACCAGCGCCGGTCAGTCCTTCTGGCAGTTTCTACCCCTTTGTCCAACCGAAACCGCCCTGGGCTGTTCACCATATATGGGCCTGGCGTCCATGGCCGGTAATCCTCTTTTTATCAGCCTGGACAAGCTTTGCGATGAAGGCTGGCTGACAACGGATGATCTGAAGGAGGCTGGGAATCTTAATTTATCGGAATATCAGGTTGATTATGAGACGGTGGAGAAGCTGCACAACAATCTGCTGCGCCGGGCCTTTCAAAAGTTCATGACTGCCGACACGGCCGGGAACCAGTTAAAAAAAATCAGCATCCAGATGCCCTGGCTTGACGATTACGCCCTCTTCATGGCTATTCGTGATGAAGAGCACAATCGACCCTGGAATAAATGGCCGGCGGCCATTGCCCGCCGCCTCCCGGCAGCCGTCAAAAAATACCGTAAACGGCTGGCGGAGCACCTTAATTATTTTCGTTTTGAGCAATTATGCTTTCAGCGCCAATGGCAGAGTCTCAAGGCTTACGCCAACAGACATGGAGTAAGCCTCATTGGCGACCTCCCCTTCTATGTCGGTCTTGACAGCGTCGATGTCTGGGCGCATCAGGACTGCTTTGAACTTGACGAGCAGTTAGAACCCGTCTATACCGCCGGGGTACCACCGGATTATTTCAGCGCCACCGGCCAGCATTGGGGCAACCCCATATATCGCTGGCATACCGGCAAGCAGCGGAAAAACAAGACTCTTTATACCTGGTGGCAACGGCGTTTTACTGAAATGGGCAGGATGGTTAATCTCACCCGCATAGATCATTTCCGGGGTTTTGCCTCCTATTGGCGAATCCCGGCGGCAGAAACTACCGCCGTCAATGGCAGCTGGCTCAAGGGGCCGGGCCAGCCTTTTTTTAAGGAAATGAGAAGTGCCCTGAAAAATCTGACAATTATTGCCGAGGATCTGGGAATAATCACCCCGGACGTTATTACCCTGCGGGATAACTTAGGACTACCCGGCATGAAGATCCTGCAATTCGCCTTTGATTCCGATGAAAAAAATCTCTACCTGCC
>JAJRZN010000022.1 GCA_024275235.1 Deltaproteobacteria bacterium
ATGTGCTTCGCGGTGGCTGGTCTGATAATTCCCGGTATCCGGATAAAAAATGAAAATTGCGTCGCCAAATCTTTTCCTGATTTCTGGCAGCGCTTTGCCCGTTTATCCAAATTGAATTAATCTAAGCGCGTCCAGCAGGGAAGTCTCGGAGACGCTCGTATACGATTGTAGTCCCATCGCTGTATTCCGGGGGTATTCTCGAGTCAAGGATGTAGTTTGCTGAGTGCCTGCGAACTGGCATTCATCCTTATGAATTTCGGCCGCTGCGCCAGATGGAGATGAGCAGCCAGACACCGCCTATTGCGGCGCTGATAAAGCCCAGCAGGCCAAAGATGGGTAAACCAAGCAGGATGGGGCCGTGATCCACGGTCATGACGATGGACGAACCGATGATCAGGGAGGCGATAACAACCCCCATGGTCAGGCGGCTGGTGGCGCGGTCCAGTTGATTGCCAAAACTTTGTAATTGCGTTACGTCGACGTGTATCTGCAGTTTACCGCGCCGGGCGGAGCGTAACAGCTGGCGCAGATCCTGAGGCAGTCCCGTGATAATCTCGAGACCACCGGCCACCGCCCGCCATCCTCTTTTTATCAGGATATCAGGGGAATAACGGGCCAGCAGCGCCCGGCGCAGAAAATGGGAGGCCTCGCTTACCATATCAAAGTCCGGGTCGAGTTGACGCCCCATTCCTTCCAGACTAATCAAGGATTTGGCCAGCAGGGTCAAGTCAGGCGGTAAGGCGAGATGATAATCCTGGAGGAGAATCGTCATGTCAGCGAACATGGTACTGATGTTCAGTTCCTTCAGGGGCACACCATGGTATTGATCAACAAGGTTCTCTATTTCCAGTTTCAGGCTTTCAACATTGATTTTGCTTTCTCCTGTCCAGTCTAACAATACCTCAACCGCGTGATCGGCATCCATTTCCACCAATCCATGGAGCAGATCCACGACCTGGTCGCGGCGGCGGGCGGATAAGCGGCCGACCATTCCGAAATCGATAAAGGCTATCCTGTTTTCCGTTAGGTAAAAGAGGTTGCCGGGATGGGGGTCAGCGTGGAAGAAGCCATCCTCTAAAATCATCTGCAATACGGCTTGCGCGCCGCGCTGGGCGATGAGTTTTCGGTCAAGACCGGCCTTGTCAAGAGCCTGCAGGTCACGGCCGGGGATACCGTGAATGGCCTCCTGGACGTTAACCAGTTCCCCTGTCCATTCCCAATAGACCTTGGGGATGACGATTTCAGGGCGGTTCTTTAAATTACGGGCAATCCGTTCCGCGTTGCGGCATTCCGTGGCGAGATTCAGTTCGCGGCGCAGAGACAGGGTGAATTGACGCACTATCTCTCGTGGTTTGAAGCGGCGCATTTCCTTGGATTCCGCCTCAATAATCTTTGCCAGGCGTTGTAAGAGCCGCAGGTCAGCTTCTACAACCGGTTTGATTCCGGGACGCCGCACCTTGATAATTACCTCATCCCCATTCTGCAGGCGGGCGCTGTGTACCTGGGCAATGGAGGCCGCGGCCAGCGGCTTTGGAGTAATCTCGGCGAAGACCTCTTCCGGAGCCTCCCCCAGTTCATCCTGCAGCTGTCGTCTGATTTGTTCGAAGGGTACTAATGGGGCTCGATCCTGTAATTTTTCAAATTCGGCAATCCAGTCAGGGGCAAAAAGATCGACGCGGGTGGCGAGAATCTGGCTCAGCTTGATGAAGGTCGGCCCCATCTCCTCCAGGGCCTGGCGCACCCGTTCCGGCGGTGTCAGCCTGGCCAGTTCGCCCGCTTCATTCCAATGCAGTACCTTGCCGGCCCGTTCCAGGGCGTTGGCCATTCCCAGTCTCCGTACCAGGTCGCTGAAGCCATAACGAATCAACACTGAGGCAATGTCATGGAGTCGCCCGAGATCACGGGCGGCGCTTAGGGTCTCCCAGAGAGCAGAGGACATTATTTTTCCTGTTTGTTATTGCTGGCTTTGTTAAGGGTCTCTGCCAGGCCGTCGAGGAAACCGGCGGCGGCCTGGGACATCTGGGCCCCTGCCTTTAAAAGGCTTTCGGCACTGGCGCTCACCCCTTCGCGCATATTTTGACCAAATTGACTGCTCAGGGCTCCGGCCGCTTTGGCTGCCGCTTTGCCGACCAGGGTGCCGCTGGTGCGGGCGTGTTGAGCCAGGCTGTTCAGTGAATCCTTTACCGCGGTATTAGATGTCCTGGCTATACCTATTACGGTATCGAGAAACATATCTTCCAGGGCCCGGAGATCATCCAGGGCCTGTTTTAGATTTTGAGTGCCGAAATTTTTTATATTGCCGGCAGCTTCCTGAACGGCCAGCTTGGAAGCCTCGGCGGAGGCGGCCAGGGCTTCATCCACCCCGGCCATTGCTTCCTGTAACGACTGCTTTGTCTGAGAGCCCTGCAGTATTATGCCGACGCTCGCCCCACGCAGTACAGCCTGGACGACTTCCCGCATTTTGTGCAGATCCAGCTGCCCTTCGCTCAGGGCCTTTAAGGTGATATTGCGGACAGCCCCGCGAATGTCCTCCCCGTTCTCGACGGCGGCGCGGGCGGCTTCTTCTGCCTTCTGATTTGTGTTTTCCGTATTCTTCGTATTTTCCTGATTTGTCTGCTCATTCATTTTGTTATCCTCATTCATTTTGTTATCCAAAAAGATGGCTCAGGCTCAGTCAACTTGTTCCTTATTATAATTATGATACCCGCAGTATTTTTATTTGCCAACTCTAAACGGCATTTGCTCAACGGCTGGCCGTAAATTATTCCCAAGGCCGAAGTATAGAGGCCTGGGGAAGTAAATGGGGACGTCTATGATATTATGCTCTGTTGCCAAGATAATTTGTTAGCAGCTGATCAAAACGCCTGAAATCATAGACGTCCCTATTATATGCCAGTATTTATAGCGAATAGCGTTACGTAATTGCTCTAAAAGTTTTGGCTTTTGCATGTACAACCCTCCTGCTTCCACGATGAAATTATTTAACATGCCGCCATATATGAACGTATGTTCACCTGTTGTGTAATATAGATAATACTGTCTTTTTTATACAGCGAAATAGATATATAAACTTTGCGGGGGAGGTGTTATGTTGTAAAATAGTAAGATAAAATTTTTGAACACCCACTAAATGGGCTATGGATTAGAGCTTTTTGGGTGTCTACTTATTGTTATA
>JAJRZN010000247.1 GCA_024275235.1 Deltaproteobacteria bacterium
ACCCCATGCACTCCAACATCAAAGGTGGCCTGTTCACCAGCCTCCCGCATGGTTACATCCAGCTCCTTGCCAACCTTCTCGACAATTTCCTCAATACGGGCCGGATGGATTCTGCCGTCGGCAATAAGCCGCTCCATGGCCTGCCGCGCCACCTCACGGCGCACCGGATTAAAACCGGAGAGTATCACCGCCTCCGGTGTATCATCAATAATAATATCAATACCCGTGGCAGCCTCAATGGCCCTGATATTGCGGCCTTCCCGGCCGATTATCCGCCCCTTCATCTCCTCATTGGGCAGCTGAACGATGGAAACGGCCCGTTCCGCGACGTAATCCCCGGCATAACGAGACATGGCGAGAGCCAGGATATTCTTGGCCCTGCGGTCGGCCTGCATCTTCATCTCGTTCTCAATCCGCACCACCTCCTTGGCAGCCTCCATCTGCGCCTCACTCTCGATACTCTCGATGAGACGTTTTTTGGCCTCTTCCTTGGAAATACCGGCTATGGTTTCAAGCTTGTTCTGCTGTTCAGCGATGAGGCGGTCAATCTCCTTGCGGCGGTGTGCCAGGGAACTCTCCTGCCGGGCAAAGGACTTCTCCTTATTGAGAATATCCACCTCCCGTTTATCAAGGAGATCAATTTTTCGTTCAATCTGCTCGAGACGCTGGCTGATTTTCTTCTCATCTTTCTGTAAATCAGCCCCCCTCAGACGCAGCTCCTTATCCAGTTCCTGCTTACGGCTGAAGCTCTCTTCCTTGATATGAAGAATGGCATCCTGCTTGATACGCTCGGCCTCAGCCAAGGCGTCCTCCACCATCTTCCGAGCTTGAGCGTCAGCATTTTCCTTGCTGGCCAGAGACATTTTTTTATGCACAACTACGCCCAGACCAATACCGGCAATAATAGCTGCTAAGACGACAATAACAGTTTGCATATTCACAAAATACCTTTTATAAAATTATGATGCCCCGGCAAAAGCGGGCAGAGAATGACTTATCTCACCAAACAGCACAGGAGGCAACAAGCCGTTATTAAACGACCGGCAGCAAAGGAGAATAAGACACATCCAGAGGCTGTTGCAACACCAGGAGATTAAAGATATGAGGAAAAATCAGCAAAGAGAGGAGTTGGGAGTCAAAGACGAAAAACGGGAAATAATTCATCTGTAATCTTATACTGGCCATATAAGAACCGACACCGGCAGAAAACAAAGAAACAAGAACCCGGCAACGAGAGGCGCGAATCAAAAAACAGCATAAATTATCGTCCGACAAGCGCATGTCTAAAAAAAGCGCATTTCTATACCTGTTGAATACAGATATTACGCACATGGCAATTAATTATCTAAAACCTTCTACCCATCAACCTGATCAAATCCCGCATATATAAACGTCTTAATAATGAATAAAACCTGTATTATGAAGACGGAACCGCTAAAACCCCCGACCTGCCGTGTCCACAGTCCTTCTGAACCTAACCATTAGTCAGGTGGGCAGTACTCTTAGCAACATCAAGAAATTTCAGCCTGACGAATTTTCTTTCCATTGTCAGGGGAGGAGCCCTTTTTTAAATAAATGGCTCAAGAAATTCTGTAAATCACCAACAGGGCAGGGGAAACTCAAATCTGTTCAGCTGCCATTCTACGGCTGAACAGTTACATTTGTTTTTCTATATTACTTATAATAGCATTAATTTTATGATCCGTCAGCCGTTTATCCTCGGCAAGCTCCTTTTTAAGGCGGACATACTTCCCAGCCATATTAAGACTGACCAGGATTGCGGCCCGGGCAGGGAGCAGCTTGCCTGTCCCCGCCTGTGATTCGATCTGTGACTTAACCAAATCAAGGATCTCCCCGACCTCATCCTCCGGGGCATCAGTGTTCAGCGCAAATTCCTGACCGCATACCTCAAATTTGACAAATCGTTCCAAGAAACTTCCCCGGCTGAATTCACACTTATTTAGTTACCAGAATATTCCCCGGCTGGCAACCGCTTTTGTCAGGTGAACAGAGGAGCGCTATTGCCCTGATCCTCCCCGCCTTCGCTGCCCCCAGACTCCTCGGCAGGAGCGGAATCAGAACTGTTTTCCCAGTCCTCAATGGAGTTAATTAAATTATCCACCCGTTCGCTTATCTTATCCTGCCTGTCATTCAACTCCGCCACCCGGGTTTCCAGGGTCTTGATTTCATCCTCCCGGGACTGAAGCGTGGTCTGCAGCATTTTTTTATCATTTTTAAGGCCTTTTAACTGCTCAATGAGTTTATCAACTACTTCTTCCAGTTTAGTCAGTTTAGTATTTTCCATTAATTTTCTCCAAGCCTGATCAGCCGCTGAGGGCCAATAATTATTTATCACCATACCACTCTGTAAATGGCTT
This sequence comes from Deltaproteobacteria bacterium, assembly GCA_024275235.1. GTDB lineage: Bacteria > Desulfobacterota > Desulfobulbia > Desulfobulbales > VMSU01 > JAADIV01. Next base: position 2,379 of record JAJRZN010000247.1, read on the forward strand.
AAGCCGGCTGCCGTCCGCAACCTGATAGTTATCCATAATGCAAAAAGGGCCGATTTCGCACTCCCGCCCAACTATTGAGCGGCCGGTAATATAACAGGGCCCCTGAATAGTGGTATCTATACCGATGGCCGAACTTCTCTCTATAAATATTGATTCCTGCCCGACAAGACTTACTCCGGCCAGCATCCACTGCTGATTAACCCGCCGCTGCATAATCCTGGTGGCCTCCTCCTGCTCAATCCTGGAGTTTACTCCAATGATTTCTTCCGGATCGGGACAGATAAAGCGGCCGGTTTTACCATGCCGCTGAATAATTTCAACAATGTCGGTGAGGTATATTTCACCCTGAGCATTATCTGAGCCGACCTGCCGCAAGGCGGCAAAGAGGGCGGGAATCTCCACACAATAGATACCGGCATTAATCTCCTTAATCTGCCGTTCGGCAGGAGAGGCATCATGTTCCTCAACTATCTTTACCAGTTCATCATCCTGATTACAAATAATCCGGCCATAATTATCCGGCCGCCCCAGAATGGTGGTCATAACCGTAAGCGTCCTGGCCGCCACCCGGTGATCCGCCACCATGAGGTTAAGAGTTTCCGACCTTATTAACGGGGTATCACCGCAAAGGATAAGGGCCGTGCCGCCCTCATTCTCAAGGAGATCGGCCGTTGAGAGAACAGCATGACCGGTTCCCAGCTGCTCTGTCTGGCGAACAAAGGAGACTGGATACAGGGCCAGAGCCGCCTCCACCTCCGCCGCCTGATGACCGGTTACCACTACGACCCCGGCCTCCAGATCAGAAAGGCTGTCCATCACATGACAGATCATGGGGCTGAAAAGTACTGGATGCAGAACTTCAGCCCGGGTGGATTTCATCCTTGTCCCTTTTCCGGCCGCAAGAACAATGGCGTGCAAAGGCTTTTTATCTGTTGAGATCATGAGGGATTATAACCTGGTTTTGTAATATCATTTAGTTGAGCAAAAGGCGTATTGCAATACACCCCTACAAGCGTGCCTTTGCCTGAGGCGGACAAAATTTCACCTGGTTTCATCCCGCCTGGCTGGCAATCATATTAAGGGCGCTACCGGCCTTAAACCATTCTATCTGCTGGGGGGACATGGTGTGATTAACCGGGAAATTTTCAACACTGCCGTCACTATGATTGACAACCACGGTCAACGGACTGCCGGGGGCCAGATCCGCCAGGCCGGTAATGGTGATCCGATCGTCAAAACGTATTTTTTCATAATCGGCCGGATCAGCAAAGGTCAGGGGTAAAATGCCCTGTTTTTTCAGATTGGTCTCATGAATTCGGGCAAAACCCCGGACGATAACCGCCTTTGCCCCAAGATAACGCGGCTCCATGGCGGCATGCTCCCGACTTGATCCCTCACCATAATTTTCATCACCAACCACCAGCCAGGAGATGCCCTGTTCTTTATAAGCACGAGCCAGTGAACTTAGGCGAACCTCCTGTTCACCGCTGATGACATTCACTCCACAGCCGGCCTTGTCGGCAAAGGCATTGGCCGCACCGCTGAACATATTGTCAGATATATTATCAAGATGACCGCGGAATTTCAACCAGGGCCCGGCCGGGGATATATGATCAGTCGTACATTTTCCCACGGCCTTCAGCAGAACCACCAAATCCTTAAGATCATCGCCGTCCCAGGCCGGAAACGGCTCTAAGAGCTGTAAACGCTCACTATCAGGAGATACCGACACCTGAATTTTATCCGGCTCGGAAGCTGGTTCCTCATAACTATCCAGACCGGCATCAAAGCCCTTTGGCGGCAGGGCATCGGCACTGGGCGGCCGCAGGCGGATACCATCAATATCATCACGGGCCGGATCAAAGGTCAGCTTGCCGGCCAGAACCATGGCGGTGACCGTCTCCGGACTGCCGATAAAGGCCAGGGTAGCGGGATTACCATCGGCCCGGCTTCTGAAATTACGGTTAAAAGAGGTAATTATAGAATTTTTTTCCTGAACGGTAAAGTCCTGGCGCTGCCACTGACCGATACAGGGGCCGCAGGCATTGGCTAACACCACACCGCCGATCTGCCGCAGAGGGTCAAGAAGGCCGTCCCGCTCCACAGTAGCCCGCACCTGGGCCGAACCGGGGCTGATAAAGAAATGACTCCTGGCCTTTATACCGTGGGCCAGGGCCTGGCGGGCCACATCAGCGGCCCGGCCGATATCCTCATAGGAAGAGTTGGTACAACTGCCGATTAGCCCGACTTTCAACTCTGCAGGATAATCTTTTTCCACTGCCTCCTCCTTCATCTCAGCCAGCGGCCGTCCCAAATCGGGGGTGAAGGGGCCGGCCACATAAGGAGTGAGGGTATCAAGATCAAGTTCAATTATCTTATCATAATATTTTTCCGGCTGCTGATAGACCTCCGCGTCAGCCCGCAGTTCATCAGCGTGAGCCTCAGCCTCGGCCGCCAGCTCCTCCCGGCCCGTGGCCCGCAGATAAGCCGCCATTTCCGCGTCAAAGGGGAAGATGGAGTTGGTGGCCCCGAGTTCAGCCCCCATATTGGTAATAGTAGCCTTACCGGTGCAGCTCAAAGCCGCAGCACCGGGGCCGAAATATTCCATCACGCAGCCGGTGCCGCCCTTAACGGTGAGCATCTCCAGAAGACGAAGAATTACATCCTTGGGCGCCGCCCAACCCCGCAGACTACCGGTAAGTCTGATCCCGATCACCCCCGGCCAGGACAACTCCCAGGGCATACCGGCCAGGACATCAACGGCATCGGCCCCGCCTACCCCGACCGACAGCATCCCCAGACCACCGGCATTGGGGGTATGAGAGTCAGTGCCGATCAACAAGCCGCCGGGGAAGGCGTAATTTTCCAGGATAATCTGGTGGATAATACCACTGCCCGGCCCCCAGAAACCAATTCCATATTTATTAGAGACTGAACGTAGAAAATCATAAACCTCCCGGTTTTTCTCAACGGCCTCAGGCAGATCTTCGTCAGCCCCGTTCCTGGCACTGATCAGATGATCGCAATGCACGGTAGAGGGCACCGCCACCCGTGCCCGGCCGGAACGTATAAATTGCAGAAGGGCCATCTGAGCGGTGGCATCCTGCATGGCCACCCGGTCAGGATTTAAGTAAACATAGGTTTCACGACGCTTCGGAGCCTGTTGCGGCAGCTCATGAAAATGGGCCGCTAATATCTTCTCGGTCAGAGTCAGAGGACGGTTAAAAAGCTCACGAGCCTGAGCCTGACATTTGCCCATACCATTATAAAAATCTGTTATCATCTTGAAATCACGAACCATTATTCCCCTCGACAATATATGATTAAAGGGGGCGTATCAAGCCCCCTCATGAAATTTTTAATCTAAACAAAACTATAAATAATTATCAATTTAAAGGCATAAGCACAAGCAAAAATATTTCAGCCGCCAAATCTAAATATTAAAATATTGTTAAAAATATGTTGACTATAACTACTTTTTCTTCATAGAATTTTTTTGTCATAAATTATTTTTTTTTAACCGCTCGCAGCGAGGCTATAATAATATGAATTTTTCCCTTAAACAACGCATAATAATTCCCCAGTTAATCATTATTTTCTTTCTGTTAGCTGTCTCGCTTTTTTCTTACCGTAATCTTAATCTCCTGGGCCGTATTGTTGATAATCTCGCCGCTTCATCGAGTGCCACTCTAAGCTCGGCAACCGATCTGGCCAATAATATTTCAAATGTTCAATTTACGGTGAGCAATTTTTTTAATGAAGCGGGCAGCGATAATTTTCAAAAAGCCATCCAGAGCCTCAAAACAATCAAAACCATGGCTCAAGTTAAGAATAATCCCAATATCACCAAGACCATCAATGGCCTGGAAAAAATTACCAAGGCCGCCAAAATTCGTTTTGCCAGCCTGACCAGACAGAATCAGGAATTCATTGATACCCAGCGGAAGGTGCAGAAGTTATCTACCCAGGCCGAACAAAACGCCGGCGCGATTCTGGATATGATGACCATGGCCGGCAGCGACATGCGCTCGCCCAAGGCCGCTAATCAAAAAATAATAGAGGCCGATTTTGCCAAACTGGTTAATCCCCTGCCCAAGGGTAAACTGAAATTCGCCTTGGAGGATTACTGGGATGCCTGGTCCGGATACACCGCAGTCTATTTAAAACTCCGCCAGGATACCAATAAAGTTTTGAACCATACATTGACCACCCTCTATAAGTTTCAGGCTCAGGAGATCAAAAAGTCCAAAAACGGTATGGCACAAACCAGAAACAGGGCCATCCAGAAAATAAGGCACTCCAACCTGTTACTCATAATCATCAGCATCACCGCCCTTCTCCTGGGCCTCATTATTTCCTTCCTGCTGGGACACAGTCTTTTCAAAACAGTAAAGAAGATCGCCGGCGGCCTGTCGGACAGTTATCTTGAAGTTGATAATGCCGCCGGCAGTCTTACCGCCGCCAGTCAGGAGATCGCCGATGCCGCCTCCTCCCAGGCGGCCTCCCTCGAAGAGATCAACGGCTCCTTAGAGGAGGTAACCTCCATGGCGAGACGCAGTGCCGATAATGCCCAGCAGGCCGAGAGCCTGATGAATAATACCCAAAGCGCCATTGGTGAAGGCTCCGAATCCATGCAGAACCTGATAACCGCCATGAACAGCATATCCTCTTCCAACGAAGAGACTCAAAAAATTATTAAGGAAATTGAGCAGATCGCCTTCCAGACCAACCTCCTGGCCTTGAACGCCGCCGTCGAGGCGGCAAGAGCCGGAGAAGCAGGGGCTGGTTTCGCCGTCGTGGCAGATGAAGTGCGGAATCTGGCCGGCAGATCATCAAAGGCCGCCGGCGGCACCAATGAGATTATTAATAATTCCACCACCAAGATCAGCAACGGCAGCGCCATGGTTGAACACACCGCTCAGGCCTATGAGGAAATCGCCGAGAATTCCGGCCAGATAGCCCACATGGTAGCGGAAATCGCCGTCGCCGCGGGAGAGCAGGCTAATGGAGTGGAAAGAATAAAAGAGGCCATTACTCAACTTGATGAGGCCGGACAACGCAACGCGGCCAGTTCAGAAGAACTGGCCGCCGCCGCCGAAACCATGCAGGGGCAGGCCAATATTCTCCGTAATTTTGTCCACGAACTCATAAATCTTATTGGTCAGGCAGATCAAACCGCAGAAAATAAATCTACCTCAGAAACAAATGAACAATCTGCGGATAATGTAAAATTAATAAATTAGAGATCCATCAACCGTTAATCAAGAGAAAAAAGGAGATCTAAGTGAAAAAGATTCTAATCTTTTTAATGGCTGCGAGTTTCATAGGACTGGCAGCCAATGAGGTAATGGCGGGCGGTAACACCCTCTTTATCCAGAAATGCGGCAGTTGTCACAAAAGCGGCGGCAAAGCAGAGGTAATTAATCCAGCCGATAAAGCAGGCCGGGTATGGCAAAAATACTTTAAGCGCGGCCGTCACCCCGTCGACACCGGAATCAGTGATAGCGATATGGCGGCAATTATCACTTATCTAACCAACCACGCCGCCGACAGTGACCAACCGGAAGCGGCAATTATTCCTAAATAAAATCGTATGATTAAACAGTTATAAAAAATATTATATAGTATGCCAGAGGTCTGACGAAACACCACAACACCGTATATCGGACTTTTTACGACGCCATCGTTTATAACGAAAATTTAAAACGCCATGGGAGGCAAGAATAAACAATGAAAAAATATTTATTACTTCCAGCCCTGCTCCTGGTCTGGACAGGCACGGCTGCAGCGGCTCAAAAAACCGTGACAATTCCAGCCGAAGATTATCAGGCCATCATCAGCCAGTTAAAGACCCTCCAGCAACGAGTAAATAAACTGGAGCACAGAAGTCCAAGCAATAAAGTGGAGAGTGCCGCCATCCCCTCCAAGGTCACTAAGGATATTAACGATATCTATGACACCCTGGATGAGGTAGAGACCAAGACTCTGAAGGATAGAATCAACTTCGGAGCCGAGCTGCGCACCAGGGTGGACAATTTCACAGTCAAAAATCATCTTTATTTCTCAACCGGAACACAGGGAGTTAAAGAAAGCAATGATAACAGCTGGACCAACCGCTTCCGGCTTAATATGGATGCTGAAATTCGCAAGAACCTTAAATTCACCGGCCGCCTTACCGCCTACAAATTTTTTGCCGGCAGTAATTCACCGGACTCCGCGGTCTATGGCGATTACAACAGCGCTCATCTGCCCAGCGGTACTAATATAAAATTGGATCGGGCCTACATAGACTGGGTTCCCTCCGGGATGCCGGTGCCCCTGGCCTTTACCTTTGGCCGCCACCCATCCTCCGAGGGCCCTCCCTTTGAATTGAAGGAGAACCGCAAACGCCAGTCCACTTACCCGGCTCTGCTATTCGACGGTGAGGCCGACGGCATTGTGGCCACCATCGGCCTGCAACGTTACACCGGCTGGAAAAATTCAGCCCTCCGTTTTGCCTACGGCAAGGGTTATCAAGACAAGGACAGTGTCAACGCCTATCTTGACAGTCCCAGCGGCCTGAATTACACCGATGTTTTCGCCACCTTTTTTGAAACCGAAATTCCCGGCGTCAGCAACAGCCTCCTGGTATTAAGTGCCCTGCGAGCCGATAATATGGCCGTTGATTTCAGCAGTTCAAATATTCCATACCTCGGAGGACAAGCCAAAAATGTCGGCGACCTGGATCTCTACGGCCTACACGTTCAGGCCGATAAGGTCATGAACTCCAGCTTTGATGTCTTTATGTCATTAGGCTTGAATCATACCCATCCCAATGGCCAGTACCTGACCTACGGCCCGCAGAAATTAGGCCTGCTAAACAACGACGGCACCAGCGCCCACACCGGCTGGGCCTTATACACCGGCCTGCGTTACACTATTACCAGCGCCCGCTTTAACAATCCCAAGGTGGGATTTGAGTATAACCACGGCAGCGAATATTGGTTCAGTTTCACCTCCGGGCCCTCTGAACTTTACAACAAACTGGCCACCCGCGGTAATGCCTATGACCTGTATTATATCCAGCCCTTTAACAAAAACCTCTTTGGCCGCATAGGATACACCTATGTCAATTATGACTACAGCCTCACCGCCTTCCCGGTTGGTGATTTCGGCAAATCACAAGAAGAATTGCGCAACGCTTACATGTTACTGGACTGCCGTTTTTAAATTTGTTATTATATCCCCCCCTGCAACAGGGGGGGATATACAGCTTAAGGCAAATGAGTATAATATGCGGGCTCACCTCACCAGACAGGCTGACCGTGTCGCCGCTCAACTTGCCAGCGAACCTGCTTCAGCACGAAATACGCCCCTGGGTTCAGAGAAAATTTCGGTCACTATTCAACAACACCTTTATACACAGCCGCGGGGCATTTCTAATTAAGATATGGGATTTTCACGATATTACTTCAAAGAACATAATTTTCTTCTAACTAAGATATCCGGTCAGATTGCAGTCGACGACCTCCTGCAGCATGTAATAACCGTTAATAAGGAAATGACGGGGAAAATCAATCTCCGGCAACTAACCGACTGCCGGAACATAACTAATTTACAGAGTTTAAGCGTAAAAGACGCAACTAATTGCGCCCAGCGAGAAACGAACAAGCCAGGATGCTCACTGGCAATAGTAGTACCGGATTCTCCCATTTTTTTTGGTATGGCACGTGCTTACGCAATGTTTGCCGAAGACCACAGAGGGGAGGTGCGAATCTTTCAAAATATTCATGATGCTTTAGAGTGGCTGGCCAAAGACCCCGAAGAATTTAATATCCTGACTAATTTCGTAGAATCAGCGTAACCGGGATTTTTGTCTACTGGATCACAACAACATCCAGAGGCTTAGCCTGGAGGTCAATAACAGCCGCCAGACGATGGGTGGTAAGATCCAATACCGACAGACCGGATGAAATGGTAATATACAGCCAGTCACGCGAAGATGAGACAGCCATTTCACCAGGCTCCGGCCCCACCCTTACAGTACGAAAGACCTAATTCTGATCGGCAATAAGCATGGATAGAGTTCCAGAATACAAACTGGTAACATAGACATAATTATTGTAAGCCAGCAGACGTTCCGGGCCCAGGCCCACGGCGTGGCGTTCAATCCCGCCGCTTTCCAGATTATATCGAGCGATATTATTAGCGGTTTTCTCGGCAATATAAAGATAATGTCCCATTATCATCAGGCCCTGAGGGCCGCCGCTGTCGGCGATAACGGTCAGCGTCTTCATAGTCGAAGCATCCATCAAGACAACCTTCTGAGATATTGCCGAAGACAATTCCAGGGTATCATCGGCGGCAATATCCAGGAAATCAGGCTGTGCGGCTACCCGTACCCGCTTGACAAGGGCTCCGGTTCGCAAATCTATCTTACTCACATAATCATCCTGACGGTCCAGAAGAAAGGCATAACGACCGCGCTTATCAACCGCCATAAAGGCCGGAACCATGAGCATGGGGATGTTGATTACGTCCCGCAGACGCCCCGACGATAATTCAATAATTCTGATCTCCCGCCGTTTCCGGGCCAGAACAATTAATTCATCAAGATTCTTAAAAACCGCCATACGGCCGGGGGAACCGCTTACCCCCCAGGCCCCGCAAATCCGATTGTTATCCGTCCGAATAATATAGATAGTGTTTATTTTGGGGCAGCTTACATAGGCCAGCTCGGTGGTCAGGGGGATATGCTGGGGGTTAATACTGATATTTTTGCCATTCACGATACTGCCGTTCTTCCGAATATCCCAGGTGATAAACAGACAGCTGCTGTCATCGGCGGCCAGACGAAGAGAGGGATTAAGGGGCCGCTCTATAATGCCGGTTCCGCCAACGGAGAGGCGCACCCGGTCATAATTACCGGGGGGCAGTGAGAGACGGTTTAAAAGACGCTGACCACCGTGAATACGGGCCGGATTGAGGCTTAGCGCTTTGTCTTCAAGAAGAGAGTACCAACGATCCCCAGCGTGCAGCTCCACATTTTTCAACTCAAAACGCCGGGCCTGTTCGCTAACAGCCCCCTTAACGGCGAACAACAAGGAGAGCTGCGCCCGTCCCGCCTGATAGGTGTCTTTAACCACGGCGGAAGCGGCGGGAGCAGTCACGCCGTCCATGTCCATCGTTACGCATGAACAGAGAGTGAAGAGTAAGAATAAAGAAGCAAAGAGATGCAAGATTTTCATAAATTATTCGTGGTTATTCAGCCGGACAATGAAGCCCTGCCATGGATTCATAACTTATAGTTGTTCCAAGAGAACAAAATAAATGATTATAGTTCGTAAATAAAAGAATGCATCTCCCCGTTACAAATATCCGTAACTTATCGTCGAACGATTTTGAATAGAGTTTTGGACGGGTGAGTGCTGTTGGTTCT
>JAJRZN010000248.1 GCA_024275235.1 Deltaproteobacteria bacterium
AAATACGAAAAGAATCTGGCAGAGCCGTGTTTAACAGCGGCAGGGCGGAGAATAATCATAAAACAAATCATGCGCTCAGGGTTGCCACCCTGTGTTTTATATTGCTTCTGTTGATTAGCACGGGAGTACTGGCCGCCCCTGACAGGCTTGTGGTGGGTAATTTTTCCGCCCTTCCCCAAAAGGGCGTCATGCCGATGGGCTGGAAACCTCTTACCTTTAAAAAAATAAAAACTCTGAGCCGTTACAGCCATGTCCTGGTGAACGGCCGCGGCGTAATTGAGGCCCGGAGCAAAAACGGCGCCTCCGGCCTGATCCGTAAACTTACCATCGACCCCTCCCAGTATCCCGTCATCAGCTGGCAATGGAAGGTGAAAAATATCTTATCCAAGGGGGATGTTTCTAAAAAGAGCGGCGACGATTATCCGGCCCGGATATATATCACCTTTGCCTATGATTCAAAGAAAGCCGGGTTCTGGGAAGGGGTTAAGTTTGACACCTATAAAATGATTTATGGCGAATATCCTCCCGTGGGCGCCATTAACTATATCTGGGCCAATAAGGCCAAAACCGGCCGTATATTCACCAATCCCTACGCCGACCGGGTCAAGATGATTGTTATTGAGAGCGGCACGGCCAAGGTTGGTAACTGGCTCGAAGAGCGGCGTAATATCGTTGATGATTATCGTGCCGCCTTTAAAAAAGAGCCGCCGCTTATCAGCGGCATTGCCATTATGACCGATACTGACAATACCGGTCAGTCTGCCACGGCCTGGTATGGCAATATCATCATGAGCCGGCAATAACAGGCGGTATATTGCCCGGCAGACGAAGACGGAAGAGCGCGCCGGTCGGGGGGGTGTCATTAACCTCAAGCCGGCCGGAGTGGGCGGTGATAACCTTGTTGACAATGGGTAATCCCAGGCCGGTGCCGCCTCTCTTGGTGGTTATAAAGGGCTGGAGAATTCTCTGCCGCTCCTCCGCGGGAATGCCCCTGCCCTGGTCAATGACCTCAATCCATACCTCTTTTTTTGTTGTCAGGCCGCGAATCGTGACCACGCCCTGGGGTGGAGTCGCCTCAATGGCGTTGACCAGTAAATTCATCAACCCCTGCTGGAGACGGTGGCGGTCGCAATATAACATGGTCTCTTTGTCTCCCTGAATTTCAACCTGTAGACTGATTTTATGGCGGCGGGCTTTTTCCGCTATGGTAGTCACTGCCTCCTGGATCAGATTCGACAGGGGTTCAGGTTTGCAGTCAAGGTTCAAGGGCCTGGCAAAGGCAAGCATGTTTAAAACCATACGCTCCATACGTCTCACCTGGGTCTCGGCGTGCATCAGACGTTCATCGGCTTTGGCCGGGGAGGACAGCTTTTTGCGGGCCTGGTAAATAAAACCGCCGATGGCGGTAAGAGGCGTTTTCATGTCGTGAGCAATACAGGATACTGCCTGGCCCATGGAGGCAAGGTGTTCGGCCCTGCATTTTTCCCGCGACAACTGAAACTCCCGGTTACGCAACCAGCCCACCAGCGGCCCGACAACGTTGAACAGGATGATTTCCAGAAAATAGCCTAAATTATGCTCCATCAACGCTGACGACGACCAGGATGGAATGGAAGGGATATAAAGAACGGTTATCAACAGTGAGGCGATAAGGCCGCCGCCAAGCCCGAACCAGAGGCCTAACAGGATAATGGGCAGAAAATAAAGCTCCCGGTAAACAAGGTGGCGGACGGTCTCCTCCCGCAGGGTGAGATAATGCAGAGCGGTTATAGCAATAATCAGGATAAAAACAAAACCAGCCCGGTATATCAGCTGTTTTTTTGACAGTTGCGGATCTGCGGAAATAAACGTCATGGGTATCAGTAAAATTGTAATAAAATTAGATAAATAAATGGTTTAACGACAAAAATATGAAATCAGGCGGGCGGCAGAACTGATTTCCAAGACAAAAATAATAATGATAAGGTTAAAAACAGATGACATGTGATGAAGAAACAATTGTTCAGTCTCTCCGTGCCCTGCATGATCTTTCCAAGGCGGTTAATTCAACCCTGGATATTAATCTCGTTGAGGATATGCTGCTTCACAAAACTTCTCAGCTCATGCGATCCACCCGGGTGCTTATCCTCTTGCTTAATGATAAAACAAAATCATTAAATATCCATAACGCCCTTGGTTTTGAACCCTCTGAGCTGATGGTGCATCAATTTGAGAACATCCGGCCCTTTGAACATTGTATTGTTCACAAAGGCAGTGTTATTACCATTGATGAAGTCCTTTCCCCGGCCGACACCGGGGTTCGGCAAATTTGCCCGCAACTGTTTGAGATGATTTTCGCCCCCCTGGAGATACAGGGCAAGGCATACGGCCTGCTTGGGGTTATGGGCAGCAAAAAAAACTTTTCCCGGATAGATCTGGAAATATTTTGTTCCATCGGCAGTCAGGCCGCTGTGGCCATGGAAAATGCCGGCCTCTATGAAAAGATGCATACCACCTTTCTGCATACCGCCGAAGCTCTGGCAGAGGCTATCAGCAGTCGTGACCCCTATACCGGAGGTCATACCCGGCGCGTCCGGACTTACGCCCTTCAGCTGGCGGAAAAACTTGGTATGAACAGCGCGGAGAAGAACACCTTGCGCCTTGCTGCCATTTTGCACGATGTCGGTAAAATCGGCATTGATGACGCCATCCTGCGTAAGGTTGAGCAGTTAACCGCTGAAGAAAAGCATACAATGAGCAATCATCCCCGCATCGGGGCTCGGATTCTGGGCTACGTTGAAGAAATGAAAGCGGTTATTCCCGGAGTTCTGCACCATCATGAGTGGTTTAACGGTAAGGGTTATCCTGACGGACTGGCGGCAGATAAGATTCCGCTTCAGGCCCGTATCATAGCCATTGCCGATGCCTTTGACGCCCTGACCACAGACCGGCCTTACCGCCGGGCCTCGACGGTAAGTGAAGCCCTGGATATTATGGCCGGAGAGAGCGGCATTCATTTTGATCCTGAACTGCTGCTGATTTTTCGCGCCCTGCAGACTGCCGTTAACTCCTGATTCATCATTCCACCAATGGCACCATAGCTGAAGTGCCGCTGAACAGCCGCAGAATAAATACCCTTGACTCTTGACTATAGTCAAATGTTTATCCTTAAGATAAGAGCAATTTAAACATTTGGAGGTATTGTCATGACCAATAAATTTAATGTATCAGCTTTAGGAATTACCGCGTCGTTGGTTGCTGCTGTCAGCATGTTGATCCTCGGTATATTTGGTAACCTCGGTATATATCTCGGGGCTGTGGACATGATGCGTCAATGGCATATGTTCTTTTCCCTGACCCCGGTGGGAATACTGACCGGCATGCTTGAGGCCGGGGTGATCAGCTTTGTCTTTTTCGCCTTATTTGGCTGGATTTACAATAAAATTTCATAGATATCAAAGGGGCAGAATTATTTTTGGTTTTTTTTACGAAAATAATCCTGCCTCCCCCTTTAATGACCTTGAATTAATTATCCCGACTCACTGGACCCTACTGTAAACACTACATTGTAGTACAAGGCAAGTTTTTTTCTTCTTGGTGTAAAATAATAAATATGGCCTGTTGCTCTGATTTATGCCTGTTTGCTGATAGTTTACCCTTGAGCCAGGGGTAGACATCTTTCCCTTCCGTCCTTGACGGAAATATCCTGCAAACAATCTGCATGGCAGATCAATGTTCGGGATCAAACATCTTCTTGAATTTGCTATAGCGGCCGCTTAATTTTGCTGCCGGGATAAATCGCAGAGCGGCGGAGTTAATACAATAACGTCGTTTAGTTGGAGTCGGGCCGTCATTAAAGACATGGCCGAGGTGAGAATTTGCCGCTTTACTCCGAACCTCGGTGCGAATGGAGAAAAAGCCGCGATCTTCCTTTTCGACAATATTTTCCGGGACAAGAGTCTTATCGAAACTTGGCCAGCCGGTACCGGATTTAAATTTATCTCTGGAGCTGAAAAGCGGCTCGCCGGAGACCACATCCACATAGATTCCATCCCGGTGGTTATCCCAATAGGCGTTCTGAAAGGCCGGTTCCGTGCCGTCTTCCTGGGTAACCTGGTATTGCATGGGCGTGAGAGAGGTTAAGCCTTTTTTATGGGCGTGAGCTTTATCTTCTTCATGGCCCTGCCAGGTCTTGTCGAGGAATTTATCACGTCCGGAAGTAAAGCGGTAAAATTTATAACGAAGAGGATTCTTCTTATAATAATCCTGATGATAGTCTTCGGCCGGGTAGAAGGTTTGCACCGGCAGAACAGGGGTAACGAGAGGTCTGGTAAATATCCCCCGTTGGGACAAAGCCTCCCTGGAGGTCCGGGCCGCCTGCCTTTGCGCCTCATTATGAAAGAAGATGGCGCTGGTATAAGCGTGGCCCCGATCCACAAATTGGCCGCCGCCGTCGGTGGGGTTAATCTGGTGCCAGAATATATCAAGAAGGCGGTCGTAGCTTATTGTCTCCGGGTTATAGATGATACGAATGGCCTCAATATGGCCGCCGGCCGCGTAGTTCTGGTAAGTTGGGTTAAGGCTGCTGCCGCCGGTATATCCAGAAATGACCTTATAGACTCCGGCTTGGGATTCAAAGGGCTTTTCCATGCACCAGAAGCAGCCGCCGGCAAAGGTGGCTTCGGCCCTGGCAGCGGCAGCTTTAACAGCCATATCATTCGTAGCCATAATCAGTATTGGCAGGATTATCAATAGCACAATTTTCATGACCTGTTTCCTTTAGCTGCCCGGCTAAACCGCATCTTA
>JAJRZN010000249.1 GCA_024275235.1 Deltaproteobacteria bacterium
CGCCTGGCTCATATCAGCCCCGGCAAGATTAACTCCGCTGAATTCAGTATGGACAAATTGCGCCCTGCTAAGCCGCGCCCGACTGAAATTAACCCCGTCTATCTGGGCGTTATTAAAGTTAGTACCCCGGCAGTCAGCCCGGCTGAAATCGGCCTCCGGGATAATTGTCCTCACCAAAACCGCCTGCCGTAAGTCAGCCCCGGAAAAATCCGCCTTACTCATATTCGTGTCAGTAAAGTCCGCCCCGGCGAGATTGGCATCATGCAGCACCGTCCCCCGCAGACTCCCCTTAATCAACACCGCCCCATGCAGATCAGCCTTGCTTAAATCGGCATAGTCCAATTCCGCTCCGGTGAGATCGGCCCCGGCAAGATCGGCCTTACGCAGATTAGTCTGCCGCAGACTGCTGTCACGAAGATTGGCCCGGCTGAGATTAACCCCTCGCAGATCAAAACGTCCTAAATCCAGGCCGCTCAAATCCATACCCGCCAGACTGCCGCCGGTTTCCAGGGCCTTCTCCACCCTGGCGAGACGGGCCGGATCAACTTTTACCTGCCGCAGCTGCCGGATATGGCCCATTTTTTTGATAATGCGCGCCGCCGGCAGATCATCGGCAAAAAGACGGTCGTAAGTTCCATGATAGAGCGTATAACCTGCCGCTATCATCACCATCATAGCCAAGCCGGCCCCGGTGAAGACCAGTGGTCTGCTCCTGATCCGCGCCCAGATCAGAGCCGCCAGCTTACGAAGCCTGAACGTCAATCCCGGCTTAACCGGAGCGGCCGGTTTTTTAGCCGGCATCAAACGCCATTCAATAACCACCTTCACCCCGCACCGGGGGCATTTTACGGCCTTGCCCAGAAACTTTTCAACGGCCCGCCTGGTAAGGCCGCAGGACGGGCAGGCAAAGACCGCGCAGCCGGTTTTGCGAGGCGGCAGTCCGACAGTACCAGCGGCAGCCTTGCCGCCGATAAGGACAGGAGTATGGCAGCGCGGACAGGGGACGGTTTTCCCCTGATGGCGCTCCTGCACCCCCTGCTTAAAACCGCATTTATGGCAAAAAAAGGTAATCATATAAGTTCCTGACCCCTATATCGGCTGAAATTTCCAATAGCTTGATAGAAAATTCATTCCCCTCCTAATTTCTACAGAAGGTCAATTTTTGCCTTTTCCCCAGGCAAAAGATTGATTAAACTTCAAATATGAAAGGAGAAAAGCCCACCGGGAACGACCTGAAGCAGCAGGCCATTAAGTTTAAGGCCTTCCGTCATACCTTTTCTGAAAAAGACATCCAGCATGGTATGTCCGAAAAGATAGTGCTGCAAAAATTAAAATCGAGTCGTCATCTCGCCTCAAGCTATAATAAATATCTCGACCATATAGAGAAAAACCCCACCAAAGCGGCAATATTCCCCTGGGACAGCCCTGTCAGGAGAATACTCTACTGGCTGGGAATAACTATCCCCCTCTTTATAAAGTGGTTCAGTATCTTCATCGCGGTAATTGTATTTATTAATTATATACCAGGGCCGACCCAGCACATAGTAGAATTTATGTTAGCCAGGGCTATCTACGATACGGATGCCGTTCCGAGAATTCCCAAGGCCCTTGAAACCTACGATCACTCCGCCAAAATTGTTGATGCCGGCGGCAGTATCATCAAGTCCTACGGCAAACGGCGGGTAACCAGCAAGATCCCCGCCAAGGTCAAGACGGCGCTGTTAGCCTGCGAAGATCATTACCTGCTTCCCAACCCGCATAACCCATGGTACGTCAACGCCTTCCTCATTCACGGCGGGGTGAGTTGGTTCAACCTGGTGGGAGCGGTCAAAGACACCATCATGGGCCATACCAGGGGGGCGAGTACCATTGTCATGCAGAACGCTAAAAAGATACTGGGCAATGACAAACGGACCATCGCCCATAAACTTGAGGAGATTGTGGCCTCCTATATCCTGGTTGCCAGGTTCGGCAAGGACAAGAATCTGGATTTTTATATCAACACGGTACCGGTGGGAGCCAATATGTATGGTTTCCCCAGCGCCGCCCATAACTACTTCAAAAAGGACTTGGATAAACTTAATTACCAGCAGCTGGTAACTATTGGCGCTTTTATTCCAAACCATAACCGCCAACTGGCCTTCTATGATATCTGGCGCGGTAAAAATTTTTCAGACCTTTCTCCCGGTCGTCTGCGGCAGGCCAGAGAGGCCATTGGCAAGATTAACATGGCCCTTGCCTACCTCAAAAAAACCGATGCCATAACAGCGAGTCAATTTAAGGCCTGGCGGCTCTCAGACGAACAATCAATCCGCCGCATTGGTTTCCGTAATTTCAGTTCACCACTTTACGGCGAAGAGGAATGGACTTCCTGGAATGTAATCAGGGAAATAACCAGCCGTCATTATAAGGTACGCGGCCGCTTAATCAGCGGCGAACGTCTGCTCCTTGAGGCCAAAGGTGACGTCGTAATTAAGACCGACATCAACCTGGGGCTGGTAGAAAAGATCAAGGAGATAATCCATAAGTTCCTCCTCAATAAAAAATTCAGGGCTGTCTTGCGCCGGCGGAATCGAAAGACCTGGAAGAAGGATATGGATCTATATCTCAACCGCCACCTCATTCCGCCCTACAGCAATTTTGATGAATTTATGACTTATCTCCATAAACACATTAACATTGGGGTGGCTTTAATAAATCAGCAGGGCCGGTTTATAGCCTATGTGGGGGGAAAGGAATTCTGGAGCGGCTCCAATGACGGCTCCGAGCCGCGGGCGGGAAGCGATAAGCCGCCAAACAGTAAATCAGTGATTATTGACCTGCTGAACCGGCGGGCGAAGATTGCCCCGGCCTCCACCATAAAGCCGATTATTTCCTATTATACCATGCTGGTGGATAATAAAACTTTAGATAGTAAATTCGCCGACAAACCCATTGAGTATAAATATCTTGAGAGCGCAGGCCGCAAGGTCTGGATGCCCCGCAACTGGTATCCCTATGATGCCAGAGGCCACGGCAATAACCGCTATTTCGGCCGGACTTACTCCCTGTTGGATGCCCAGGTAATCTCCATCAATACCATCTTTGCCCGACTCTACAGTAAAACTAATATTCGCAACGCCGTCCTCAACGGTTTTGACCGCATCGGGATGCAATATAACCATCAGGATGCCAAATACTGGCCCTTTGGTATCGGGGCCTCGGCAGTACCGGTGCGTAAATGGTTAGGCATTTACAATGCCTTTTTGGACGGCAATTACCACCAGCCGTCATTCGTCAAAGAAATAACCATCAACAATAAGCCCATATTCGAGGCAGCCAGCGACCCAGAGCAGCAGCCTGTTCCGCTCTTTGATTCAGCACGGGAGCGCAAAGATGAGATGCAGGCCCTCTATGCCGTCTGCAACCGCGGCTCCGGGGCCTCCATGCGGGCCACCTTTAAGCACCATGTAAATCTGGTGTCCGGCAAAACCGGTACGGCCCCCAATGGCCGCTCGACGCTCTTTGTCAGCCAGTTCAACCCCTATCAAAACCGCCTGCGCCATCCCGGCACAGTGAGCATGATTGTTATTGTCACCACCAATAACGGGGGCTATAAATCGGTGGGAGTCTCCACTCAGGGGCCGACCATAATCGCCGGCAGTATCTATAACTATCTGTTTCAGCAGCGTCTGCAGAAGATGATTAAACAAAGCATAGAGGCGGCAAAGAAAAAAGATGCTAATCTTCGCAATAATTATCCGGCCTGGTCAAGAGTTAACAACTATATGAACCGTCTATTGAACGGCAAATGCGGCAATGAACCAATATACAATTACATCAACGGCGTTGATGCCTATCAGGAGGCCCTGCAGCAGATCCTTAATCCGGCGAATAAGATCTATAGTGGCGGCAACAGACAGTTCCAGCAATTAGTCGATTATTATTGCAATCAGCATAAGCTTTTTCATTAATCAGGCGGGTGCAATATAAAAAAGTGACAAATTTTTGAATATCGAGGTAAGCGATAGACTTCGACATTTAATGTAATTTAATTCGTCAAATCATCTATCCCCGTAAGAGCGGGTCAGTACCTCCCTGGGCTTGGCGCCATCCGCCGGGCCGACAACCCCCTCCTTCTCCATCATCTCCACCATCCTGGCCGCCCGGTTATAACCAACCCGCAGCCGCCGCTGAACCATGGAGATTGAGGCCTGGCCTGATTCACAGACAAACTCCACCGCCTCGTCATATTTCTCGTCATATTCACTCTTGTCAATCTCGGTATTTTCTTCCGGCTCGGCGGCAATTTTCATCACCTCATCATCATATTTGGCCAGCCGCTGCTCTTTGAGGAATGATACCACCTTGTCGATCTCCTCCTCCGTTATATAGGCGGCATGAATGCGCAGCATGTTGGAGGCTCCCGGCGGCACAAAGAGCATGTCGCCCTTGCCGAGGAGATGTTCGGCACCGCTGGTATCAAGAATTGTCCGGGAATCAATCTTGGAGGAAACCTTAAATGACATCCGGGTGGGGAAATTGGCCTTGATCAGCCCGGTCAAGACATCCACCGAGGGCCGTTGAGTGGCCAGAATAAGATGCATGCCAGCGGCCCTGGCCATCTGCGCCAGGCGGGCCACCGAGGCCTCCACATCCTTGGAGGCCACCATCATCAAATCGGCTAACTCATCAATAATAATGACAATCAGGGGCAGTTTCTCATCAGAGCTCTGATTATAAGTAGTGATATTCTTAACCCGTTTTTCCTCCATGAGCCCGTAACGACGTTCCATCTCCAGCACCGCCCATTGCAGAGCCCGGCTGGCCATTTTCGGATCAACCACCACCGGGTGGAGGAGGTGGGGGATGTCCTCATAGGCTGAAAGTTCAATGCGTTTGGGATCCACCATCAACAGCCTGACATCTTCGGGTGAAGACTTAAATAATATACTGCAGATTATATCGTTTAACCCCACGCTCTTGCCGGCCCCCGTCGCCCCGGCAATTAGGAGATGGGGCATATCAGCGAGATTGGCACAGACCGGTTGGCCAACTACATCCTTGCCCAGGCCAATGGTCAGCGGGGCCTTGGATTTCAGGAATGTTTCATGGCCCAATATCTCCCGGATATAAACAATCTGGCGCAGGGGATTGGGAATCTCGATTCCCAGGGCGGCCTTGCCGGGAATGGAACCGACAATCCGGACACTGCTCACCTTCAGAACCATACCGAGATCGTTTTCCAGTGAGACGATGCGGCTTATCTTAACTCCAGGGGCAGGCGCGAACTCATAGGTGGTAACCACCGGCCCCGGCGAGATGCCAACAACCTTGCCCGCCACCCCGAAATCAGCCAGACT
Source organism: Deltaproteobacteria bacterium (assembly GCA_024275235.1). GTDB lineage: Bacteria > Desulfobacterota > Desulfobulbia > Desulfobulbales > VMSU01 > JAADIV01. The sequence goes on from JAJRZN010000249.1 coordinate 5,343, forward strand.
GGCCTCCAGCTTTTCGCTGACCTTAAGATAATGATCACGGTCGACTTCGACATTCTGCCGTTCAGGCGGGCGGTTAAGCAGAGTGATGGGCGGCAGAACAAACTCCCCGGCCGCCGCCACAGGCAAGGGCTCAAAAGCCCGCTCATCCTCTAACTCTATCTGAATCGGGTCGTGAACCGTGGGGGTGCCGGCCGGTGATGGTAATCGTTTTACCGCCTTTGCCGGCGTATTTGAGGTGTGATTTTTGACCACCACCGATGTTTCCAGGCTTCGGCGGCGCAATAAAGCCCGCCACCAGCCCAGGAAACGGCCGCCGCCCACTACAAGACGATAGAGAGACAGACGCAGAGCGGCCATGGCGGAGAGCATGAAGAGCGCCAATATGAGAAGCACAAAACCAGGCCGCCCTAACAGGGGGGTTAACAACATATACAGTTGGCGGCCAACAACCCCGGCGGCTGGATAACGCTGAAAAAGCAGGAGCAGCTGACCGTGAGCCAGGGCAGCAAAAAAAGCGCTGCTGCTCATGATAATCCCGGTGAGCCCTATGAAGAGCCAGGGCAGTCGTTCAATGGTATCCCGGTACCAGAAAAACTGCCAGGCGAAAAGGCAGGAAATGGGAATCAGCCAGAAGGCACTCAAACCCAGCATATCGGTGAGCAGTCCGGCCGAAAAACAGCCTAAGCGGCCGCCCCAGTTATGGGGGAAAAAGGCCGGTAATAATTCGTGAGAGGGAGCGGGAGAGTAACTGACAAGACTTATAAAGAGAAAGGCGGCGGTAAATAAGGCCAGAACTGCGGTAATTTCCTGCCATGTTTCAGGCGGTTCAGGTTTAACAGCTTTATTGTTTTTTGTCCTGGCCATAATTTACCGCGTCAAGAATACCATTAATAAAGGAGGCGGAATCATCGGCACTGAACCTCTTGGCAATCTCAATGGCCTCATTAATGGCCACCGTTGCCGGAACCTCATCGTTAAAGGCAACCTCATAGACCCCGAGACGCAAAATATTACGGTCAATAATCGACATCCGATCCACCCGCCAGTTCCTGGCATTTTCAGTAATCAGACTATCAATTTTTTGCATATTTCGACTGAGCCCCGCTAAAAGTTCCCTGGCATAGGGCATCGCCTTCTTGGAGATCAAAAAATTCTCACAGAGGGTATCAAGTTGGGCCTCCACCTCGTGACTGCCATTAATATCCGCCTGATAAAGGGCCTGCAGGACAAGTTCCCGCGCTTTACGTCTGGCACCGGTCTTCAAATTAAAACTCACTCAGCAGGTTGGCCATCTCAATGGCGGCGGCGGCGCAGTCAGAACCTTTATTACCCGCCTTGGTACCAGCCCGTTCAATGGCCTGTTCAATGGTATCGGTGGTCAGCACCCCGAAAATCACCGGAATCCCAGCCTCGAGGCTCACCTGAGCGATACCCTTGGCCACCTCGCCGGCAACATAATCAAAATGGGCCGTGGCCCCGCGGATAACCGCCCCGAGACAGATCACCGCGTCATAGCGGCCGCAGTCGGCCATTTTTTTGGCCAGCAGCGGAATTTCATAGGCTCCCGGCACTTTGACCACCTCAATATCATTGTCCTCAACCCCGGAACGCCGCAGGGTATCCAAAGCGCCATCCAGCAGACGTTCAGCGATAAAGGAGTTAAATCTGGCCACAATAATCCCGAACTTCCTGCCATCAGCCTGTAAACTGCCCTCATATATCTTCATAGACTCACCAAATATTTTTTAAAAATTTCATGTAACATCCAAGCCCGATTGTCCAGGCATAACGAAATATTTTTTACGATACCAAAATCCTATAAATCAAGCAGATGCCCCATTTTATCCCTCTTGGTCTGCAAATACTTAATATTCTCAGGACAGGGTTCCATCTCAATGGGCGCCCGGCCCACAACCGTCAGGCCATAACCGTCAAGACCGACTATCTTCTTGGGATTATTGGTTAAAAGGCGCATTTTACCGACCCCCAGATCACGCAGAATCTGCGCCCCGATTCCATAATCCCGTAAATCGGCCTTAAATCCCAGCTTGGCATTGGCCTCCACCGTATCCAAGCCCGTGTCCTGCAGATGATAGGCCTTCAACTTATTAACCAGGCCGATTCCCCGGCCCTCCTGGTGCATATAAAGAATAACGCCCCGGCCTTCCTGCTCCACTATCTGCATGGCCACATGCAATTGACTGCCGCAGTCACAGCGTAGAGAACCAAAGACATCACCGGTCATACACTCGGAATGAACCCGAACCAGAACCTCCTTGTCCGGGGTTATATTACCCTTGACCAGAGCGACATGCTCAAAATCATCCACATCGTTGGTATAGACAATGATCCTGAACATCCCCCCGTATTTAGTGGGCAGATCAGCCTCAGCAGCCCGATGCACCAGGGTATCCATCTTCATGCGATAGGCAATGAGATCGGCAATGGTGACAATCTTTAAACCATGATGTTTAGCGAATTTTTTGAGATCCGGCATCCGGGCCATGGTACCGTCTTCTTTCATGATCTCGCAGATAACCCCTGAGGGCCGCAGACCAGCCAGGCGCGACAGATCCACCGAGCCCTCGGTCTGGCCCGTCCGCACCAGAACCCCGCCCTTTCTCGCCCGCAGCGGAAAAACGTGCCCAGGGCTTACTATATCGTCAGGCCGCACATCGAGACGTGCCGCCACCTGAATGGTGCGGGCCCGGTCAGCAGCGGAGATCCCGGTGGTAACCCCGGTACGGGCCTCAATACTCACCGTAAAGGCAGTTTCAAAGGGTGATTCATTTTTCTGCACCATCATGGGCAGCTGCAGACGATCCAACTGCTCCGGGGTCATGGTCATGCAGATAAGCCCCCGGCCATGAGTCGCCATAAAATTTATGGCATCGGGAGTAACCATCTGGGCGGCCATATACAGGTCGCCCTCATTCTCACGGTCTTCATCATCCACCAGAATAACCATTTTCCCAGCCCTGATATCGTCAATTGCCTCTTCAATAGTGTTTACTGTCATTTTCTATGTCCATTTTAAGATTCGAGTTCAGGGTAATTCCCGGCCCTCGCTGAATAGTTACTAAATTCGGTATACAAATTTTGAATACGAAAGACTGTTTCAGCCTCCTAAACCACAAACCCATGTTTGGCCAGAAAGGCCTGATTAATGGTATGCCCATGCTCGTCATTATCATCATAACTCAAGAGCCTTTCCACATATTTACCGATTATATCCACCTCGAGATTCACCTGATCACCAGGCCGCAAGGCCCCCAAAACAGTAACCTCCAGGGTATGGGGAATAATGGAGACCGAGAAAGCGGCCGCCTCACAGCTGTTCACGGTCAGGCTTACCCCGTCGATAGTAATGGAGCCCTTTTCAACTATATAACGACCCAGCCCCCTGGGTACCGCGAAATGAAAAATAGTGAAATCGCCGGCACTTTTACGGCTTATCACCTTGCTCTCCGCGTCAATATGGCCGCTCACCAGATGGCCACCAAGACGATCACTCAGCCGCAGAGCCCGTTCCAGATTAACCTCGGCTCCCACACTTAACTTGCCGAGATTGGTACGGCTCAAGGACTCGGGTGAGACATCGGTTAGAAAGCGCCGCTCATTTATCTCCCTCGCGGTGAGACATACCCCGTTCACCGCGATACTTTCACCCTCGGCCGGGTTGTCGATCTCAAAAGCGGCCTCAATACCGAAAACCATACCACCGCCCGCCGGCCTGGCCGTGTATATCCTGCCCTTACCCTGGATTATTCCCGTAAACACTTAGAAAGTCCCCTCTATCATAACATCATTACCAAAATGTCGGCAGCAGTTAATCTCCCGCAGACGCGGGGCCTCATCCACACTGCCAAGCCCTAAAGGGCCAGCGAGAGGAACAGCGTCACCGCCCATAAACAACGGGCCGTAAAATAGATTGGCCTGATCAACCAGACCCTGGCTCAGAAACGAGGCATGTACCTTACTGCCGCCCTCAACAAGAAGAGAGCATATCCCGCGGCGGCCCAGTTCTCTAAGCATGAGATGCAAATCAGGCCGGCCCTGACCGGTCGTCGGCAGTTCAACAATCTCAGCCCCGGCCGCCATCAAAGACCCTTTTCTGCCCGCCTCCGCCCCGGCGGCACAAAAAATCAGGGTATCGGCAGGCGATTGCTGAGTGAGCATCCTGGCGGCAGGCGGCAGACGTAGAGAACTATCCAGAACCACCCGCAGGGGATCTTGATGACCTCCACCCGGCAGCCGGGTAGTAAGGGAGGGATCATCGTTCAAGGCTGTGCCGATCCCCACGAGAATGGCATCCGCCCGATCCCGCAGCCGATGAACAAAGCGCCTGGATCTCTCATTGGTTATCCAACCCGGCCGGCCATGGGCGGCAGCTATTCTGCCGTCCAGGCTTAAACCGGCCTTCATAATCACCCATGGCACCCCCTTAGTTACCAGCTTGATAAACGGGCGATTGATTTTCCGGCAGTCATCCTCTAAAATACCAGTCGAGACGGTTAGCCCCTGACTCTGAAGATAAGCGGCACCACCGCCTGCCACTCCGGGGTTGGGATCCGGCATGCCGATCACCACCCTCCTTAAACCAGCCTCAAGCACCGCTCTGGTGCAGGGCGGCGTACGCCCCTGATGATTACAGGGTTCCAGGGTGACATAGATCGCCGCCCCGCGGGCTTTATCACCGGCGTTTTGAATAGCATTAACCTCGGCGTGCGGGGTACCGGCCCGTTTATGATAACCCCGTCCCACCACCTCGCCGTCCCGGACAATTATCGCTCCCACCAGGGGATTGGGCGAGGTTCGCCCCCTGGCCTTCACGGCCTCGCGCAGGGCCATTTTCATAAAGGCCTGATCATTATCCTCAATTATGTTTACCATCAACGTCCAACATCCCCTTCAATTCGGCCATGAATTCGTTTAAATCTTTGAACTGCCGGTAAACCGAAGCGAAACGAACATAAGCGACATCATCGAGCTGCCGCAGTCCCTCCATCAGACGTTCACCCACCACGGAGATTTCAATTTCCCGTTCACCCATCTCCTGTAATTCCCGCTCCAGACCGTCAACAAAATCTTCCAGCTGATTCATGGCCACCGGGCGTTTTTCACAGGCCTTTTTCATCCCGGTCACTGCCTTCAAACGATCCCAGGCCTCCCTACGACCATCTTTCTTGATGAGCATGGGCATGATAACCTCAAGACGTTCGTAGGTGGTAAAACGACGTTTGCAGGCCTCGCAAAGACGGCGGCGGCGGGTAATTGTAAAATCTTTATTAAGCCGGGAATCAACTACACGATTATCGAGATGGCCGCAGTATGGGCATTTCATAATGAATCCTAAAGGCAGGAGAAAGGAAGATTACCAGATCCGTCAATTCAGGCTGGTATTTAAATCTGATACAGGGGAATTCCGGCCTCCGCCATCATCATGGAGGTCAGAGAATCCGGATACCCCTCTCTATAATAAACCTCTTTAAGTGATATATTAATCAGCATCTTGGTACAGATTGAGCAGGGCAGATTTGTGCAGTAAAGAACAGAGCCCTCAACACTGAAACCGAGATTGGCGGCCTGAATAATGGCGTTCTGCTCAGCATGCAGGCCACGGCATAACTCATGCCGTTCGCCGGAGGGAATCCCCTGCTGCTCACGCAGACAACCGACATCAAGGCAATGCGCTATATGACTGGGAGCGCCGTTATAACCGGTGGCGACAATTCGTTTGTCAAGTACCAGAATCGCCCCCACCTTACGGCGCAGACAGGTGGAGCGCTGGGCCACCAATTCGGTTATACCCATAAAATACTGCGGCCAGGAAGGACGTTCACCGCGTTTATCCACCAAAGCCGCCATAATCAATCAGCGTCCCGTCTGGCAGTGTAAGAGGGATAAAGCGGAAAGCGGTCACATAGAGCCCGGACTTCAAGGCGAATGGCGGCTAAAAGATCCGGCCGGTCATGAGCCAGAATGGCACGGTTCATCCATTCACCGACCTGCGTCATATCAGCCTCCAACAGCCCTCTCGTGGTAACGGCGGCGGTTCCTATCCGAATACCGCCGGTGACAAAACGGCTCTGGGTATCAAAGGGAACGGCGTTCTTGTTCACCGTCATCCCCGCGTCCTCCAGGGCCCGCTCCGCGTCTTTACCGGTGATATTTTTATTAGCGAGATCAACCAGCAATAAATGATTATCCGTACCGCCGGATACCAGCCGGAAATCATGTTTCAGCAGATTGTCAGCCAGGGTTACGGCGTTTAAAACCACCTGATGTTGATACTGCTTGAATTCATCAGTCATGGCCTCTTTAAAACTCACGGCCTTGGCGGCGATGACATGCACCAGCGGCCCGCCCTGAATACCGGGGAATATCTTACTGTCCAGTTTTTTGCCAAATTCCTCCCGGGCCAGAATCATGCCGCCCCGCGGGCCGCGCATGGTCTTATGGGTGGTGGTGGTAACAAAATCGGCATAAGGTACGGGAGATGGATGCTGACCTCCGGCGATCAGTCCGGCAATATGGGCCATATCCACCATAAAGAGGGCTCCCGCCCGATCGGCAATATCCCTGAAGGCCTGCCAGTCTATAAAGCGGGGATAGGCGCTGGCTCCGGCAACAATCATGGCCGGCCGTTCCGCCAGGGCGATGCGCTCCACCTCCTCCATATCAATACGTTCACTCTCCCGATTCAGGCCGTAGGAAATAAAATTGTAGAGCTGACCGGAAAAATTAACCTTGGCTCCATGGGTTAAATGACCACCATGGGCCAGATCCATTCCCAACACCTTGTCACCGGGTTTAAGAACGGAAAAATATACCGCCATATTGGCCTGACTGCCGGAATGCGGCTGCACATTGACGTAATCGGCGTTGAATATCTCTTTAGCCCGCTGCCGGGCCAGGTTTTCCACCACATCGGCGTACTCACAACCGCCATAGTAACGTTTGCCGGGATAACCCTCGGCGTATTTATTGGTGAATATTGACCCCTGGGCCTCAAGAACCGCCTCACTGACTATATTTTCCGAGGCAATGAGCTCCAGTTGGTTTGACTGACGTTCAAACTCATAATCAATAGCCCGATAAATATCAGGATCAATATCTTTTAAAAGAGACACGTTTTTACCTCTGAAATTTTAATTGCTTATCTTCTTGATGAACCGAAACCAGCGTTATTTCCAACGCCCTTGTTGAATGGTTACTATATTAGAACATTTCTATCCGCCGCAGATGGCGGCCGCCGGCGAACTCAGTCTCCACCCAGGCCTTGACAATCTCCATCACCACCCCGCCGCCCAGCACCCTGGCGCCAAGGCATAAGACGTTGGCGTTATTGTGTTCCCGGCTCTTGCGGGCCGTAAATGTCTCATGGCAGAGAGCGGCCCTGATGCCCTGATGACGATTTGCCGCCATGGACATACCAATGCCGGTACCGCAGATCAGAATGCCGGCTTCAGTTTTATCGGCCAATACCGCCTCACAGACTGCCTCGGCAAAACGCGGATAATCCACCGCCTCATGAGATTTACAGCCCAGATCAAGAACCTCATGCCCGGACTGGCGCAGAAATTCCATTACCTCTTCTTTTAAATCAAAACCACCGTGGTCACAGCCAATTGCCAGTTTCACCCTTCGGCCTCATATCTCTTCATAATTAATACCGCGTTAGTGCCGCCAAAGCCAAAGGAGTTTGACATGGCAGCCCGTATATTCATCGAGCGCGCCTCACCGGGAATATAATCAAGATCACATTGCGGATCGGGATTTTCCAGATTAATGGTGGGCGGCGCGATTTGGTGGTGGAGAGCCAGGGCGGTAAAAACGGCCTCAATACCGCCGGCCCCGCCCAGCAGATGGCCGGTCATGGATTTAGTGGAGCTCACCGCAAGTTCTGCCGCTCTCCCGCCAAATACCGTTTTTATAGCCCTGGTCTCCCCCAAATCATTGAGCTGGGTTGAAGTCCCATGGGCATTGATATAATCTATATCAGCCGGAGTAAGACCGGAATTTTCAAGGGCCATGCGCATACAGCGCACCGCACCCTCACCGTCCTCGGGCGGCGCCGCCATGTGATAACCATCACCGGTCATTCCGCAGCCCATAACCTCGGCGTATATTTTGGCCCCCCTGGCCCTGGCATGTTCCAGCGACTCAAGAAGCAGAATACCGGCTCCCTCACCAATGACAAAACCATCCCGTTCCCGGTCAAAGGGCCGGGAGGCTCTTTCAGGCTCATCATTGCGCCTTGACAAGGCCTTCATGGAGTTGAAACCACCCACTGCCATGGGGCAGATAACCGACTCACTGCCCCCGGTAACGGCCGCCTCACAATCACCCCTTTGAATGGCATGATAGGCCTCGCCAACGGCATGAGTGCCGGCAGCGCAGGCCGTACTCAATGACAGGTTGGGCCCCTTCAATTTAAAAATAACCGAGATCTGACCCGCCCCCATATTGGGAATAACCATGGGAATAAAGAAGGGCGTAATCCGTTTGGCCCCCCGCTCCAGATAGATCTGATGATATTTTTCAATGGTGGGCAGACCGCCCATGCCGCAACCGGTAATGGAACCAATTCGGGCGGCATTCTCAGCGGTAACCGTAAATTGAGCGTCATCCAGGGCCATCCGGGCTCCAGCCACGGCATACTGCACAAAAAGCTCCAGATGACGGGCCGTCTTTTTATCCATAAAGTCTTCCGGTTCAAACTCCTTGACCTCAGCGGCAATTCTAACCTCCATCTGCGAGGCATCAAAACGGCTGATGGGGCCAATACCACTGACCCCGGCACAAAGATTTTTCCAAGTCTTATCCACCCCGGTTCCCAGGGGCGTAACCAGGCCCAGACCGGTTACCACAACTCTATTTTTCACGCGGCGTTCTCCAGATTAAAGGGCTCTCTTAACCCTGTACCTTTTGAATATGATCAATAGCATCCTGAACCGTAAGAATCTTCTCGGCAATTTCATCAGAAATTTCGGTATCAAAGGCCTCTTCCATCGCCATAATCAGCTCCACGAGATCCAGGGAATCAGCCCCGAGATCATCAACAAAAGAGGCAGCCGGAACAACTTTAGCCTTGTCAACACTCAACTGCTCAGCAATGATATCTATGAGTTGATCTTCTACAGACATATTTTTCTCCTTTTTTATACTTTATTTTATAGTGTCAGTCTGGATAGATAGAGCCGTACTTGCCACAGCCCCATATACCTAATTCCAAAGGATGCATAAAACGCAAACCAAATTCTTAAAATTCTGTAACTGTTCAGCAAGGCTGAAGGTTATTATTCGGGCCAAAGCCATAAACTACCCACTAACTATGTAGTGGCAACTGAACAACCGCACCGAAATCACATATACAGGCCACCATTAACATGAATCACCTGCCCGGTTATATAACTCGCTGAATCAGAGGTTAGATAGGCCACCGCTCCTGCCACATCGTCTGGCCTGCCAAGAGTTTTAAGCGGAATTTCAGCCATAATTCTGGCACTGACCTCAGCGGGCAGGCCGCTGGTCATCTCCGTTTCAATATAACCCGGCGCCACACCGTTAACGGTTATCCCCCTTGGTGCCAGTTCCCGGGCGGCGGATTTCGTCAGGCCCAGCAGGCCGGCCTTGGCCGCCGCGTAATTAACCTGTCCGGCATTACCGGTAAAACCGATAACTGAGGTAATATTGATAATCCGGCCCCAGCGCTGCTTCATCATTGCCCTGGAAACGGCCTTGAGACAATTAAAGGCACCTTTAAGATTGGTGTCTAAAACCGCGTCCCAGGCCTCCTCCTTCATCTTCACGAGTAAGCCGTCCTTAGTAATACCAGCATTGTTAACCAGGATATCTACACGGCCGTGACGGGCCAGAATATCCTTAACCGCTGCCTGCACATCTCCAGCCCGGGCGACGTCAAAGCCTATACTCTCGGCCTTCCCCCCCTGCTGCCTGATAAAGGCCGCGGTCTCATCGGCCGCCTGAGGACGGTTAACATAATTAATTACCACTTCGGCCCCAAGAGAGGCAAGTAAAATACTCACAGCCCGGCCAATACCACGCCCACCACCGGTTACCAGAGCGATTTTATCAGTTAAGTTCATCATTCAAAGCACCAGAAAAATTCATTTGGCCCCTTTCAGCTCAGCAATGAGGAGGGGTAAAATTTCAAAGAGATCAGCCACTATACCATAGGTGGCAACATTAAATATTGGGGCGGCTGAATCACGATTAATGGCAATAATTGTCTCAGAGGACTGCATACCAACGAGATGCTGAACGGCACCGGAAATACCACAACAGATATAGAGCCTGGGAGCAACCGTCTTGCCGGTCTGGCCCACCTGGTAAGGATAGTCTATCCAGCCGGCATCCACCGCCGCCCTGGAGGCGGCAACAGAGCCGCCCATAACCTCAGCCAGTTCCTTTAACAGAGCGAAGCCTTTGGCGCTCTCCAGACCGCGGCCGCCAGCGACCACGATATCGGCCTCCGAGAGCCTGACCTTATCCGGCTCGGCAATTACTGAACTTAATACCCTTACCCTGGAGGTCAAATTAAAATGTTCGGCATTCAGATCCTCCACCGCCCCCTGGCGATGAAGATCAACGGGCAGAGCCTTCATAACCATGGGGCGAACCGTGGCCATCTGCGGTCTGGTATCGGGACAAACTATGGTGGCCATAATATTACCGCCAAAGGCCGGCCTGGTCTGCAGCAGACTGCCGTCTTGATCAATGGCCAGCCCGGTACAGTCGGCGGTGAGTCCCGCCCCCACGATGGTGGCAACCTGGGGAATAAAAGAACGGCCAATGGCCGTGGCCCCGGCCAGAACTATCTCCGGCCGCCGTTTTTTTATCAGGGTGGAAAGGACGTTGGCATAAGGTTCATCAACAAAATTTTCCAGGGCCGGGTTGTCAAGCTGCAAAACCTCATCACAGCCCTGAGCAATCAACCCGCGAGCGCTGTCTCCAAGATTATGACCAAGCAACACGGCGCTGAGCTTTACCCCCCGTTCATCAGCAAGACCACGGCCAGCGCCAAGAAGCTCCAGAACCACCGGCGCTATTTTACCCTGCCGGAATTCAGCGTATACCCATACCCCGCTATAGGCGGCGAGATCATCCCTGGGAACGGTATCCCCCTCCTCAATAAACAGGGCTCCGGCCTCACAATTATCAACACAATTACCACAGAGTGTACATTTTTCATTGACCTGGGCCAGATCATCGACAACGGTTATAGCTCCAAAGGCGCAGTTTTCTTCACAAACTCCGCAGCCAATACATAATTTTTCATCAATTTTCAGCATGAGGACAGCACCTTAAATAATGGCCTCTAATCTTGCGGCCAGCTCTTTTACCTGCTCAATTACCGTCCCCTCAAGCATGGCTCTCTCCCCTCTGGCCTCC
>JAJRZN010000250.1 GCA_024275235.1 Deltaproteobacteria bacterium
AACATAAACTGACATAACATAATCCTCCAATCCATATATTAATAAATATATCGTCCACAAAAGACGAACCTTTTCAAATAACATGATAAAGTTTGTTGGTGAACATAGTGCGTATAAATAGTTCAGTCAAGCAGAAAAATAGAACACTTATTCAGAGAGATATTGTTATTCAGGGTAAGAAATGGTAATCTCACCTTTAAGACAAATCTCAGGACTGCTAAAAGGCTATTTTCTTACTTTCTTATTTTCTTATTATGGCGCCATCAAAAATTTCCAAACCCTTAGTACTGCTGGCTGAAGATAATCCGGTAGTGCGTAAAGGGGTAGAAAACTTCCTCACCAAATGGGGATATAAAGCCGTCTCGGCAGATAACGGCGATAAGGCCTGGGAACTGTTAGAGGAAACCCCTGCCATCCGCCTCGCCATTATAGACTGGAACCTGCCGGGGATCAGCGGAATTCAGCTCTGTCAGCGGCTGCGTACCCGCACCGGACCTTATGTTTACGCTATCATGTTCAGCGCCCGTAAGTCGCATGAAGAAAAGCTCATGGCCCTGGATGGTGGTGCCGATGACTTTCTGGTTAAACCCTGCAAGCCCTCTGATTTACGAGCCCGCCTCGGCGTGGGCCGCCGTATTATTGACAACGCCCTGACTTTAAGAGAATCAGCACCTTCTCCCCCCGTTCCAGAAACAGACGACAAAGTGTCGGCCCCTGAAGATAACGACAAAACAGCAACCGCCAGGGAATAGATTTCCAACAAGATTCCCCCCCGTCAACCTCCCCAATCTCAGACCATGACTACCACCGAACAGGAACTCCAGCGTTTAAACAAAATTATCACCGCCCTGCGCGACCCTCAAAGCGGCTGTCCCTGGGATCAGAAGCAGACCCCGGAAACCATGAAGACCTATCTTCTTGAGGAATGCTACGAAACGGTCGATGCCATTGACAACGGCCGGGCGGCTGACGTTCGAGAGGAGATGGGCGACCTCTTTTTTCAGCTTGTCTTCATCAGCCAGCTCTATGAAGAACAGCAGGCCTTTTCACTGGCCGAGGTTATCGGCGGCATTGCCGACAAGATGGTACACCGCCATCCCCACGTTTTTGGTGATGAAAAAGTTGGTTCAGCAGCCCGGCAGAGTCAGCGCTGGAACGAGATCAAGGCCGCCGAGAAAAAAACCGCCACCAGCGCCGCCGACCGCCTGGCAGGGGTTCCCAGGAGTCTGCCGGCCCTGCGCCGAGCCCAACGGGTATCTGAACGGGCAGCCCATAACGGCTTTGAGTGGAGCGGCCGGCAGGCGGCAATAAATAAATTCACTGAAGAGACCGAAGAATTATTAGAGGCTATGAGGGGTGACGACCAGACCCATATTATCGAAGAAATGGGGGATGTCCTCTTCATGCTGGTCAATCTGGCCCGCCTATATAACATAAATGCCGAAGACACCATGCATCTTGCCACCGAAAAATTTATCCGCCGTTTTAGCGGCCTGGAGAATATGGCCCTTGAGGAAGGGACGAAACTCCACGACCTCTCAGAGACGGAATTACTTAAGTTGTGGCAGCGCAACAAAAACAATTTGACATAAAACAAGATTATATGGTAAAGAATCCGTTTATTCTTTGGCTGGATTTTTTATATTCCAGCCTCTATCCGTAAACCTTCTTGCTCTCTGAGGCAGGAAACACGAGGGCCTGGGAACCACCCACAGTCCACAAGGAGGAAGCATGCGCAGGTATGAAACAATCTATATTATCCGGCCCACGGCCAATGAAGATGATATAACCACTATTATCGACCGCACCAACGCCGTTATTGAGAAGGCTGGCGGCACCATCATCAATCTTGACCGCTGGGGCCTCAGAAAACTGGCCTATCTCATCAAGAAAGAGAGCCAGGGCTATTACGTTCTCACGGAATATGCCTCCCCCCCCGCGGCAGTTGACGAAATCGAGCGTCTCTTTCGTATCGATGAAAATACCCTGAAATACATGACCATCAAAATTCAGGATACATATATCCCTGACGCCCCTGAACCGGAAGCAGAAGTGGAAGCAGAGACCGCCCCGGCAGCAGAAGCCGAGACGCAGGAAGCCCCGAAAACGGTTACAGAAGCAGCAGACCCGGCCTAAGGCCCAAGATACAACAGGAGACAAAAAATGGCAGCGCCAACCCGTCAACAATATAAGAAAAAGACCTTTATCCGTAAAAGAATATGCCGGTTTTGTGCCGACAGCAGCCTGGCGATTGATTACAAAGACGTTAAGACCTTAAGCGATTTTATCACCGACCAGGGCAAGATTATTCCCAGCCGCATATACGGTAATTGCGCCAAGCACCAGAGACAGTGCTGCGAGGCCATTAAACGGGCTCGTCAAATCGCCCTGCTGCCTTACAGCGCCACAACCCGTCTGTAAAACAGCAGCCTTTTGAACAGATTACCCCCCCTATAATGACTTGGAACAGGCAAAGAGGAGTTTCAGCGGCCAATATTATTTAACGGCAATAGGCATTACCGCGCTTATTCTTACCCTGCCGGTGATCAGCAGTTTTTTCTTCTGGCTGTATTTCATCACTCCTCTGCCGATAATATATTATATTACCGTCTTAGGTTTTAAGCGGGGCAGCAAGTTAGCGGCCTATGCGGCTATTCCGGCCGCCGCTCTGATTTTGATTACAGCCGCTGATGTTCGGATTGTCTTTTCAGCCCTGAGTCTGATACCAGCTGGAATCATCCTGGGACAATCCATTAATCAAGGTGACAGTATCCACCGAGCCGGGCTTAAGGGCATAGGGGCAATAATTCTTACCTGGCTTGTCCTGGGCATTGCCTTCAGCGCCTTCAGTCAGGTTAATATTTACAAATCGATACTGAAAGAAATTGATACATCGTTAACTATAGCCTTTAAGTCATACAGCACCTCGCCGGGGCTCACTCCTGACTCCAAGGCCCAGCTTAAAGAGGTATTCCAGCGGACACGGGAAACAGTCCCCCGCATATTTCCCGGCAGTCTGCTGATTTCAGCTATTTGCACAATCTGGCTGAATCTGCTGCTGGCCAACCGTTTGTTAAAAAGAAGCGGTATTAAAGTATGGGACGATTTCCGCCGCTGGCGGCTGCCGGATAATTTAATCTGGCTGTTCATCGCCGGAGTTTTCACTTTAATGATCTCCAGCGTGTGGTTGAACACGACGGGACTTAATATAGTTCTGGTGCTTGGTTTTCTCTATTTTTTGCAGGGATTGGCAGTTCTGACCAGTCTTCTGGAAAAATGGGAGGTACCAAAGCCCATAAGATTTCTTATTTATATAATTATTACAATTCAGGCCTATGGTATTATCATGCTGGCCTTTCTGGGGATCGTTGAGATTTGGGCCAATTTTCGTAAGCCCTCCACCCCGAATAAGACAAAAGAAGAATAATCAAAAAAACTTAAAACTACATAGAATGAGGGACGTATGGAATTAATATTGAAAACGACCATGGATAATCTTGGAGAAGAGGGAGATTTAGTCACAGTAAAACCAGGCTTTGGCCGTAATTACCTTATTCCTCAGAATTTGGCAGTCCTCGCTAATAAGGCCAATAAGGCTCGTCTTGAGCTGGAGAGAGATGCCATTGAAGCCCGCAAATCAGCTCTGCGCCAGCAGACTGAAGGGCTGTCTAAAAAAATTGCCGGAGCCGTGGTTACTATCAGCAAACGGGTTGGTGAGGAGAACAAATTATACGGTTCGGTTACCAACTCCGAGATTGCCGACAAATTAGCCGAACTTGGTATTGAAGTCGACCGCCGTAAGATTGCCATTGATGAACCCATCAAAACTGTGGGAATTTTCAACGTACCCATCAAGATCGGCTACCAGACTCACGCCGACATCAAAGTTGAGATAATACCGCAGACCGAGTAATATTTATTCAGACTGCCAAAGCGGCTTTCAATGCGGCATAGGCATAGTATGATAGTATTGTTGCCCCATACTGTTGCCGCCGCCGTTGGTAATGGCAGAGCAGAGACCCCTGATCATTGTTCCCGGCGGCCTGTTTTTAAGATTAGACCGCAAGCCAGATAATTTATATAGAGTCTGTATGAGGTAGTTACAATGCCGGCGATGTTCACGCATCCCGGCATTGTAATTTTGTAACTATTCACGTCCTCTCGGAATCACAACTCACCAATGGAAGCGCCATCTCATCCCTCGACCATCGGCCAGCTCCTGCCGCCTCAAAACATTGAGGCTGAGCAATGCGTTCTCGGTTCCATTCTTCTTCGCCAGCCGGCCATGGATAAGGTTGTAAACCTCCTCGCCCCCTCCGATTTTTATAAACCAGCTCACCAGACCATATACAGCTCCATGCTCAATCTCTTTGATAAAACCGAGCCTCTGGATCTGGTTACCATTATCAACTCCTTAAAGGACAGTCACAAACTGGAGGAAGTCGGCGGGGCCGCCTATCTCGCGACACTTACCGATATCGTGCCGGTGGCCGCCAATATCGCCTATTATGCCACCATTGTCCGCAACAAAAGCATCCTCCGCCAGCTGATTCAAACTACTTCAGAAATCGCCGGCCGCTGTTTTGAGGAACAGGACAATATCGATCTCCTGTTAGATGACGTCGAAAAAAGCGTCTTTGACATCTCAAGCTCCAAAAGCAACCAGAGCTTCTACCGGATGAATGAGATCATCAACGAGGCCTTTAAAAACATTGAGCAGTTAGCTGAACGTAAGGAGATGATTACCGGGGTACCCAGTGGTTACAATGATTTCGATCATAAGACCGCCGGATTTCAGCCCTCTGACCTGGTTATCATTGCCGGCCGCCCCAGTATGGGTAAAACCGCCTTTGCCATGAATATCGCCCAGAACGCCGCCATGCTGGCCAAGGTACCGACGGCGGTTTTCAGCCTGGAAATGCCCAAGGAACAATTAGCCATGCGTCTGCTCTGCTCCGTGGGCCGGGTAGACGCCTCAAGAGTCCGTACCGGACGGCTGCGGGATACGGACTGGCCTAAATTAGTGCGGGCCACGGGTATGCTCAGCAAGGCTCCCATCTTCATTGATGATACCCCGGCTATCACGGTGCTTGAAATGCGGGCCAAGACCAGGCGGCTGAAGGCCGAACATGATATAGGCCTGGTGGTAGTGGATTATCTGCAGCTCATGCGCGGCCGAGCCGGTATCGACAGCCGCGAGCAGGAGATCAGCGATATTTCACGCTCCTTAAAGGCCATGGCCAAGGAAATGAAAATCCCGGTTCTGGCCCTCTCTCAGCTTAACCGCAGCCTGGAAAGCCGTACCGATAAACGTCCCCAGCTTTCAGATCTGCGGGAATCAGGAGCCATCGAGCAGGACGCGGATGTTATTTGCTTCATCTATCGTGATGAAGTATATAATAAGGCGCCTGACAACCCCAACCGCGGGATGGCTGAAATAATCATTGGCAAGCAGCGAAACGGCCCCATCGGCACAGTAAAGCTGGCTTTTCTGGCCGACATTACCACCTTCGAGAACCTGGCCCGGCAGCCAAATGAGACGGCTGAATTTTCATGAGTCAGGCATAGAGCGCTGAATTTAACTTTTCCAAAAAATGTACGAGGTTAATAAATAAATGGCTAAACACTATAATTTCGCGGCCATTGAGCAGAAATGGCAGGATAAATGGCAGAGCGAACAATGCTACACAGTCAAGGAAGATAAGGGGCCGAAATATTATCTTCTGGAGATGTTCCCCTACCCCTCAGGCCGCATCCACATGGGCCATGTCCGCAATTATACCATCGGCGATGTCATTGCCCGTTATAAGAGAATGCGGGGCTTTAATGTCCTCCATCCCATGGGCTGGGACGCCTTCGGCCTGCCGGCGGAAAACGCCGCCATCAAGCATGACACCCATCCGGCCCGCTGGACCTACGACAATATAGACTATATGCGGGGCCAGCTGCGCCGCATGGGTTTCAGCTATGACTGGCAGCGGGAAATTGCCACCTGCGGGGCGGAATATTACCGCTGGGAGCAGAAGTTTTTTATTGAACTTTACCAGAAGGGACTGATTTACCGCAAAAAGACCACGGTTAACTGGTGTGAACAATGCCAGACCGTCCTGGCCAATGAGCAGGTCATTGATGGCGAATGCTGGCGCTGTGACTCCCAGGTAATCCCCCGCGAAATGCATGGCTGGTTCTTTAAGATTACTGCTTACGCCGAAGAATTATTGGCCGATTTGGATAAACTTGGCGGCTGGCCCGACAAGGTACTGACCATGCAGCGTCATTGGATTGGCAAGAGTACGGGGGCTGAAATCAATTTTCCCATTGAGGGCAGCACTAAGAAGCTCACTATCTTCACTACCCGCCCCGATACCATCTTCGGGGCCACCTTTATGTCCATCGCCCCGGAACATCCCCTGACCCTGGAATTGTCAAAGGGCGGCAGCACTGAAGATGAGGTCAAAGAATTCGTTGAACGTACCAAAGCCGCCAAACAGCGGGCCTCATACGGCGAGGAGCTGGATAAAGAAGGAGTGTTCACCGGCAGTTATTGCCTTAATCCCTTCACCGGCCGGCGGCTGCCCATCTATGCCGCCAATTTCGTGCTGATGGAATACGGCTCCGGGGCGGTAATGGCCGTCCCGGCTCACGACCAGCGGGATTATGAATTCGCGGCCAAATATGATATACCCTGTTTAGAGGTTATTCATCCCCCCACCGCTGAGATGCCGGAGGATCAGGCCTATGAGGGGCCGGGAACCTTAATCAACTCCGGTGACTTCAACGGCATGGACAACATCAGGGCCAGGGCGGCCATTACCAAAGCCGCCACCGATCAGGGATTTGGCCGCCCAAAAACCACCTTCCGGCTCCGGGACTGGGGCATTTCCCGCCAGCGTTACTGGGGAACGCCCATTCCCATGTTGAACTGCGGAAAATGCGGCATTCAGCCGGTGGCGGAATCCGATCTGCCGGTCCAGCTGCCCACCGAGGTCAAATTGGCTAAATCAGGCAAATCTCCCCTGCAGCAGCTGCCTGACTTCTATGAAACCACCTGCCCGTGCTGCGGCGGCCCGGCCCGTCGTGAAACCGACACCATGGATACCTTTGTGGAGTCCTCATGGTATTACGCCCGCTACACCAATCCCCATTATAAAGAAGGGATGATAGATAAGCAGGCCGCTGCCTACTGGCTGCCGGTGGATCAGTATATCGGCGGGGTAGAACATGCTATTCTGCACCTGCTTTACGCCCGTTTTTTCACCAAGGCCATGCGCGATATGGGTTATCTCAATATTGATGAGCCCTTCACCAATCTGCTGACCCAGGGGATGGTCATCAAGGACGGCACCAAGATGAGCAAGTCCAAGGGTAATGTGGTTGATCCCAGCACCCTGATTGAAAAATACGGCGCCGATACGGTGCGCCTCTTCAGTCTCTTTGCCGCGCCGCCGGAAAAGGATCTGGAATGGAATGACAAGGGCGTCGACGGCGCCTCCCGTTTCCTGAACAAGGTGTATCGTTTTGTGGATGCCAACCGTGATTTATTAAAAAGTCATACGGAACCAGACAAGACTTTGAACCAGATAAGCCGTAACCTGGAACGTAAAACCCATCAATGCGTTAAAAAATTCAGCACTGATATTGAAAACAACTTTCACTTCAACACCTGCATAAGCGCGGTAATGGAGCTCACCAACCTCCTGCTTGCCGCCCCTGATAATGACCGGCAGGAGAAGGTAGACCCGCATATTATCAAGCAGACAGTGACGGCCATCATCAAACTCCTCTACCCCATGGTACCGCATTTCTGCGCCGAGCTCTGGGAGATGACCGGCCATGACGGACTTCTCGATCACACCGCCTGGCCGGAATTTGATCTTCAAAAGGCCAAAGAGGATGAGATCACCATCGTTATTCAGGTGAAGGGCAAGGTTCGCAGCCGACTTCAGGTCAGCCTGGGCACCTCTGACGATGAATTACGGGAAATGGCCGTAAATGATGAAAAAACTAAAAAATTCATTGGCAACAAGCCGATAAAAAAGATTATTGTAGTTAAAAATAAATTAATCAATATCGTGATTTAAAGGCCGCGGGCATAACAATGACGAAAACAACAAAAATTATCGCAGCATTCCTTTTGCTCTTCCTAACCGGCTGCGGCTATCACAACCCCTATGTTGCCGACAGCGACAGCCGGCCCATTACCCTCAGCCGCCCCCTGTGGGTCAATAATACCGGCGAAATGGGCCTGGAAAGCACCATGGATCAATCCCTGTCAGGCTGGCTGCGTAAGAGTAAATTAATTCATTTAGTGGACAACCCGGCCCAGGCTCAATATGAACTCACCGGGGCTCTTCTCGACATCAATTATCCGGAAATATCATACGGCAACCACCTGTTGGCCAATGAATTACGGGCCAACCTGCGGGTAAGTTTCAGCATTATTGATCACAATAACAAAAAAGATAAAAAAAATGGAAAGGCAGTCTGGACACAAAAGAACCGCACCTTTACCGAAACCCTGAGCATGTCAACTAATCCCATAACCTTACAGGCCAACAAGAAAGAGGCGCTGGCCAAAATCACCAATGATATCGCTGAAGCAATTTATTTACATATAATCAACCACATAATGAGGTTGCAGAAGGCTGATTAAGCCCACCTCACCATAATTTTTGCCTTTGGAGAAAAAGCCATGACATCCCATCGAAATCTTGCCAATGCCATCCGCGCCCTGAGCATGGACGCCATCCAGAAAGCCAAATCA